>JBFGCM010000070.1:0-20885 GCA_041581135.1 Acidimicrobiia bacterium
CATCGAGGTGCCCGCCCAACCCGCCCGTCCCGGCGACGAAAACGTCACGCGCATCCTGTGCCCTGCCGGCCTTCGCGATGTCAAAGGGCACCACTACCTGCTGCCGGCCCTGACCGAGCTTCGCGATCGCGGCCTCTCCTTTCGCGTCACGCTGGCAGGCGACGGACCGCTGCGAGAGCCCATCGAACGCGACATCGCGGCGCGCGGCCTGACGGGCTACGTGACCGTGGCGGGCAACATCCCTCACGACGAGCTGCTGTCGCGGTACGCCGGCGGCCGCTACGACCTGGTCGTGCTCCCCAGCCTGCACGAGGGCATCCCGGTGTCGCTCATGGAGGCCGCCGGTTTCGGTGTGCCGATCGTCGCCACCGCGGTCGGGGGCACCCCGGAACTGCTGGAAGACGCCGGCTACGTGGTGCCACCGGCAGACAGCGCCGCGCTCGCCGATGCCATCGCCACCGCCATCGAGAATCCGACGGCGGCGCGCACGCTGGCCGCGGCGGCCCGCAAGCGCGTGCAGGATGAGTTCGACATCGAGGTGGTGGCCGAGGAGCTCGAACGCCGGTTCACGGCCTCGCCCTGAGGCTCACCGGAAGATCATCAGCACCAACACGGCGACCGTCAACGCCACCACGAACCGGCGCGCCCAGAGCCACGCCTCACTCATCCCGGCCAGCGACAGGGCCTCCTTCAGGGGAGCTTCACCGTACGTGAGCGCTCGCTGCGCTCGATCTCGCTTGGTGCCGCGTCCCGTGGCGATCTGCCATCCCGTCCCCACGACCTCGTCTTCTTCCACCAACCGGCGAGCTCGGGCGTGCATGGGAATGGCGAACGCCACCAACGCAACGAGCGCCCCGATCCCCGCCACCAGGGTGGCTGCGCCCGACGTGGTGAACAACAGTGCCATCGCCACGACCCACGATCCCCACAACCTGGCGTAGTCGATCAGGTAACGGCGGGCGTCGGCCGCGTCGGTGAACCCGAACTCCTCGCTACCTTCGGCGCCCATGTGCCATTCCTGTGGGGACGAGCGCACACACTACCGACCATCCCCCGGTCTCCGGCCTCCTACCTAGGAGGCGTTCTTCGAGCTTCAGCCGGGCTTCCAGAGCGGAAGCGTGTCGGCGCCGACGAGGATGGTCTCCCGGCCGGCGAGCGCAGCAAGCGCCAGGGCCAGCTCCTCGACCGCAGCGGCTTGCCAGCCCTCCGATGCCCACGTGACGCCGCCATCCTCCACCAACACCAGCGAGGGGACGGAGAGGAGCTGGAACGCTTCGCTTGCGTCGTACGGAGGCGGGTCGTACACGACCGGCATGTCGATGCCGAGTTCGGCGAAGAACTCGGCGGTGTCCGCGGGATCGTCCTGGGACACCGCCAGCACCTGCACCGCCGGGGCATATCCGGTCCAATGATGAAACACGGGCAGACTGGCAACGCACGTGTCGCAGTCCCGCTTGAAGAAGACGAGCAGCGTGGGCGCGGTGATCAGCTCCTCGAGTGATCGGACACCGTCCGCGGTGTGGACCGTGACCTCTGGAACGGGGGACCCGACTTCGATCATCCGAACAGCTCGCCCAGATCGGAGGCTTCGTCGACGGGCTTGGTCAACCCCAGCTCACGACGGATATCGTCGTACCCCTTGCGTTCCAGCTCCTCGGCCAGCTCGGGCCCACCGGATCGCACGATCCGGCCATCGAGCATGATGTGGATACGGTCCGGCCGCATGTACCGCAGGATCCGGCTGTAGTGCGTGATGATGAGGACGGCGACCTCAGGGCTGCGGAACGACTCCACGAGACCGGCCACCTCTCGCACCGCATCGATGTCGAGCCCGGAATCGATCTCGTCGAGAATGGCCACCTTGGGGGCGGCGACCGCGAGCTGGAACATCTCCGAGCGTTTCTTCTCACCACCTGAAAGACCGACGTTGACGGGGCGGCGCCGGAAGGCCTCCATGCCCAGCTGCTTCGCGCCGGCGTCGACGCGAGCCCGGAAGGCCTCTCGATCGGACGCGACCTGGGCCATCTCCGCGATGAGGTCGTCCAAGGAGACGCCCGGGACCTCGACCGGGTACTGGAAGGCCTCGAACAGGCCGGCGCGAGCGCGCTCGTCGACATCGAGACTCAGCAGCTCGACGCCGTCCACGACGGCCGAGCCGGCGGCGGTGTAGTCGGGCCTGCCCATGAGCGCATGGCAGAGCGTCGATTTCCCGGAACCGTTGGGACCCATCAGCACGTGCACCTCACCGAAGGGCACCTCGAGGTCGACGCCCTTGAGGATCTCGAGATCCCCCAGCGAAGCCCGCAGATTCTGTACCTCCAGCGCGACGCTCACGACTCCTCCTCGCCAGGAACGAGACGGACGAACACGACACCATCGACCACCTCGACGCCGTAGACCGGGACCGGACGGGTGGCGGGCAGCGACTCCGGCTCACCCGAGAGCAGGCTGAACTCGGAGCCGTGGCGGGGACACTCGACATCGGTGCCGAACACCTCACCCTCGGCCAGCGAGGCTTCCGCATGGCTGCAGCGGTCACCGATGGCGTACACCGAGTCCTCGATGCGAAACAGCGCAATGCGATGGCCCGCCGTCTCCACCCTCACACCGCGGCCCTCCGGCAGGTCGGCGAGCGGCGCGATCTCGATGCGCTGCTCTTCACCCGCTGCGGGCAAGGCGTCGTTTGCAGTCATACCCGGCCCTCTTCCTGAGCTTCGACGAACTTGCGATTCATGGCGGTACGCACCGGGCCGGCCAGCTCACGCTGGGGGAAGCGTGCGATGGCCTCCTCGAAGAACCCCCGCACCTGCAGCCGGTCGGCACGTTCGGCATCCAGTCCGCGGCTCATGAGGTAGTAGCGCTGCTCCTCGTCGAGCGGTCCGACGGTAGAGCCGTGGCCACACCGCACGTCGTTGGCCAGAATCTCCAGGTTGGGCACCGATTGAGCGCTGGCACCGTCGGACAGGATCAGGTTGCGGTTGGTCTGGTGCGCGTTGGTTCGTTGTGCCTCGGGCTCGATGCGGATCATGCCGGTGAACACCGAGAGGGCTTCGTCTTCCACCGCCCCCTTGAGGAACATCTCCGAGGTCGTGTTGGGAGCGACGTGGTTCATGAAGTAGCGGTAGTCGAGGGTCTGGCTGTCCTCACCGAAGTACGCCCCGATGATCTCGGCCGAGGATCCACGACCCATGAGATCAACCGTGAGATGGAGCCGGGAGAGGCGGCCTCCCAACCCGACCTCGGTGAGGCGCGGGAACGCATCGCGTCCGGCCACGAGCCGTGCCTGGGCAATCGACGTCGTCTGGTAACCCCACTCCTGCACCACCGATATCGAGCAGCGGGCGTTGTCCCGAACCGATACCTCGAGCTGCGGCACCACCAGTGCGTCGACGGAATCGGCGGACCGGTAGTTGACGACGAGTGACGCATCGGCGTTGTCCTCGACCACCACGGTCATCCGGGGGAAGGAGGCCACTCCGGCGGTCACTGCCTGGACATCGACGACGTAGGGACGCGACGCGTTGACCCCCGCCGGCACGTAGAGAAAGACGCCGTCTGCGCCGAAGGCGTGGTGGGCCGCCGAGAACACGTCGAGGTCCATCGGAACCCCCTGGCCATAGGCACCGCGCACCAGATCCTCGTGGTCGACGAGAGCCCTGGTCAGGGGCGTGAAGACGGTGCCATCGGCTCCGCCCTCGCATGCCACGGGGAAGCCGTCGACGACCCTGGCGGTGCCAGCGGGATCGGCGAGCCCACCAAGGGGCGATGCCTCCTGAGACGGGCCGGGCTCGGCGGCGAGGCCGTACTCATCGAGCCGGAAGTCGAGATCGAGATAGCGCCACACCTCTTCTCGCGACGTGGGCATATCGAGCTTCTCGAACGCGGCATATGCCTGGGCGCGGCGCTCGGCGACCCATTCGGGGGCGCCGGCGGAGGCACGCTCTGCCGCGGCTTGATCGAACACGGATACTCCTCGGTGAAGGACGGGGGACGGCAGGATACCCCTGGCGCAGGACCTACCAAATCAGCGCCGGTAGGGTGCCGCCGTGCAACTGGGCGTGTGCTACTACCCCGAACAATGGCCGGCGTCTCGATGGCGGCGGGACGCTGCGATGATGGTCGACGCCGGCCTCCAGTACGTCCGGATCGGTGAGTTCGCCTGGTCGAGCTACGAGCCCGGCCGGGGCCGCTTCACATGGGAGTGGCTCGATCGGGTCGTCGACATCCTCGCCGATGCCGGCCTCGAGATCATCCTCGGCACCCCGACCGCCACCCCACCGACCTGGCTTGCGATCGAACGTCCCGAGATCCTCGGGGTCGGCCCCGACGGCCGCCGCCGGGCCTACGGGAGTCGCCGCCACACCTGCCCGGCGCCGCCTTATCGGGAAGAGTCGGCCCGCATCGTGGAGCTCCTCGTCGAACGTTACGGGAGTCACCAAGCCATCACCGCCTGGCAGGTGGACAACGAGCCGGGCAATCACGACTCGGCCCGGTGCTGGTGCGATCGATGCCAGGAGGCGTTCATTGCGTGGCTGGCGAGCCGATTCGACACCATCGGTGAGCTGAACGAGGCGTGGGGCACCGCCTTCTGGTCGCAGACCTACCCGTCCTTTGGAGCCGTCCGCCTGCCCATCCCCACGATGACGGCCCACAATCCTGCACTCCTGCTGGCGCACCGGCGTTTCGCCTCACAACGCGCCGTCGCTGCGCTCACCGAGCAGTACGACATCATCCGCCACGGCTCGCCGGGACGCGACATCACGACCAACGTGTACCTCGGCGACCTCGACGTCGACGCCCACGCTCTCGCCGCCCTGGGTGGCATCTCGTCGTTCGACAACTACCCGCACGGCAAGTCGGGGCCCATGGACACGGCATTCACTCTCGACCTCGCCACCGGCGCCGCCGGCCGCGCCTGGGTCATGGAGCAGCAGCCCGGCCCCATCAACTGGACGCCCACCAACCCGCCCGTGCCGCCGAATCAGGTGCGGGTCTGGGCGTGGCAGGCCGCGTTGCACGGCATCGAGCGCCTGCTGTTCTTCCGGTGGCGCGCCGCCCGGCACGGCCAGGAGCAGTACCACAGTGGGCTCCTCCGCCACGACGGCACGCCCGACCGCGGGTTCGACGAGGTGCATCAGCTGGCCACCGAGCTGGCCGGCTTCTCGATCCGCCCCGACAAGTCGGTCGCCCTGCTGTACTCGTACGAGGATGCCTGGGCGCTGGAGATCGATCCACACCGCGCCGGCCTCCGCCACGCCGACCTCGTCCTCGCCGCGTATACCGCGGCGCGCCGGCTCGGCTTCGAAGTGGACGTGGTGGCGCCAAACGGACGGTTGAGCGGATACGACCTCGTCGTGGCGCCGGCACTGCACCTCGTGACAGCGGAGCGGATCGCATCCATCGACTCGGCGCTTCGTGCCGGCACCACGGTGGTGTTGGGACCGCGCAGCCTGATGAAGGACGCCGAAGACGCCTGGTGGCCCCACCCGACACCGGCGCACTTGACGGAGCGACTGGGCAGCCGGGTCGTCGAATCGCTGAGCCAGACGATGGACGTGACCGTCGGAGCGACACCCGCCGGACCATGGACCGACGTGCTGAGCGAGGGGGGCGAGGTGCTGGCCCGCTATGGCGGCGGCACGTACCTCGACGGCGCGCCGGCGGCGGTCCGCAACGGCCCCTTGGTGTACTTCGGCGCCTCGTCCGAAGCGGCGTGGCTCGATCTGCTCGCCCACCTCACCGGCGCAGCGCCGCACCCGGCCCACCTCGAGGTGTTCTCGGAACAGATCATCGATCACGCTGCGCTGCAGGTCAGCGACCGGCGCTGAGCGCCGCCACCGGGGGCCTGCAGCGTCTGACCCGGCACGGTGCCGACGTTCTGCCGGTGGAGAGCGGCCACCGGGTGCTCCGCGAATATCGACTCGCGTAGCGCCGCTCGATTTGCCTTCATACACAAGCCCTTTAGGGTGCCCGGACCGCACATCACACAGACCAGGTTTTCGCGCCCTGGTGAGACGGAGGGCGCGCAACACCATGGAGGCCAGACGACATGCGAACCTTGCTCGTGGCCGCGCTCGCCGCGGCGCTCCCGATACTCACCGCGCTTCCTGCGACTGCGACCGAAGATGACTTCGTGTTCTTGTACTTTCCCCATGAGGATTCGGATCCGCGGTTCCAGGACGATTGGGGCGACGCCCGCTCCGGGGGCCGCCGCCACAAGGGCACCGACATCATGAGTGAGAAGTTGATACCTGTGGTTGCCGTCGCCGACGGCATCGTGGAGTACACGCGCAGCGGGCGCGGCACCGCGGGCAACTATGTGACGCTCCGGCACGCCGATGGGTGGACCACCTGGTACATGCACTTGAACAACGACCGGCCCGGCACCGACGACGGCCGCGGTGGTGAGGCGCTGGCATTCAGCGTGGAGCCGGGCGACTTCGTCGCCGCCGGCGACGTCATCGGTTGGGTGGGCGATTCCGGCAACGCGGAATGGACCTCCCCCCACACCCACTTCGAGCTGCATCGCAACGGCACCGCAGTGAATCCGTACCCCTATCTGGCGGACGCGTGGGAGCGAGCCGCCCGCCTCGACGCCCTCGAAGACGTCGTCAGATAGGTCCGGCGTTCGACGCCACGGTCACCGCACGAGCGAACACTGCGTCGAGCATGTCCTCGGTCAGCCGGCCGGTGAAGGTGTTCTGCTGGCTCGAGTGGTAGCTACAGAGGATCGTCACATCCGGAAGCGACACCTCGACCCCGTGACCGAAGCGAGGGCGCGGCTTTGGCAACGCCACGCCCGTGCCGGCAAGCAGTCGCCACGCGCTGTGATACGCATAGCCGCCCAGGCACACGATCACCGCGACATCGGCAAGCTGCGCCCACTCTGCCTCCAGCCACGATGCACATGCATCGCGCTCGGCCGGCGCCGGCTTGTTGGCAGGCGGTGCGCACTTGACCGGCGCCGTGACGTAGGCACCCGCCAGGGCGAGCCCGTCGTTGCGGTGTACCGACGTCTCCTGGTTGGTCAGCCCCGCTCGGTGCATGGCGCGATAGAGCCAATCGCCGGACCGATCCCCGGTGAACATACGGCCGGTGCGATTGGCGCCGTGCGCCGCCGGCGCCAGACCCAGTACCAGGATCTGGGCGTGGCCATCACCGAAACCGGGCACCGGCCGACCCCAGTACTCCTCGTCAGCGAAAGCGGCGCGCCGCTCCCGAGCGACCCGCTCCCGCCACGCAACGAGTCGGGGGCAGCGCCGGCACGCGACGAGGCCGGCATGGAGCTCCTCGAGCGTCACTCCTGCGGCAGGAACGCGGCGTCATACACGGTGTTGGCGCTCCAGAGCATCCAACCGAGATCACGCTCCTCGGCCACGTCCTGCACGGCGAGGATCTCCTCGTCCTCGAGGAATGCACGCTGGATCCAGGGCCGGTAGATGCTGTACCCCTCGATCCGCGGGATACCTGCGTCCAGCGCTCCTCCCACCAACTCCACGGCATGCTCGTTCGGATCGGCGTAGCCCTTCCAACCGGGGCCATACGTATAGGTGTAGATCATCGGGCTGAGAACGTCGGCATGGTTCGACAACGGGCCGGGCCGTTGCCCGATGCCCTCGTCGGTGGAACTCTCCAACGTGATGGCGAAGATGTCGGCGGCGACCGCGCACCCGAGCGGGTTCAACACGGCGTGTGCAGCCTCCAGGAATCGAGCAATGGTCTGGACGCGCAGCTCCTGGGCCTCCGGCGAGTAGTAGTCGCCTGGAATGTCTGCGTCGAACCTCAGGGTCGAGATGGGTCCGTCCGACGGGAAGCGCACGTAGTCGAACTGGATCTCGTCGAAGCCGGCGATGCAGGCCTCCTCGGCCAGCGCCAACGCGTACTCCCATGACTCATCGTCGGTGGGGTCCAGCCACGCCAGGCCTTTGTAGTTCTCCCATGGCTGCCCTGTCTCACGGTCGGTGGCTGCGATCTCAGGCCGCGCGCTCGCCAGCGGCTCGTCCTGGAAGGTCACGATCCGCGTGATCTTGTAGAGCCCGTGCGCATCCATGTCGGCAATGACGTCGTCGAGGTCGTAGAACGCCTGCACCGCATTGATCTCGTGGGCTAGGCGGACGCCGGTGTCGTGGAACACCGTCCCCCCCTCGTCCTTCGTGTCGATCACGAGCGCGTTGATGGCCGAGTTGTCCGCGAGCTCGAGGATGGTTGCCCACTCAGACGGATTGCCCACCTTGTCGGCGCCCACTCGCAGCCCGCGGACCATCTTGGGCTCCAGGGCGATCTCGATCTCCTGGGTGATCCCGTCCCAGTCGATCACGGCGTCCTCCCAGGCCGGCCGGGTCACGGTGAGCTCGCCGGGAAGGGCGCGCGTCAGCTCGAAACCACCGTGACTGTCGACGACGGTCGATGCCCTACCCAGCGCCACCCTGGAGAACGGCAACGGCCTTCCGTCCATGGCCTTGACGGTTCCGGTGAGCACCACGGGCTCCAGCACGATCTCGATCGGGCCGTCCTCGGGGAGGAGCTCTACCACCTGGCTCCCCGGGTGAAACCCGTCAGCTTCGACCCGGATGGTCAGTGGGCGGTCGCGCCATATGGCACTGGCCACACCGTTGCGGTCCGTGAGCTGGGTGTCTTCCTCGAAGGTCACCGAGGCGGCCAGCGGCGAGCCGTCGTCGCCGGCGAACACGCTGACGTTCAGCAGCTCTGGCGGTGGTTCTGGGGAGCGTACGGACTCGCCGACGACCAACACCGAAGGGCCGGCGCACGCCGTGGCGAGCACCAAGACCAGCAATGCGACCCTTCTCAAAACGAACTCCTCGGCGTGCCTCGGCCTCCGCGGCGAGGTCCTGCTCCGATTCGGGCAGCAGATTAGCAATCGATTGCGGGCGTCTGACCCGCTGTGTTACCGTCACGTTGGCTTCCACCCGGCCGAGGGGGGTCTCTGAAAGGAGGGAAGCTGTGGCCAACAGTGCCAAGGAAACGTTGATTTCCGATGGCGTGGGCATGTACCTGGAAGAGGTCGCCGCCCACAACCTCCTGACGGCCGAGGACGAGGTCCGCTTGGCGCGCGCTATCGAGGCCGGCCGCCGCGCCGAGCAAGAGCTTCAGAGCGAGAGGCTGAGTCCGGCTCAGCGCGCCAAGTTGTACCGCGCCGTCCACGAGGGCGAGGATGCCAAGGCTGAGTTCATCCGGTCCAACCTGCGGCTGGTCATCTCGATCGCCAAGCGTTACGCCGGCCGGGGCCTCGATCTGCTCGATCTGATCCAGGAAGGCAACCTGGGGCTGATTCGCGCCGTCGAGAAGTTCGACTGGCGGAAGGGCTTCAAGTTCTCCACCTACGCAACGTGGTGGATCCGGCAAGCGATCACCCGCGGCCTCGGCAATCATGGCCGCACCATCCGGCTGCCCGTCCACATGGTCGATGTGGTCCGCACGGTCCAGGAGACTGAGCTGACCCTGACCGAGCAGTTGCGCCGGCCGCCCACGATCGAAGAAATCGCCGACATGAGCGGACTCGACGAGGAGAAGATCCGGATCGCGCGCGAGGCGCCGTCCGACACGGTCTCCTTGGATCGCCCCGTCGGTGAGGACGGCGACGCCCAGCTGGGCGACTTCGTCGAGGACGACGAAGCTCAGGATCCGTTCACCGCCGTGGCCGACACGGCTCGCCGCTACCACGTCGAGCAGGCACTCACCATGCTCGACCTCCGAGAACGCGAGATCATCGTGCTCCGCTACGGACTCGACGGAGAGAACCCGCGGACCCTCTCCGACGTCGGGAAGCGACTCGGGATCACCCGTGAGCGAGTGCGGCAGATCGAAGGACGCGCCCTCTCGAAGCTGCGGCATCCCGCCTGCTCGTACGATCTCGACGAACTGCTCTAGGGCGCTTGCTCGGGTTTCTGTTCCTCCTCGTCGTGGCGTCGATCCTGGGGTCGATCGGCGCCGCCATAGCCGGGCGCAAGCAGATGGGCTGCCTCGGCTCCATCGCTACCGGCTTCATCGGGGCACTGCTGGGGCGCTGGTTGGAGCAGCAGCTCGATCTGGAGGACCCGCTCGTGCTCACGATCCGTGACACCCGCATGCCCTTGATCTTCACGATCGCCGGCGCTGCACTGTTCGTGGCGTTGATCAACCTCATCTCGGGGCGATCGATCTCGAAAGGCTGAGTAGGGTCGCCGTCGTGGAGCAACGCGGCATCACCGTCGAGGGCACCGGGGAGGCATCAGGGCGGCCGGATGTCGTGACGGTACGCGCCGGCGTGGCCGTGCTGCGGCCCACCGTTGCCGAGGCTGTCGTCGAGGCCGCGGCGCGCGCCCAGGTGGTCCGCGAGGCCGTCGGCAGCGCCGGCATCGCACCCGAGGACGTCACCACGGTGCAGTACACGGTGCACCCCCGCCACGGTGAGCGCCGCATCGAGGGCTACGAGGTCACCGACATCCTCGCCGTTCGCTCCCGCGACATCGCCGGCGCCGGCGACTTGATCGCTGCCATCACCGAGGCCGCCGGGGATGCGGCTCGCCTCCACGGCATCTCACTGGACATCGCCGACCCGTCGGAGCTCGAGTCCTTGGCCAGAGCCCGGGCGTGGGCGGTTGCCCAGGCGAAGGCCAGTCAACTCGCCGATCTCGCGGGGCTCGAGTTGGGCGCACCCACCTCGGTCGCCGAAGGAGCACCCCCGGTCGGCGCTCCCCGGTCGATGATGGCGCGGGCCCCCGAGGCGTCGGCTGCAGGGCCGAACGTAGAAGCCGGAGAGCAGACCGTCACGGTGAGTCTCCGAGTGACCTTCGCCATCGACTGACCGCGATCAGAACAGCGTCAGCCTGTCCGAGTCGAGGCCGCGGAGCCGGTGGTAATCGACCTCGACCCATCCGATATCCCGATCAGCTGCCAACGTCTTGGCCTGGGGCGCAATGCGCTGGGCAACGAACACCCCCCTGACCGGAGCGAGCCGAGGGTCGCGGTTGAGGAACTCGAGGTAGCGCGTCAACTGCTCCACCCCGTCGATCTCACCGCGGCGCTTGATCTCCACCGCCACCATCGCCTCGTGGCGATCACGACAGAGGAGGTCGACCGGACCCACCGGCGTCGGGTACTCCCGCCGTACCAGCGTCATGCCCGGTTCGATCTCCTCCACCCGCTCGGCGAGCAACCGCTGCAACTCGGCCTCGACGCCGTCCTTCTGGAGGCCCGGGTCGTCGCCCAGCTCGTGGGTCGTCTCGAAGTGGATGTGTTCGAAAGTGATCGTGAGCGACTCACCCTTGGCGTTGGTCACCACCCACCGGCCGTCTTCCTCGGAGAGATGGTTCGGCGCTGTCATCCAGTTCATCGGTTTGTAGGCCCCACCGTCGGCATGCACGGCCACGCATCCGTCGGCCTTGACCATGATGAGGCGCGTGGCCAGCGGGAGATGAGCCTCCAGGCGGCCTTGGTAGTCCACTACGCAGTCGGCGACGACGAGACGCATCGCCTGCGAGCGTAGTCGCCCGAACCCGAACGTCGGGGGCGGCGAAAAATACGCTTCGGGTCGTATATCCCCAGGCGCCCCGACTCGGTACGGTAGGTGGACCGCACACGCACAGGAGGGACCTTATATGACCGACATTTCTCGTAGAGAGGCGCTCAAGCGCGGCGCCGTCTTCGGCGGGGCACTTGTATGGGCGACGCCCGTCATCCAGACGGTGGGGATGACGCCTGCGTTTGCCCAGAACACCAGCCCCGTCGACGAGTGTGAGGACTTCGTCTTCTGGCGTGCCAAGGCCAACTGGGACGAGGACGAGGGCGCATTCATCTGGGAGCCCGACCCCGGCGTGGGCGCCAACGACTGCGATCCGTGCGATGACGCGGACGGCGTGGACGGCTCGAGCTTCCTCGATGTGGAAAACGTCGTCCTGAACGACGACGGCGAGCCGGACACCGCCGAGGTCGTCGTGACCGGCGGCGACTGCGAGATCCTCGGCATCTTCACCAAGGAAGCCAACGACTGCCATACCGGCGTCATCGCTGGGGGCGGCCAGTCGGCAACGGTCGGGAATCCGGGTTCACCGGCCATCTCGCACATCGAAGTGTGCATCAAGTGCTGCATCGT
This sequence comes from Acidimicrobiia bacterium, assembly GCA_041581135.1. Taxonomy (GTDB): domain Bacteria; phylum Actinomycetota; class Acidimicrobiia; order Spongiisociales; family UBA5794; genus JBFGCM01. The sequence continues at coordinate 12,092 of JBFGCM010000070.1, forward strand.
GTGAGCTGAGTCGATCCGATGAACGAGAAGGGCGGCCCTCGGGCCGCCCTTCCTCATGTCTCGATACTCGTGGTGAACGTCAGCCGACGGAGCCTTCCATCTGCAGCTCGATCAAACGGTTCATCTCCACGGCGTACTCCATCGGGAGCTCCTTCATGATGGGCTCGATGAAGCCGGCCACGATCATGGCGGTGGCCTCCTCCTCGGAGAGTCCGCGGCTCATCAGGTAGAAGAGCTGCTCATCGCCCACCTTGGAGACGGTCGCCTCGTGGCCGATCTGGGAGTCCGACTCCTCGATCTCCATGTAGGGGTACGTGTCAGAGCGGCTGTCCTCGTCGAGGATGAGGGCGTCGCATCGCACGAAGGACTTGGCGTTCTCGGCCCCGGGCTCCACCCGGATCAGGCCCCGGTATCCGCCGCGACCTCCGTCCTTCGAGATGGACTTGGAGGTGATGAGCGACGTGGTGTTCGGGGCGGCGTGGACGATCTTGGCGCCGGCATCCTGATGCTGACCCTCACCGGCGAAGGCTATGGAAAGCACCTCGCCGTGTGCGCCCTCCTCCATCAGCCAGACCGCGGGATACTTCATGGTGAGCTTCGAACCCAGGTTGCCGTCGATCCACTCCATGGTGGCGTTCTTGTAGGCGGCAGCGCGCTTGGTGACCAGGTTGTACACGTTGTTCGACCAGTTCTGGATGGTGGTGTACCGGCACCGACCGCCTTCCTTCACCACGATCTCCACCACCGCAGAGTGGAGGGAGTCACTGGAGTAGACCGGCGCGGAGCAGCCCTCGACATAGTGGCAGTATCCGCCCTCGTCGATGATGATCAGCGTGCGCTCGAACTGCCCCATGTTCTCGGCGTTGATGCGGAAGTACGCCTGCAGCGGCTGGTCGACGTGGACGCCGGGGGGAACGTAGATGAACGATCCGCCCGACCACACCGCCGAGTTGAGCGCAGCGAACTTGTTGTCGTTCGGGGGGATGACCGTGCCGAAGTACTGCTGCACCAGCTCGGGGTAGTCCCGCACCGCCGTGTCCATGTCGCAGAAGATCACGCCGAGCTCCTCGAGATCCTCGCGGTTGCGGTGGTACACGACCTCGCTCTCGTACTGCGCGGTCACGCCGGCCAGGTACTTGCGCTCGGCCTCCGGGATACCCAGCTTCTCGTAGGTGTCCTTGATCGAGTCGGGAACCATGTCCCAGTCCTTGACCTGACCCTCGGTCGGCTTGATGTAGTAGTAGATGTCGTCGAAGTCGATCTCCTGCAGCTTGCCGCCGCCGCCCCAGGTGGGAATCGGCTTGCGCAAGAAGCGCGCGTACGCCTTGAGGCGGAACTCGAGCATCCACTCGGGCTCGCCCTTCATGGACGACATCTCACGGATGATCTCCTCGTTCAACCCCTTCTTGGGCTTGAAGACGTAGTCGTCCTCTGAGTCGGACCAGCCGAGCTGGTAACTCCCCAGGTCGATGTCAACGGTTGCCATGGCGGCTCCTGATCCTCACGTGAATTTCTCCTATGGCGATAGTTCGATTGTGCCACACCGGACCGCGGTATCCCAACGTCGACACGCTCCAGACCACACCAGAACCGAGGTCGGGGTTGGACCGGGCGGGAGGTCCAACCCCGAAGAGAGGTGGGCGCACCGTGACGGGGGTGGGAGTGGGGAAGACCGGAACCGTCGCCGGTGCGCCCAATACGTACATTTCAACACGTTTCTGGAATTAGTTGTTCCCAGAAGGTCGCGTATGCAAACCTGAAACGCAGCAAGAGCCGTATCAGGTTCCCGAGCCGGCTCGTTCGCCGGCGACCGTGGCCTCAGTGGGTGCCGCCGGAAGCACCGGCGGGGCCGGTCGCAAGATCCAGAATGCGTCCCGTTGCCCGTTCCAGTCTTCCAGAATATGGCGGGCGCGACTGCTCTCGGTGGCAGCGAGGTGCTCAGAGAGCAGTTGCCGCACCATCGTCGCATCGTCCGACTCCAGCCGGCGCAGCTCGGGAGCCGTGTCGGCAACGTGCCGAGGCGCCATCCCTGCGGGGTCCCACACGAACAGCACGCCGCCGGTCATCCCCGCCGCCAGGTTCCTGCCCACGGGGCCGAGGATGAGCACGGCACCGCCGGTCATGTACTCGCAACCGTGGTCGCTGACGCCCTCCACCACCGCGACCGCACCCGAATTGCGAACCGCAAAGCGCTGTCCCACCGTTCCGGCGACGAACAGTTTGCCGGCGGTGGCACCGTAGAGACAGGCGTTGCCTGCGCCATGGGGCGCGGCATTCGGGTCCGACACCCGTGGCGTGATCGCAATCATGCCGCCTCCCATTCCCTTGCCGACGTAGTCGTTGGCGGTTCCCGTCAAGCGCATCTCCACACCGTCACACAGGAATGCACCGAAGCTCTGTCCGGCGGTGCCGGACAGACGGGCGGTCAGCACGGTGTCGGGAGGTGCCTCCCCGTCGAGCAACTCGGTGATCTCCCCGGCCAACCGGGTGCCCACCGCCCGATCGGTGTTCTGGATGGGATAGCCGAGGTCGAGTGCCTCTCGACGCCGGACCGCCCGCCGGCCCTCTGCGGCGAGCTGCTCCCCCAACGGAGAGCGATCGATGCTCACGAACGGGGACCGGTCGTCCGGCACCTCGGCGCGGGCGAGGAGAGCGACAAACTCCTGTGCCACCGGATGCTCGCCGTCGACGGCCGCCAACAGATCCCCACGCCCCGTGATCTCGGCCAGCGAGCGCGCCCCCAGGTTCGCCAGATGCACCCGCACCTCGGCGGCCACGTGGCGGAACAGGTTGACCACCTGGTCCACCGAGCCGGTGTACTTGGCCCGCAGCTCTTCGCGCTGGGTGGCGATGCCGACCGGACAGGTGTTCTCGTGACACTGCCTGACCATCTTGCAGCCGAGCGCCAGGAGCGGCACCGTCCCCCAGCCGAACCGATCGGCTCCGAGCAGGGCCGCCACCACGACGTCGCGCCCGGTGCGCATGCCCCCATCGGCCTCCAGAAGCACGCGGCTGCGCAGCCGGTTGGCCACGAGCGCCTGGTGGGCCTCGGCCAAACCCAGCTCCCAGGGAGAGCCGGCGTGCTTGATCGACACCATCGGTGAGGCCCCCGTGCCTCCACTGTTGCCCGATATCAACACGGCATCCGCCTGGGCCTTGGCGACGCCCACGGCGATCGTGCCCACTCCGGGACCCGACACGAGCTTCACTGAGACCCGAGCGAGCGGCTTGAAGGTCTTGAGGTCGTGAATGAGCTGGGCGAGGTCCTCGATGCTGTAGATGTCGTGATGCGGAGGCGGCGAGATCAGGGTCACCCCCGGCTCGGTGTGGCGGAGTCGGGCGATCTGCTCACTCACCTTGTGCCCGGGTAGCTGGCCGCCCTCCCCCGGCTTGGAACCCTGAGCCATCTTGATCTGGTACTCCTCCGCAGACGCCAGATAGGCCGGGGTGACCCCGAAGCGCCCACTCGCCACCTGCTTGATCGAGGAGTTGCGCGGCGTCCCGAACCGGGCCGGGTCCTCACCGCCCTCTCCGGAGTTGGAGAGGCCGCCGATGTAGCTCATCGCCTCGGCCAGGGTCGTGTGAGCCTCCTCCGACAGCGCACCCAGGGACATGGCCGCCGTGGTGAAGCGGCGCATGATGCGCTCCGCCGGCTCGACCTGATCCAGCGGCACCGGGTCGGTGGGTGGAGCGAATCTCACCAGGTCGCGCAGCTCGAGGGGCGGGCGATCCTCCTGAACGAGCCCGAGGTACTTGTCCCACTCCTCCGGGTCGCCGGACCGTACCGCCTTCTGCACCGCGAGCACGGCGCGAGGCGAGGCGATATGCGGCATGCCACCACGCCGGTGCTTGTAGAAGCCCCCCGGATCTTCCTCCCCCGCCTCGTACAACGCATGCCGCTCCAGCACGTCGGCCGTGATGTGGTCGAACCCCACTCCCCCGATCCGACGCTCCACAAAGGTGAACGCTCGCTCGCAGACCTCTTCGTCGAGCCCGATGGCCTCGAACAACTCGCTACCCCGGTAGGCCGAGATGGTGCAGATGCCCATCTTCGACATGATCTTCAGCAGGCCCTTCTCGAGAGACTCGCGGTAGTTCTCCTGCGCTTCCACCGGATCCCGATCGAGGTCCTCGGCCAGGGCCCGCACCTGCTCTATGGCCAGATAGGGGTTCACCGCCGACGCGCCGAAACCGATCAGGCACGCGAGATCGTGTGCCTCGCGAGGCTCGCCGGACACCGACACGATCGAAGCCCGTAAGCGCTGTCCGGTGGCGATGAGGTGGTGGTGCACGGCGCCCACTGCCAGCAGCGATGGAATCGGAGCGCGGGCCGCGTCGACCTCGCGATCGGACAAGATGATGATGGTGACGCCGGATTCCACTGCCGCCTCGGCCTGACGGCAGAGATCGTCGAGCGCGTCACGAAGTCCCTGTTCGCCGGCCTCGGCCGGGAACAGCGCTTCCAACCAGATCGATCGAAATGCCGCGTCGTTCGAACCCCGTAGCGCCTCGACTTCGGCGTCGGACAACACCGCGGACGACAGCTCCATGAGGCGCGCCTGCTGCGGAGTTTCGGTGAGCAACGAACCCCGGCGGCCCACGTACGTCCGCAACGACATCACCAGGCTCTCACGGATCGGATCCATCGGCGGATTGGTGACCTGCGCGAACGACTGGTGGAAGTAGCGCGACAGGCGCTGCGGAGTGTCGGCGAGCGCGGCGAGGCCGGTGTCGTGACCCATCGAGAGGATCGGTTCGATGCCGTCGAGCATCTGCTGGAAGAGCAACCGTCGCTCCTCCGGGGTGTACCCGAACACGCGGGACAAACGATCCGGCTCGAACCTCTCGTCCTGAAGCGGATCGAACGGGTCCTTCACATAGGCGGTCTGCGTGCTGATCCACTCGCCGTAGGGCCGGCGGGCGGCCAGCTCTGCCTTCACCGTGTCAGAGAGCCGGTGCTCGCCCGTCGACAGGTCCACGACAATGAGCTCGCCCGGACCGAGCTGGCCCGATTGGATCGCGTTGACCTCGTCCGCCGGCAACAACCCCGCTTCGGAAGCGACGATGACGAGGTCGGGCGTGACCGTCCACCGAGCCGGTCGTAGGCCGTTGCGATCGAGCCCGGCCAACACGTGGACTCCGTCGCTCGCCGCGATCGCCGCCGGACCATCCCATGGCTCGGTGAGGAACGCGTGATACTCGTGGAAGGCGCGGAGCGCCGGGTCGAGGTCGGTGACGTTCTCCCACGCGGCCGGGATCAACATCTCCTTGGCGTGGGCCACACTCCGACCGCTGCGCACCAGCACCTCGAACGCGTTGTCGAGGCTCGCCGAGTCGCTGGCGCTGTCTTCGAGCAGCGGAACGAGGTCCGGCGTGCGAGATCCCCAGATGTCGGAGACCAGGTCGGATTGGCGAGCTGCCATCCACGCCCGGTTGGAGCGCACCGTGTTGATCTCCCCGTTGTGGGCGACCATCCGGAACGGCTGAGAGAGTGACCAAGAAGGCGAGGTGTTGGTGGAGTAGCGCTGATGGAAGATGGCGAAGTCGGTCTCGAAGAGCGGGTCGACCAGGTCCCAGTAGAACTTCTCGATGTTGGAGGCCGTGAAGAGCCCCTTGTACACCACGGTGCGACAGGAAGCCGACGGCATGCTGAACGCGGGTGTGTCCACCAATGCCAACTCCGTGGCCTTGCGGGCCAGGAAGATCCGTCGCTCGGCCTCTTCATCGCTGAACCCCTTGGAGCCGGACGCATCGACGATGGCCTGTTCGATCAAGGGCATGTTGTTGCGAGCCGCCTCGCTGAGCACGGTGGGACCGATGGGGACCTGCCTCCAGCCCACTACGCGCAACCCTTCTGCGGCCACAGATCGCTCGAGGACCTCCCGACATTCCTCGGCGGTGTCGGCAGGGAGAAAGGTCATGACCACACCGATTCGGGCGGGAGCAGTGATGCGGTTGGCATGGAGATGGTGTTCCAGCAAGCGCCGCGGAATCCGGGTCATCAACCCGGCACCGTCCCCCGTACCATCGGCAGACTTGGCTCCTCGATGGTCGAGACCGTGCAGACAGGTGACGGCGCGCCGCAGCAGCCGGTGGCTGACCTGGCCTTGCCGGTCGGCTATGAAACCGACGCCACACGCATCGTGGTGGTGCGCCGGGTCGTACAAAGGCATCGGATTCGTCGCCAAACCCGCCCTTTCCCCTCGAGAGTCGATTCCCCGGTGCCGAGAGCGCCGGCGCCGCAGGAGCTCGACAATGTAGCGGAGCCCGGCGGGACCGACGCAATCCACGGCGTTTCGCGGCGTACTGCTCCCGCCGTAGGATCTGCCCATGCCCGTCATCGTCATCGGCGCCGACAGCCCTCTCGGAGCGCAGATCGTCGCTGCGTTGCTGCCGCGGGAGGGAGAGGTGCGAGCGTTCGTCTCCGACGTCGCATCGGGAGCTGAGCTCAAGGGCCGCGGCGTGAAGGTGGCGATCGGCGACCTATCGGACGGCTCCCATGTGGGTGCGGCCGCCCTCCACACGTTCTCGGCGGTGGCCATCACCGCCGCCGCCGACGACGGTCGAGAAGTTGCGTTCGCCGATGATGCTGCGGGCGTCATCCGGCAGTGGGCGAACGCCATTCGGGAGGCCGACGTCAAGCGCGTGATCGTCGTGGGCGAGGATCCGGAGGGGATCCTCGCCGGTGCGGCGCCGGAATCGGCGGTGGTTGCCACGTCGGGACGCGCCCTCGACGAGATAGCCGCCGACGTGGCTCGCTTGGACGACGCGGCGGTCGTGTGACGTCAGAACATCTCCGGGCACCACGGTTGCGGGTGCCAGAGAAACAACGAGTCGGCGGTCGAGAGGGCGGCGGCATCGCCTGCGACCAATCCCACTGCAGCCAACTCCGAGGGCCGCCGCGCCCCCAGGTAGAGCGCACCGAGCGTGGTGGCGGTCATCTCCAGATCGGCGCTCGCCGACGACCGGGTACAGGTGGCCACGCCGCCGTCGACGACGAGCTCGTACGTGCCGTCGTTCCAGGGACAGAAGTCGTCGTGGATGCGGATTCCGATCCGCCCGTCGGCGGCGTACGCCCGCCGTGACAACGCCTCGGCGACGTCGACGGTGCGCACCCACAGGCCATCGCCGCGAGCGCGAGTGACCGCTCGCGCATTGGGCATCTGCCAATGGAGGTTGAAGTCGACGGGTGCATTCCACCACTTCACGGTCGGGAAGAGATCGATGGTGAGGAGATGGCGCCACAGACTGAGAGTCGCCTGGGCGTCGTTGCCGATGACCTCGATCACGCGAACCGTGCCCTGGGCCACCATGTCGTCCCATTTCTCCGCTTGGCGATAGAGGGCGTAGCCGGTGATTCCAGAGCCCTCGCGTCGAGACACTGCGTACCGCCGCGCGCTGGCTCCGTCCCGGTGGTGCTCCTCATCGGGAAACCGCCAATTGGCCCAGTGCGAAGCACTTCGCGACAGCGCTCCCACCCGCGTCGAGCGCCACCCTTCGTAGACATCGGGAATGCGCTTCTGCCCCTCGGCGGCTTCCAGCAGATCGACCCGATCCAGCGGGACATCCCCCAGCTCACCGGTGGCACGGGTGTCGATGGTGACGTCGTAACGATCGGTCGCCCATCCGAACCCGTACCGGGGGTAGATCGCAGTCTCGGAGGCCCACAACCCGGCCAGGGGCTCACCGCGTTCGTGGGTGGCATCGATGTGCGCTCGCATCATCGCGGTGAGGATGCCGCGGCGACGGTGAGTGGAGCGCACCGTGACCACCGTCGTGCCGCTCATCGGCACGCCCATCGACCCCGGAACCGTCACCTCGAAGGCCAGATCGGCGCAGGTCCCCACCATCTCCTCGCCATCGAAGGCGCAGTAGGTGCGCTCCGTGGCGATACCGGCCCTCCACCGCTCGGTCTCTTCCTCCCGGGCGTCACTCCCGAACCCGGCGAGCACCGCCGAGTGGAAGCGTGGGAACTCCTCCGGCACGATGGCCCGGATCACGATGTCCATGGCCGAACGCTATCAACCGGTTGTGGCGCCTGGGTGGGAATCCCGCGGCGTCGGCGTCCCGCGGCCGGGTAGCCTCGCCCCGCGCATTCGACGAGAGAAGAGGCCATGAGCACTGTCCGCATCGCCCTGCAGATCCACCCCCAGCACGCCGACTACGACCAGATCCGCCGCACCGTCGCCGCAGCCGAGGAGATGGGCGTCGACATCGTGTACAACTGGGATCACTTCTACCCCCTCTACGGCGACCCGGACGGCAAGCACTTCGAGTGCTGGACGATGCTGGCGGCGTGGGCCGAAGCCACCGAACGTGTGGAGATCGGTCCGCTGGTGACTTGCAACTCCTATCGAAACCCGCAGCTGCTCGCCGACATGGCACGCACCGTCGACCACATCTCCGGAGGGCGGCTCATCTTCGGCATCGGAAGCGGCTGGTTCGAACGTGACTACGACGAGTACGGCTACGAGTTCGGAACCGCGGGGGGCCGCCTGCGTGCCCTCGACGCCGCGTTGCCCGTCATCAAAGCGAGGTGGGAGCAGCTCAATCCGCCTCCGACGCGCCGGCTTCCGATCCTGATCGGCGGCGGCGGAGAGAAGGTGACACTCCGGATCACGGCCGAGCACGCCGATGTGTGGCACTACTTCGGCTCACCGGAGGAGATGGCCCACAAGAGCCAGGTGCTCGACAGCCACTGCGCCAACGTCGGGAGGGACCCGTCCGAGATCGAGCGAAGCGTCGGCATCCATCCCCATCGCCTCACGAAGGACCTGGAGAAGTACGCCGACGA
>JBFGCM010000071.1:0-20169 GCA_041581135.1 Acidimicrobiia bacterium
CGTCCCTCGTGCTGGGCCACGAAGCGGGCGAGCGGCACCGTGAGGTCGAAGCGCATCGCCACGTCTCGACCTCCCTGGTCCTCGAAGCGATAGAGCTGCTTGTCGGTCTCATCGCTGCCCTTGCCGAGGAGAATCTCCGTGTACTCCAGCGCAGGCGTGTCGATGGGGCTGAACCCGAACGACCGGTACACCCGCGTCGCCACCTCGATGAGGCGCTCGCGCGGCAGCGCCGCCGCCGGGAGGTAGTCGCGGAAGCCCTTGAGGGTGCGGGGTCGGATCACGTCGCCCATGGGGACGCCACGTTACCGGGCGCCGGCCCAGGTGCAGCTCACAGGGCGCGCAGGAAGGGGTTGGCGGCGCGCTCCCGGCCGATGGTCGTGGTCTCGCCGTGACCGGGCAGCACGCGCGTGTCGTCGGGGAAGGTCAGGACGCGCGTTGCCATCGACTCCATGAGCTGTTCGAAGCTCCCGCCGGGCAGGTCGGTGCGGCCGATGGACCCGGCGAACAGCTGGTCGCCGGAGAACAGGATCCCTTCCTCCGCCACGGAGAAGCAGCAGTGGCCCGGCGTGTGCCCAGGAGTGTGGATCACCTCGATGTCGTGGCCGGCGAGCTGGAAGCGCTGGTCGTGGTGGAGCTTCTCGTAGGTGGCGGGGGGCTCGTACTGCCCTGGTGGCGTCATCCCGAACAGGGACCTGACCTGGTGCTCGGGATCGGCCGCGAGGAAGTCGTCGTCGGGATGCAGGTAGGCCCGGACCTGGTACTCCTCGGCTACCCCACCGGCGCCACCCCAATGATCCACGTGAGCGTGGGTGATCAGTGCGGCGACCGGCGAGAGCCCGCTTCGGGCAACGAGGTCGACGATGCCGTCCACGTCGGGTGGGGTGTCGATGAGCACCGCCTGTCCGGTGTCGCTGTCACCGAGGAGCCAGCAGTTGGTGGCGGCGAACCACAACGGAAGATGATCGAGTACGAGCGACACCGGCGGGAGGGTACCCGCCGGTGTCGCTCATGTCGCTTTGCGCTACTGCGCGATCACATCTCGTCCACTCGCTCGACATAGGGATCGGCGGCCACCTTGGGACCCTTCGTCCAGTTCGGCCCGAGACCAGGCGGATAGGCGACCCCGCCGTTTCCGGTGAACGTGATGCCGCCATTGGGGTCATCTCCACCAGCGATGACGGCACCCTGCACAGCGGCGTCACCGGTGATGACGACGCCGCCGTTGGCGGCCCACATGATGCCCATCGAGGTGATGAGGCCCTGGCCGGCGAGGGTGAGGGCATCCGGGTCCTCGGCGAATGACACCAGGGCACTGTCAGCCGGGTCGCCGATGATGCCGTACACGGCCTGGCCGCCCATGCGAAGCGTTCCTTCGATGGCGAGCACGGCCCCATTGTTGATCTCGGACGAGCTGGTGAGCTCCACGTCGCCGGTGACGTACACGACACCCGGGCCATAGATGTTGAGCACGCCGCCGCTGAGCTTGATGTCGCCGTCGATGTAGGCAGGGGCCACGATGTTGGTGGTCTTCTTGATGCCGGGATACGTCGGACCCGTCATTGCCTCCGCTTTCAGCTCGGCCTGCCAGGCGTCGATCTCTTCTTGGGTCGGAAACAGATAGGGTTCGGCTCCTTCCGTGGCCGTTCCGTAGACGTCACCGCCAGTGACGGTCTCCACCGCATCGACGTCACCGTCGACCGGGTTCTTGGAACCGCTCTTGAACTTGCCGTTGGTCTTGATGTGGGCGACGTGCTGATCGGCCGGCGTCGTCTTCGCTCCGCCGTTGCCCTTGAACTCGATGTCACCCTCCGAGATCAGCGCACCGTTCCCCAGCGTGAAGTTGGCGCTGGGAATGTCGATCGTGGCGCGCACGACCCGAACCTGCCGGTTCGCCGCGTCGCGGGACGGCACGTAGCCCACTGCATACACCACATCATCGTCCACCGGCTTGACGAGGATGATCTCGCCCTCGGGCGTGGGGATGAGGTCCGTTGCCGCACGGGCGTCGGCCGCGGCGATCACATCCTGCTTGGTGGCGAGAGATGCTGCCGTCTCGCCGGTGTTGAAGGTCGGATCGACGGTCAGTTCGGCATTGGCGAGGTTGACGCCGCCCTCGGCCACCTGCAGGGACTGCTCCCAGCGGTGGTCGGCGGCCTCGATGTCTTCTTGACCGAACCCCTTGACCATCATGACTGCGCTGATGAGCACCATCACCAGGCCCAGGAACAAAGCCGACGCGAGCGCCGTCCCCTGTTCTCCCCCGTGGAGAGCGCGCACCATGGCAGATGGGCGGTAGAGAGTCGCCCGCTCTGTGTTGGGCATGTTGGCTCCGTTTCTCATGTGTTTCTCACTGCTACTTGGGTTGAGATCGTTCGTGCGGATGGACCACCGCTCATGTCGACGTCAGCGACGAGGGTGATGTGGATGATGTCGCCGTTCTGGGCGAAGCTGCTTTCGGCGGTCATGATGTGTTCTGCTTTCACCACTGCGCCGGAGGCGTCACCGTCCTCGAAGCGCACCAAGGTCCCGGTCGGGGTGATCGCCCATGTGACCCGCTCACCGCTGCCGCCGGTGCCGATCGTCCCGTCGAGATCGTGGTCGACCCATACCTCTGCGACGTCGCCCGTCAGGGTGAGAATGCCGTCAGCGAATCGGAACTCTTTGACCATCTCGGCCTTGGCGAACCGGATCTCATTGAGTGCTTCGAAGTCGTCGGCCTGAAACCCTTCTTGCCGGTCCATCACGCTGACCCAGGAGAGGAGTATGGCGAGGGTGAGCACCGACACGAGGGTGGACACCATGAGCTCGGTGAGCGAGACGCCGTCTTCACCACGGAGTCGAGTGAGGATCGAAGGGATCATTGCGTACCCGTCCCGTTGACGGCGAGCAGGGTGGAGGCGAGGTCGGTGTAATCCGTGCCGTTGGAGGTCCAGCTCACCACGACGACGATCCGGCGAAGATCCGTGCCGGCTTCGGAGACGTAGCGGGACACATCGAAGCTCTGACCGTCGTAGGTCTCCAGCGCCACGTCTTGGTAGGTGACGCCGCCGGTCACGTCGACGACCAGTGGCTCGTCGGCCGGAAGGTCCACTGCGGCGCCGAGCAGGTTCACGCCGTCGTTGAAGTCGTCGGGAACCGTGCTGATCATCTCGAGGTCGTCCCACGGGACGATCCGTGTCGCTTCGAGCTCTTGAATGACCAGTGCTGCCGCCTGCTGGCGAAGTCGGACGTCGCGCTGGTGTCGCATGATCACTTGGAGGCTGACCGCCACGCTCACGAAGAGAATGATCACGATGACCATGGCCATGACGGACTCCATGAGGCTGAATCCGTCCTCCGTGCTGAGGCGTTTCCTGAGTGTGGTCATGTCCTTCGCGCCATGTGCGCGCTCCTTGTCACCGCTATCGGCCACTCTCCGTAGTCACTTGAGGCGCGGAAACGCCCCATTTCCGGGGTGTCACGAGTAGCTAGTCACCGCCCGGTGGGGGCAATCGCAACCCTCAGTCGGCGGTGTGAGGCACCAGGCGATAGGCGTCGAATACACCGTTGACGCCGCGCAGGGCGGCGATGGCACGGTCGAGCTGCTCCGGATCTGAGAGCTCCACCTCGTACCGCAGAATGGCGACCCGGTCACGGTCGGTTCCCGACGATGAGGCGTGGATGTTGGCCCCGAGATCCGACAGCACCGACGTCACATCACGCAGCAGCTTGGGTCGGTCGAGCGCCTCCACCTGGAGCCACACGAAGAAGGAACCCGACTGCTGAGCCGCCCACGACACCTCCACCAGCCGCTCCTCGTGCTCCTGGAGGGCTCCGATGTTGGCGCAATCACCGCGGTGTACCGAGACCCCCCGGCCCACGGTCACGAAGCCGACGATGGCATCCCCCGGCACCGGAGCACAGCATTGCGCGATGCGGATGAGTACATCGTCCAGCCCCTCCACGATCACCCCTCGGGTGGGCCGGCGCCGCCGCGGCGTCGGCGGCGCGAGGAGATCTTCCTCCTCTTCGACTTCTTCGGGCCGCACGAGGCGGACCAGCCGACTGACCACCGTCCCCGCGTTGAGGTTGCCGTCGCCCACCGCGGCGAGCACGGCGTCGACGTCGTTGTAGCCCAGGTCCTCGGCGACCGTCTGCAGCATCCGATCTCGCTCGGCCGCCGACAGGCCCATGCTCTCCTTGCGGACCAGCTTGAGGATGGCGTCCCGCCCGTCCTGCATGGCCTGGTCGCGCCGTTCCTTGGAGAACCACTGGCGGATCTTGGCCGCTGCCCGCGACGATCGGACGAAGTCCAGCCAATCCCTACTGGGGCCGGCGTTCTGGGAGTTGGAGGTGACCACCTCGACGATGTCGCCGGACTCGAGGGCGGTCGACAACGGCACGAGGCGACCATTCACCTTGCCACCGATGGTGCGATGCCCCACCTCGGTGTGGATGCGATAGGCGAAATCCACGATCGTGGCGCCCTTGGGCAAGGTGATGACGTCACCTTTGGGGGTGAGGGCGAACACCTCGTCCTGGTACAAGTCGATCTTCAGGTTGGCCAAGAACTCCTGCGGATCGGCGTACTCCTCCTGCAGGAAGCGGATGTCGGACAGCAGTGGGATGTCGGTCGGGCCGACACCCTCCTTGTACCGCCAGTGGGCGGCGATGCCGACCTCCGCACGCTCGTGCATCTCGCGGGTGCGGATCTGCACCTCCAGCGCCTTGCCCCCCGGTCCCACCACGGTGGTGTGGATGCTCTGATACAGGTTGAACTTGGGCGTTGCGATGTAGTCCTTGAAGCGCCCGTGGATGGGCGGCCACACGGTGTGCACGATCCCGAGGGCGGCGTAGCAATCCTTGACCTCCTCGGTGATGATGCGAATGCCGATCAGGTCGTAGATCTGGTCGAACTGCTGGTCGGTCTGCATGAGCTTGCGGTAGATCGAAAAGAGGTGCTTCGGCCGTCCGCTCACCTCGGCATCGATGCCCACCTGCTCCAGTGACGAGCGCACCTCCTTCATGACCTGTTCGAGGTCGGCCTCCCGTTCCGGGGCGCGTCGGCGTACCAGCTCCTCGAGCTCGGCGTGGCGGCGGGGATAGAGGATCGCGAAACAGCGCTCCTCCATCTCGTGCTTGATCTCCTGCACCCCGAGCCGGTGGGCGAGCGGGGCGTAGATCTCCAGGGTCTCCGAGGCGATCCTCTGCTGCTTCTCCTCGGGGAGGTGCTCGAGGGTCTTCACGTTGTGCAGCCGGTCGGCGAGCTTGATGAGCAAGACCCGAACGTCACGCGCCATCGCCAGCACCATCTTGCGGATCGTCGCCGCCTGGAACTCCTCATGCGACGAGAACTTGATGCGGTCCAGCTTGGTGACGCCGTCGATGAGCTCCGCTGCATCGCTCCCGAATCGGGTTTCCACGTTTTCGAGTGTGACGTCGGTGTCCTCCACCGTGTCGTGCAGGAGTGCCGCGATGATGGTGTCGGCATCCATGCCATAGGCGGTGAGTGACTCGGCCACGATGAGCGGGTGCGTGATGAACGGTTCCCCGGACTTGCGTACCTGGCCGGCATGGGCCGCCTGGGCGAACTCGAATGCCGCCTCGATGCGATCGGTCGACCTGTCCGGGTAGTGCTCGCGGTAGGCGGCCAGGATACGATCCAGGAGTTCCTCGACGGTCGGGTCGGCTTCAGCCAGCGTCATAGCCGACGAGGGCGTGGACGTCGGTTCCCGTGAGTTTCTCCCGCCCGTTCAGGAAACTGAGCTCGACGAGGACGGCGAAGCCTCCGACATCGGCACCCAGCTCGTGGACCAGCCGCACCGCAGCCGACGCAGTGCCACCGGTCGCCAGCACGTCGTCGACGATGAGCACCTGATCACCCGGACCGAACGCATCGACGTGGACCTCCAGGGCGTCCGTGCCGTACTCGAGGACGTAGTCGTAGCGGGTCACTTTGTGCGGCAGCTTGCCCGGCTTGCGGATCGGCACGAAACCCGCCTTGAGTCGGAGCGCGATGGGGGCGGCGAAGATGAAGCCCCGGGCTTCGATCCCTGCCACTTGGGTGATGCCGCGATCCACGAAGGGTTCCGCAAGGCGGTCGATCGATTCGTCGAAGGCGGCATGGTCCCCGATGAGCGGTGTGATGTCCTTGAACACCACACCGGGCTCCGGGAAGTCCGGGATGTCGCGAATCCGGGCGGCTATGTCGATCACTGCGCCAGCTTACCGTCAGCGCCGCCGGCGCTTGGGCGGACGGGCGGTGGCTCCGGTATCGAACGCCGGGACCCGCTCCATCGCCGGCAGGGGGTCGGTCTTGCTGCCGGCGCGCCGAGCCACCCGACGCTGCATGCGCTGCCACTCCATCTCTCGCTCCTTCCAAGCCGTGAGGAGCGGGGTGGCGACGAAGATCGACGAGTAGGTGCTGATGGAGAGACCGATGAACAGCGCCAGCGCGAACTCCCGAAGCGTCGATGCACCGAGAATGAACGAGCCCACGAAGAGCAGCGAGCCGACCGGGAGCAAGGAGGTGAGCGAGGTGTTGATCGACCGCATCAACACCTGGTTCAGGGAGCGATCGGCGATCTCGGAGAAGGTCATGCGGTCGCCGAAGTCCTCGACGTTCTCGGTGACCTTGTCGAACACGACGACGGTGTCGTAGAGGCTGTACCCCAAGATGGTGAGGATGGCGATGACGGTTGCCGGGGTCACCTCGAAGGCCACGAGCGAGTAGATGCCGGCGGTGATGATCAGGTCGTGCACGAGGGCGGCGATGGCGGCGAGAGCCATCTTCCACTCGAAGCGGAAACTGATGAACGCCACCACCACGAGCAGGAAGGTGACGAGCGCCTGGATGGCGCGCCGGGTGACATCGGCCCCAAACGTCGGTCCGACAGATTGCACCGACGCATCGGCGAGCTCCCCACCGACGGCGGCGACGACGGCGGCGACCAACGCGTTGAGGTCCGCCTCGGGCAACTCCTCGGTCTGGACGAGCACCCGGGCTCCGTCGCCCAGCAGCTGCACCCTGGCGTTACCCTCACCGATACCGGCGACGGCCGAACGCATCTCCTCGACGCTGGCACCGTCGAAGTTCTCGATCTCGACGGTGGTTCCGCCTTCGAACTCCACCGAGAGGTTCAGTCGCAGGATGAACAACGACGCCAGCGACACCACCAAGAGGGTTCCCGAGATGATCAGCCAGCGCCTCGAGTTGGCGGTGAAGGCGAACTCGTTGTCGCCGCGGTACATGCGGGCGAGCACGTTCACGCGACGCCCTCCGCCGTCGACGGGGCGCGCACTGCACCCCGGATGCTGAGTGAACCCCCTTCGCCGAGCCCGGTGCGTACCAAGTAGGCGACCGCGACACGCGTGAAGAAGTAGGCGACGATCACGTCGATGACGGTGGCGATGCCGAGGGTGATGGCGAATCCCTTGACCTGACCGATCGCCAGCGCCCACAGCAGCACGGCAGCTGCGAACGAGACCGTGTCGCCGGTGAGAATGGTGCGGAAGGCGCGCTTGAAGGCGTGGTCGGTGGCGGACCTCAGTGGTCGTCCGTGGTGCACCTCTTCCTTGATGCGTTCGAAATAGACGATGTAGGAGTCCGACGTGATGCCGATCGACACGATGATGCCGGCGACACCGGCGAGGGTCAGCGTCACCCCCTGCAGCTCACCGAACAGGATGATCGCCAGCAGCAGGAACGAGCCGAACACCGTGAGGCCCATCACGGCGACCAAACCCAGGGCTCGGTAGTAGGCGACGAGGGCGACCGCCACCAGGGCGAGGCCGCCGAGACCGGCGATGAGACCGGCCCGCAACGAATCGGAACCAAGCGACGCCGACACGGTGTCCTCGTTGGCCACCTCGAACGCCGTGGGGAGCGCACCGTATCGCAGGATGGTGGCGAGGTCGCGGGCCTCGGCCTCCTGCTCGGTGGCCGAGCCGACGCTGATGGTCGCCAGCTCCGGGTCGAGGGACTCGCCGGGGGCCAACGACGTATCGACCACCGGTGCCGAGAACACCTCACCGTCCACGACGATCGCCAACTGCCGCCGCGGGTCGCCGGAGGGGAACTGGGTGAGTTGGGCGGTGCCGGCTGCGAACTTGTCGTTGCCCACGCCGGTGAACGAGGGATCGACCCGCCACTCACCGCTGACCCCGGCCGATGCGCCGAAGAACTCGGCGTCGGCGCCCGTCACATCCGCTCCAGTGAGGATGGCGGGGCCCACGTGGTACACCTGACCGAACTCGTCGGTGAGGTACGCCTCGGCCAGCGGATCATCGTCGATGGTGAGCCCGGTCTCAGGATCGATGTTGTCCGGTACCACCGGGTCGGGCGGCACCGTCGTGGGGGCCGAGATCGTGGTCTCGGTGGTGCTGCCGGGCAACGTCAGGGTGCCGTCGAGGAAGAGCGGGCTCACCGGCTGGATGTCCAGCACGGGCCGGAACGACAGCTCTCCGGTGGTACCGACCGCCGACAGCGCCCGCTGCCGGTCTGTGACTCCGGGTAGCTGGACCTGGATGTTGCGATCGCCCTGCACTGCGATCTCGGGCTCTTGCACGTTCCCGAGGCCCTCGATGCGCAGTCGCATGATCTCCACGGCTTTGTCGAGCACTTCGGGATCGGTGTCGTCGGGCGCTACCAGCAACACCGAGAAGCCACCCTGGAGGTCGAGGCCGAGCTTCGGCTCCAGGCCGCGAACCAGCGCCAGCGCGAGGCCTCCCCAGGCCACCGCCATGGTGATGAGCATGACCACGAGGGCCCGGCGCTTGCTCACTCCTCTGGTTCTCCCAGAGTGGCGGCGATGGCACGCTTGTCGATCCGCAGCACGGTCCCGCCCACGTCGAGCTCCACCTCGGTCTCGGACACACTCCGCAGCGTGCCGATGATGCCGCCGGCGGTGCGCACCTCGTCGCCGATTTCCAGCCGGCTCCGCATGGCCTCGAGTGCCGCCATACGGCGCCGCTGGGGGCGGATCGCGAAGAAGTAGAAGGCACCCACCACGAGGATGAGGAACACCCAGGTGAATCCGGTGCCGGTGGCGGTGGGCTCGGCTTCGGCTGCGAGGATCGGTACGAGATCGAACACGTTCGTCTGCCTGTCGTCTGCGAGGGTTTCCCGGCGTAGAGCCGGGCCGGGTCACTGTAGTGGTGCTTCGGGGTTGGGAGAAACTCTTCGCTCACGGACCTCCTTGGCGAATGCGGCAAACGCTCGGTCCTGGATCGCATGCCGAGCGTCGGCGACGAGGCCCAACGTGTAGGTGAGGTTGTGGATGGTGAGCAGCCGATGGCCGAGAAACTCATTCGTGATACGTAGATGGCGCAGGTAGCCGCGGCTGTAGCGTCGGCACGTGAGGCACGGACAGTCGGGGTCGATGGGCCTTGGGTCTTGGGCCCACTCCCGGCGCCGGATGGAGAAGTCGCCGGTGCGGGTGAGCACCTTGCCGTGACGGGCCAAGCGGGTGGGCAGCACACAGTCGAACAGGTCGGCGCCGCGGCCGATGGCGTCGAGCATGCCGTCGGTGTCACCGAGCCCCATCACATACCGCACTTTGTCCGCCGGCAGCTCGGCGAATGCCGCCTGGAGGGCACGATTACGGTCCTCCGGCTCCTCCCCCACCGCCAGGCCGCCGATGCCGAAGCCGGGAAACCCGACGTCGGCCACGGCGCGTGCCGAGATCGCCCGCAGTTCCTCGTCGACACCGCCCTGCACGATGCCGAAGAGCGCCTGATCATCCCGGGTGTGGACCTTCCAGGCGCGTTCCGCCCAGCGGCTGGTGCGGTGCATGGCTTCTTCGACCACCGCACGCGGAGACGGTAGGCCCACCAGCTCGTCCAGCACCATGGCGATATCGGCTCCCAGCGTCTCCTGGATGCGAACCGCATCCTCGGGCGTGAGCGACACCAATGTCCCGTCGTACGACGAACGGAACGTGAGGCCGTCCTCACTCACCTGAGGTCGCAACGAGAACACCTGGAAGCCTCCGGAGTCGGTGAGGATGGGACCGGACCAGTCCATGAAGCGGTGCAGCTCGCCCAGCGCCGCCACCGTCTGTTCCCCCGGCCGCAGCATGAGGTGGTAGGTGTTGGCCAACACCATCTCGGCTCCGACCTCGGCCAGGTCGCGGGAATCGAGCGTCTTCACCGTGGCCCGGGTGCCGACCGGCATGAACCCCGGTGTCGCCACATCACCGTGGGCGGTGGAGAGCACTCCGGCCCGCGCCGCCTCGTCGCCGGCCACCCGCTGCCACATCAGGGGGCACTCGGGTCTGGGCTCACCAGCATCGCATCACCGAACGACAGGAACCGATAGCCCTGGCGCAGCGCGTGCTCGTAGGCGCGGCGCCAACCCGCCCCGGCGAAGGCGGCGAGAAGCACGATGAGAGTCGTGCCGGGAGCGTGGAAGTTGGTGAGGAGCCGGTCCACCACCCGGAACCGATATCCGGGCGTGATGAACAGCCCGGAGGTGCCTTCGGTGGCGCCCACCACCCCGTCCGGCTCGGCGGCCGTCTCGAGCGTCCGGACCACGGTGGTGCCGACTGCCACCACTGCGCCGCCACGGCTCCTCGTGGCACCGATGGCATCGGCGGCAGCCGCCGGGACCCGAAATGCCTCGCGGTGCATGACGTGGTCTTCAATGCGCTCGGCCGAGATGGGCCGGAACGTGTCGAGGCCCACGTCGAGCTCCACCTCGGTGACCTCGACCCCGCGAGCCCGCAGCGCCTCGATCACGGGCGGCGTGAAGTGCAGGCCGGCAGTGGGGGCGGCGGCCGAGCCCACGCTCTTGGCGAACATCGTTTGGTATCGATCCTCGTCGGACAGGCTGCCGTGAAAGTACGGAGGCAGCGGCAGCTCGCCGATCTCGGGAAGGTGATCGTCCACGTCACCGACCCGAGCCCGCAGGCCGAGTGTCACGACCCCGTCCTGTGGCTCCGACAGCACGACGCCGTCGATTCGGTCGAAATCGAGTCTCGTTCCCACTCGAATCCGGCGGGCCGGGCGGATCAATGCCTGCCACCGTTCGACGTCCAGCCGCTTGGTGAGCAACGCCTCCACCGCGCCGCCGGTCTCCTTCCGGCCCCGAAGCCGGGCGGCGCGCACTCGCGTGCGGTTCACCACCAGCAGGTCGCCGGGAGCGAGGAGCTGCGGCAGATCGGAGAACCGACGATCGTCGAGCTCCGGCACCACGAGCAATCGTGCCGCGTGGCGCGGCTCGATTGCCGTCTGCGCGATGGCCTCGTCGGGCAGCTCGTACCAGAAGTCGGCGGTGTCCATGGCGAGGAGGCTACCGGCACGGCCGGCCGCGTCAGGTGGGCCGGCTCAGTCCAACGGCAGCTGGTCGGCGCCGTTCCACGGTATGCCGAGGTGGGCGTACGCCCGCGGGGTGGCGGTGCGCCCCCGTGGGGTCCGGTGGAGCAGGCCTTGCTGGAGGAGGAACGGCTCGTAGGCGTCTTCGACGGTCTCGGGTTCCTCGCTCACCGCGATGGCGAGGGTGGACAGTCCAACTGGGCCCCCGTTGAACTTCTCGATCACGGCCCGCAGGATGGCCCGGTCGACTTTGTCCAAACCGGCCTCGTCCACCTCGAAGACAACGAGCGCGTCGTCCGCGGTCGGCCCGTCGACGATGCCTCCCGCCCGCACCGCGGCGTAGTCGCGGACGCGACGCAACAACCGGTTGGCGATCCGGGGCGTACCCCGGCTGCGCGACGAGATGGCGGCGGCCCCGTCCTCGGTGACGTCCACATCGAGAATTGCAGCCGCCCTGGTCACGACCGCGGCCAGATCATCGGGCCCGTAGTAGTCGAGCCGAGCCACATAGCCGAAGCGGTCCCGCAGTGGCGGGGCGACGCGGCCCACGCGAGTGGTCGCTCCAATGAGGGTGAACGGCGGCAGGTCGAGCCTGATGGAGCGTGCCGCCGGGCCCTTGCCGACGACGATGTCCAGCTGGAAGTCCTCCATGGCCGGGTATAGGACCTCTTCCACTTGCCGGGGCAGACGATGGATCTCGTCGATGAAGAGCACGTCGCCCCGGTCGAGGTTGGTGATGACGGCGGCCAGATCTCCCGGGCGCTCCAAGGCCGGCCCCGAGGTGGCCCGTAGCTGCGAGCCCATCTCATGCGCGACGATGCCGGCCAGCGACGTCTTGCCCAAGCCGGGTGGTCCGGAGAACAGGACGTGGTCGACCGGTTCCCCCCGCCCTTGGGCGGCCTCGATCAGGATGCTGAGCCGTTCCTTGAGGGCGGCCTGGCCGATGAACTCGGCCATGCGCCGGGGCCGGAGGCCGGCCTCGAACGCTTCGTCCTCGGGCACAGCCGCCTTTGCCAGAAGGCCGTCTTCTCTCATGCGCCGACCTCCATCCTTGGCTCCGATCCGCCCGGCGTCATGCCGACTTGCCCAGCGACTGGAGCGCCAACCGCAGCAGCTCCTGCAGGTCGCCGGTGGCCGGCAGTGCGGCTACGGCGGCCTTGATTTCGGGTGGCTGGTAGCCCAATCCCTCCAGTGCCTGGCGCACCTCGGAGTGCACGGTGTGGGTGCCTCCGGGGATTTCACCATCGGGTACTTCGAGCTTGGGCCGGAGTTCGAGAATGAGCTTCTGGGCGCTGCGCTTGCCGATGCCGGGCACGCTCTCCAGCATGGCGGTGTCGTCGCTGGCGACGGCCTGCCGCAATTCAGAGACGGTGAGCGTGGCGAGGATGGCCATGGCCACCTTGGGGCCGACTCCAGACACACCGATGAGCATCCGAAAGAGGTCACGGTCGGCGGCCGTGGCGAACCCGTACATCGCCAATTGGTCCTCCCGGACGTACAGGTGGGTGTGCAGCACGGCCTCTTCCCCGATGGGGGGCAACTCGGTGAGCGCACGGGGCGGTACGGCGATCTCGTAGCCGACACCGCCCACGTCGAGCACCACGTACTCGTGATGGTGGGCCGCCAGCAATCCGCGCAGTCGGCCGATCAAGATGCCCTCCCGGTCGCGATCCCTTGGTGTTGCACGTGGCAGACGGCGATCGCGAGCGCATCTGCGGCGTCGGCGGGATGGGGCACGGCTTGAAGACCGAGGCGCATGGCCACCACCTGCTGCATCTGTGGCTTCGTGGCACTACCGAACCCGGCCAGGGCCAGCTTCACCGTCGTCGGCGTGTACTCGGCGACCGTCAGACCCGCCTGGCCCATCGCCAACATCGCCACCCCCGACGCCCGGGCCACGCTGGTCGCCGTCTGCAGGTTGCGGTTGACGAATACCTGCTCGATGGCTGCCGCAGTAGGCCCGTACTCGGCGATGAGCCCGGCCAGATCGGTGTAGAGCTCCACCAGCCGTTCGCTCACCGGCCGGTCACGCGAGGTGCGGATCACACCGGCGGCCATCGCTTCGAAGCGGTTCTGCTCGTGGGCGACGATGCCGTACCCGGTGGTCGACAGACCGGGGTCGATGCCGAGAACGAGCATCAGCGACCGTGCCTCGACGCCCGGCTCACTGAGGCGAACATATGTACGATCATGCCGGGATCGTACCGGGCGGCCGCCGGCAGGCCAAGGATCACACGTCCGCCAGGACCTCGTCGGGGATGTCGAAGTTGGCATAGACGGCCTGTACGTCGTCGAGGTCCTCCAGGGCATCCACCAGCCGCAGCACCTGCGGAGCCGTGGCTGCGTCCACCGGCACGGACGTCGTCGGGAGCTGCGTCACCTCGGCCGACTGGATGGCGACGTCGGCCGCCTCGAGCGCCGCCCGCACCCCGTCGAGCTCTCCAGGGTCGGACGTGATCTCCCACTGGTCGCCGGAGGCGGTTACGTCCTCGGCGCCTCCCTCGAGTGCGGCCAGCATCACCGTGTCCTCGTCGCCCTCGGCCAGCACGTACCCCTTCTGCTCGAACAGGTAGGCGACCGATCCCGGCTCGCCCAGGCTGCCGTTGTTGCGGTTGAACACCGCCCGGACGTCGGAGGCCGCCCGGTTGCGGTTGTCGGTGAGGATGTGCACGTACAGGGCGACGCCTCCCGGCGCATATCCCTCGTACCAGAACTCCTCGTAGGAGACGCCTTCCAGCTCGCCGGTTCCGCGTTGGATGGCGCGCTCGATGTTGTCCTTGGGCACCGAGGCGTCCTTGGCCTTCTGGACCGCAGTGCCCAACGTGGGGTTCGAGGCCACATCGCCGCCGCCGGTGCGTGCCGCCGATTCGATGGCCCGGATGAGCTTGGCGAACAGTTTGCCGCGAGCGGCGTCCTGCCGACCCTTGCGGTGCTTGATGTTCGCCCATTTGGAGTGTCCTGCCATACGCTCCCCGCTCAGTCGATCAGGTCGCAGACCATCGTATGGAGGCGCCGGTCGCCGGTCAGCTCGGGGTGGAAGGAGGCCGCGATGATGTTGCCTTGGCGGACCAGGACCGGGTTGCCGTCCACCGCCGCCAACACGTCGACGTCGGCACCCACTTTCTCGATCCAGGGGGCCCGGATGAACACGGCCGTCATCGGCTCGGCCCATCCGGCGACCTCCAGGTCGACCTCGAACGAGTCGACCTGACGACCGAAGGCGTTGCGGGCGACAACCGCGTCCAGCACACCCAGCTGGTGCTGGTCGGGGCCGGTGGTGGCCGCCGCAAGGAAGATCATCCCGGCGCACGTGCCCAAGGTGGGCATTCCCGCCGAGAGGCGATCGCGCAGCGGCTCCAGGAGCCCGTACCGATCGGCGAGCTTCCCGATGGTGGTGGACTCGCCCCCTGGGATGATGAGCGCGTCGACACCTGCCAGCTGATCGGGAGTCCGCACCTCCACCCCGACGTGACCCAGCTCCTCGATGGCGGCGACGTGTTCGCGGAAGTCGCCCTGGAGGGCGAGGACACCGACGACCGCCATGATCAGTTGCCGCGGTGCTGCATGAGCTCGGTGGGCTCCAGCGTGTCGATGTTGATGCCGACCATCGCCTCACCGAGACCACGCGACACCTTGGCGATGATCGCCGGGTCCTTGTAGTGGGTGGTGGCATCGACGATGGCCCGCGCCCGAACCGCCGGGTCACCACTCTTGAAGATGCCGGAGCCGACGAAGACGCCGTCGACACCCAGCTGCATCATGAGCGCAGCGTCGGCCGGGGTTGCGATGCCTCCGGCGGCGAAGTTCACCACCGGCAGCGTGCCGGTATCCGCCACCTCGCGCACGAGGTCATAGGGCGCCCCGTGTTCCTTGGCGGCGTGCATCAACTCGGCCTCGTCCATGGTGGACAGACGACGGATCTGGGCCTTCATCGTGCGCATGTGGCGCACGGCCTCCACCACGTTGCCCGTACCCGGCTCACCCTTGGTGCGGATCATGGCGGCGCCCTCGCCGATGCGACGCAGCGCCTCCCCGAGGTCGCGGGCGCCGCACACGAAAGGCACGGTGAACTGCCACTTGTCGATGTGGTGCTCCTCGTCGGCCGGAGTCAGCACCTCGCTCTCGTCGATGTAGTCCACGCCCAGGCTCTCCAATACCTGAGCCTCGACGAAGTGCCCGATGCGGGCCTTGGCCATCACCGGGATCGACACCGCCTCGAGGATCTCGGTGACGCGCTCGGGATCGGCCATCCGAGCCACACCGCCGTGGGCGCGAATGTCGGCGGGGACGCGTTCCAGGGCCATGACCGCTACGGCACCCGCATCCTCGGCGATCTTCGCCTGCTCGACGTTGATGACGTCCATGATGACGCCGCCCTTGAGCATCTCGGCGAGGCCGCGTTTGACGCGGTCGGTGCCCCTCTTCGGTGTGGCCTCCACGGTGTCTCCTTCTACAGATGGTGCGAAGCGAATTCTAAGGCGTGGCGGACGGATCTAGGTCACGCGGCGTCGATGGCGCGTTCGTATACCTCGAGGTAGCCGGCCAGCACTTCGGCTCGATCGAACCGGTCGGCACGTTCCCGAGCCTCCTTCTGCATCCGCTCGAGATGGCGCGGGGCCGACAGCACCTCGATGAGCGCCGTCGCCAGGGCGGAGGCGTCTCCCGGCGCAACGAGCCGACCGACCCGATCGACGACCGCCTCGAATGCGGGCAGGCGGGACGCGACGATGGCGCATCCGGCGGCCATACCTTCGACCACCGAGATGCCGAAGCTCTCTCCGCCGGTGTTGGGGGCACAGAACACGGCCGCCGAGCCGAGCAACTCTCGCTTCTCGCCTTCATCGACCCCACCCAGGAAGACGACGCCGGGTACGCGCTCGTCCCGCGTGGTCCCCCCCACGATCAGCTCTGCCGTGGTCATCCCCGCTCGCACCTTGGGCCACGCCTCGAGCAACACGTCGAGGCCCTTCCGGGGGTCGTCCCGGCCGAGGAACGCGACCCGGTTGCTGTGGCGCTCCACATCGACGCCGTAAGACGCCACGTCCAAACCGTTGGGAACGATCGTCGGTTCGGTGAAGCGTGCCAGTGGTGCTGCCGCCACCTCGCTGACTGCGGTTGCGACGTGTAGCCGTCGCACCCAGCGCCGCAGCAGCGGCGATGCCAATCCGTAGAGCCGCTGCACCCACTGGGGTGGGTCGGCATGGAAGGTGCCCACCTTCGGTGGGGTTTCGCCCAGCAGCGCCGCCATCGACACCATCGGCATGAAGGGCTCGTGGATGTGCACGACGTCGGCACCGGCCACCGCGGCGACGACCTCATCGCGGATGCGCGGATCCACCGAGATCGGGGACTTGGCGCCGTTGGCGGGCACGACCAACACGCCGCCCGTGTGGATCGTGTCCTCCGGGCCGCCGCTACCGGGAGCCACCAGCCAGGCATCGTGGCCTGCTTCGAGCAGCCAGCTGCGCAGCTGGAGCGTTTGATGTTGAACCCCGCCGAACCGTTCCAGGTCATACGGCGAGACGATGGCTACTTTCATTGGGTGTGGTCCGCTCGATCTGAGGGCCAGTTTGGCTGAAACAGGTGCCACTGTGCAGGGTCATCTCGAATGATGACCTCCAGTACCTCGGCGAAGCGTTGCGTCCCGGCCGCCACGCGCTTCCGGCTCGTGCCCGCATTCGGGATCTCGAGCGGATCGTGCACGACGAAGCGATGGCCGCGCCCGGACTTGAAGTAGCAGCCGACCGGCAACAGCACGGCGCCGGTCCGCTCCGCCAGTGCCACGGGGCCGGCAGGCATCGTGGTCTCCTCCCCGAAGAACCTGACCGGGATGCCGCGACCACTCAGATCGCGATCCGCCACGAGCGCCACCGTCCCGCCATGGGTCAGCCGATCGGTGAGCTGTGAGGTGACGGAGACGCCACGCCTCGCGATGACCACATCGATACCGAACGTGGCCCGGGTCTCGATGAACCACTGGACGATTCGCTCGTTGGACAACGCCTCGGCAACGGCGAGCACCGGAACGCCCAGGTCTTCGGCCCGGGCTCCCGCCGCCTCCCAGTTGCCCAGGTGCGGCAGGGCGAAGATGAGACCCTTCCCGGAATCACGAGCGGCGTGGACCGCCTCGACGTTCTCGACCACCGTGTGATCCACGATCTCGCGCTTGCGTCGGGGGCGGGCCCAGAAGACCTCGGCCCAATAGCGTCCGTAACTGGCGAACATCTCCCGGGTGGCGGCTGCAACCTCCTCGTCGGTCGCCTCGGGGCCGAGCACGCGTCGCATGTGGCGACTCGGGATTCGACGCGCCGATGGGCGCAGCCGATACCACGTCAACCCGATGGCCCGGCCCGCTGCACGCATCGCCGGTTCCGGAAGCAAGCCGAACAGACCACCGAGCACCCGGTAAGCCAGGTAGACGAACAGCTCCCTCACTCTGAGGTGAGCTGGAACCAGGTCCGGTAGACACGCATGGCGACGGTGACGCTCGTGAGGACGGCGAACACCCAGAGCATGGGGTACAGCGTGGGCAGATCGAAACCGGCCAGTCCCACACCGACCAAGAACAGGATCATGCGCTCCGCCCTGCCCATCACTCCGCCACGGCCTTCGCCGCCCCACGCCTCCGCCTTGGCACGTACGTAGGGCGTGAGCAAAGCCATGGCAGTACCGAAGAAGATCAGCAGGACCGCGGCCGGATCGTCGACCAGATGCACCACGGTCCCTCCGTAGACGGCAATCTCACCGAAGCGGTCCGACATCGTGTCCATGAACGCTCCATGCCTGCTGGCGGTGCCTCGAGCTCGAGCGAGCGGACCGTCGAAGGCGTCGAAGAGGACTCCCAGGCCGGCGACCGCAGCGCCGGCCACCAACCAGCCCGCGGCGAGCATGCCGGCTCCGATGATGGTCACGACCAGGCCGAGGGTGGTGAGGGCGGTTTCCGAGATGCCCGTTCGGGCGAGGGCCTGACCGACCGGCCCCGTGACCACGTCGAACTTGGAGCGACCCTTCAGGTCGAGCACGGAATCCTCCTCACGGGGAGCGAAGGTAGCAGACCGGTACCCGCCTCCCCATCCGGGAACACCCTGATCCGTCCTTGCCGGCTCACCGACCGTTTGGGCCGCCTATTCTCCTGATCTCGGATCAGCGGAGAGGAAGGTCGCAACGACGGTGCCCGAAGACACTGCCAACTTGCACTACGACGGCAACGAGATCGAGCTGGGTGTCGTTCGCGGCACCCTGGGAAGCCCCGGTCTCGACATCGCGAAACTGAGAGGCGACCACGGCCTCATAACGCTGGACTATGGCTTCGCCAACACGGCGGGCACACGCAGCGCCATCACCTACGTGGACGGCACCGCCGGCGAACTGCGTCATCGCGGCTACCGCATCGAAGACATCGCCGAGCACTGCACCTTCCTCGAGGTGGCGTATCTGCTCTTCATGGGCGATCTGCCGAATCGGGCCCAGCTGGAGGAATGGAACGAGTCGATCCGCCGCCATACGCTGCTCAACGAAGAGATCAAGCGGTTCTTCGATGCCTTCCCCAAGCGGGCCCATCCGATGGCCATCCTGTCGTCGGCCACCAATGCGATCTCGACGTTCTACGAGAACTACCACAACCCGTCGGATCCGGACTCTGTGGAGCAGAGCGCTCGGCGGTTGATCGCCAAGATGCCGACGATCGCGGCGTGGGCGTACAAGAAGTCGATCGGGCAACCGTACGTGTACCCCCGCAACGACCTCGACTACGCGTCGAACTTCCTGCACATGATGTTCGGGCTCCCTGTCGAAGACCTCAAGATCGACCCGATCGTGGCGCGTGCCCTCGACGTGCTGCTCATCTTGCACGCCGATCACGGTCAGAACTGTTCCACGGCGACCGTCCGTTTCGTAGGCTCCAGCCGAGCCAACCTGTTTGCCTCGGTGGCTGCCGGCATGAACGCCCTCTGGGGCCCGCTGCACGGCGGCGCCAACCAAGCCGTCCTCGAGATGCTGCAGAACATCCACGACGATCCCGAACAAGACGCCGCCAACTACATCCAGCGGGCCAAAGATCGTGACGACCCGTTCCGCCTCATGGGGTTCGGCCATCGCGTCTACAAGAACTACGACCCGAGAGCCAAGATCCTCAAGGACTTCGCCGACGAGGTGCTGGCCGCAGTGGCCGTCGACGACCCGCTGCTCGACATCGCCTTGGAGCTGGAAGCGGCGGCGCTCGAGGACGACTACTTCGTGGAGCGCAAGCTCTACCCGAACGTCGACTTCTACTCCGGGCTCATCTTCCGGGCGCTCGGGTTCCCGGCGCGGATGTTCACCGTGCTGTTCGCCATCGGACGCCTCCCGGGCTGGATCGCCAACTGGAAGGAGATGGTGGAGGACCCGGCGACACGAATCGGGCGGCCCCGCCAGATCTACACCGGTCCCCCGGAGCGCGAGTTCGTGCCGCTCGACGCCCGGTGACGACTCAGTAGTCGATCACCATCACCGCCGACCAATGGCGGATACGCTCGTCACCCCCGGACCCTCCGGCAATGGCCGTCACGTTCCGTAGCACCTCTTCGACCTGGCGCGATTCCTCGTTCGAGAGTGACTCCGCCAGCGAATCCGCGAACCCGTGGAGGTCCAGGTAGAAACGCATCGACACATCGTCGGGCAATGCATTCCGGGCGGCGCGGTACCGAGGCGTGTCGACCAGCTTGGCACCACCTCCATCGATCACCTCGCTCACCAGCTCATCGCTGGAAGCAGCAAGCAAGACCTGGTCGGTCACGCCGAAGATCAGCGGCTCGCCGTCGACGGTGATCTCCCACAGGTCGGGATGCGCCTCCGCCGGCTCGATGATCAGGCCGCCGGTACCGTCGTTCTCGCCGGCGA
>JBFGCM010000072.1:0-19611 GCA_041581135.1 Acidimicrobiia bacterium
CACGTGCCGCGACAACACCGGCGACACCACCATCCACCTCAACGGCCAAGAGGGCAACATCACCTTGGGAGGCGGTAGACGCGACGGGGACCTGTTCTGCCGCGACAACACCGGAGCACAGACCGTCCACATCAACGGCCAGGAGGGCAACATCACCCTCGGCGGCGGCACCAAGGACGGCGACCTCTTCTGCCGTGACAACACCGGAGCTCAGACCGTCCACATCAACGGGCAAGAGGGCAACATCACCCTCGGCGGCGGCGCCCGAGACGGCGACCTCTTCTGCCTGGACGACACCGGCGCCCAAACGGTTCACATCAACGGCCAGGAAGGCAACATCACCCTCGGCGGCGGCACGAAGGACGGCGACCTGTTCTGCATGGACAGCAACGGGAACCTCACGGTCCACATCAACGGCAACACCGGCGACATCCTGTTGGAGAACGGCGACGCCGCCGAGGACTTCGACGCCGAGCACGACCCCCTGCTGGAGCCGGGCTCGGTCGTGGTCATGAACGAACACTCGCGGTTGGAGACCTGCGTAAAGCCCTACGACCGTCGGGTGGCCGGCATCGTCGCCGGCGCCGGCGACAAGCGGCCGGGCATCGTGCTCGGGCGCAAGCAGACCGACGATCATCGGGTGCCGGTCGCCCTCATCGGAACCGTGTACTGCAAGGTGGATGGCCCGGTCGAGGTCGGCGATCTGTTGACCACCTCCAACACACCGGGGCACGCCATGCGGGCGGCCAACCCTCTGCAAGCGTTCGGGGCAGTGATCGGCAAGGCCCTCGGCAGGCACGGCGGCGGGCGGGGCCTGGTGCCCGTGCTCGTGGCACTGCAGTAGGGGGGTTGAGACGATGATCAGTGTGCGACAGGTCGCGGACGACTGCCTCGGCGTCACCGGCAGCATCTCGGTGAACCGAGACATCTACGGCTACATCTTCCGTGACAACAATGGCCGGCTCTTCGGCGCCCTCGGCAACCAGGACATTCTCCCTGCCACCAATCACCCGACCCGTCGGTCGTTGCGCGCCCAGCTGGAGCTGATGAAGGGAGAATCGTTCAACCTGTCGATGTTCCTCGTCGGTCACGAGAACGACTTCTCGGGGGTCGTGAGCCTGGCCGACGTCACCGCCATCCAGTACGGCATCCAGGTGACCCGCGACGTGTACGCCGGCGCCGACCTGGGCATTCGCCAGATCTTCTGGCGGCGAATCGGCGTCGCCGAAGCGGGCGGGTACACCGTCATCGAGACCCGAGGCGAAGCCGTGGACATCACCGACGACTTCTCGGGGCCGAACAACGGCATCGACGTTTTCTGGGTGCAGACAATCCAGGGGGCTGGGGGCTGGTGCAACCAAGACGGTCCCTGCGACAAGGACGCCAAGGACGAGCAGACCGGCGTCGTGATCCAGATCCAGTTCAACACCACGCGATTCACCGGCATACTGCTCGGCCACGAGCTGGGGCACTACTTGGGCCTCCCCACCGGTCCTGCGGCGAACAACGTGATGGGCGTGGACAATGTGCCGCCATTCGGTGTGGACGAGGTGAGCATCAACAGCACCCAGTGGGTGAACAACCAGATCCAAACGATCCAGGGCCACTGCTCGATCCTGGGCACGTGCTGAGGAGGAGCGATGGCAACCAACAAGAAGCGCAAGCCATCGGTACGGGTCCCGCAAAGGGTGCTCGATCTCATCCACCCGGACGTCAAATCGCCGCCGGAGTTGACCGAGCGTCACCTCAGCGACCCACAGGTCGAGGCGTTGAAGGCGATCGTGCGGCGGCGGGTGATTCCCAAGCAGCCGTTCTCGATGGCCAAGGCGGTGAACGAGTTGGCGCACGCCGACAGGTCTCGCTCGGCGACGCGAGCCATTGCGTCGGTCGTCGCCAACCGCGAGGAGGCGATGCCGGACCGCGTGGTTGCGGCATGGGCATTGGGGCGCGGCCTCAGCGGCGCCCAAACGGCGCTGCTCGAGAACCTCGCCGAGCGCAACCAACACGTCCGCCAGGAGGTGATCAAGTCACTCGGCATCGTCGGAGACGGCGAGGCCCTGGCTCGCCTGAAGCGATTGCGCGCGCCGGCGGCGGAGAGCGTGGCCAAACAGCTCGCACTGTCGAAGGCGCTCATCGCCCATCGGCACGACCTGGCCTACGACCACGACCTGTACCGGCGTGGGGTGGTGCGAAAACCGGGTGACGAGCCGATGGTGACGCTCAGCCTGAGCCCGATGCGGAAGAGCACGATTCGCGCCCACCGCGAGCGGTTTATCGGCCCGGCGTTAGGCATCGACATAGGCGACCGGGCCTTTCGCCTGAAGGCGGGCAAGGCGCTGTGGACCGTCTACGTCAACAACGCCATCGGCGACGACGACCACCTGAGCGGCATGTTCGAGCGCAAGTGGATCACAGCCCTGCTGGCGCGCTGGCACGTTCGTACCGACACCAACGAGGTGCAGTACGTGGTGCTGACGTCGCCCCGCGACCGGTCGGCGGAGATAGTGGTGGCACGCACCGACGGTGAGGTGATGTACACGGGTACGGCCAGCAAGGGTCGTGACCTGCTCAGGTTCGCGATGCGCGACGTGGCCCGATCTGGTACGGCACCCACCAACGTCAAGGGCCGGCTCACTCGTGGTGGGCTGGAGCTCGAAATGACCGTGCCGTTTGGGCGCCGTCAGCAGGTGAGTGAGGGGGAGCCCGTCGTCGTGTGAGTGAGCGTCGATTGTGCTTGTTCCCACCGTAATGGTCGGTGGAAGCACAATCGACGCAGCACGCCACGCGCCACTATCGACGAGTGTGCCTATTCAGACCGTAATGGTCGGTATAAGCACAATCGACGCCGCTCGGGAATGAAACGCGGTCCCGAAACGCTCGCAGGAGCACAGAACCTGCCAGGAGGATGTTGTGAACCGTGACTACGACGTGCTCGTCATCGGTGGCGGCCCTGCCGGGGAGAACGCCGGCGACCGTGCCGGCCGCAACGGCTTGCGAGTCGCAATCATCGAGAAGCAGCTGCTCGGCGGCGAGTGCTCGTACTGGGCCTGCATGCCCTCCAAGGCGTTGCTTCGCCCCGGTGAGGCCGCAGCAACGGCGAACCGAACGCCCGGCGTGATAGGCGCAGAGGTCGACGTCGACGCCACGCTTGCCCGTCGCAACGCCCTCGCCTCCAACTGGGACGACGCCGGGCAGGTGAAGTGGGCCGAGGGCGCCGGAATGGACGTCATTCGAGGCCACGGGCGGCTCGCCGGTCCTCGTCAGGTGATCGTCACCGCCGAGGACGGCACCGAGACGACGTACGAAGCGGCCACGGCCGTCGTGATCGCCACCGGCACCGGCGCCGCCATGCCCCCGGTGGCGGGCCTCGCCGAGGTGGGCCCGTGGGACAATCGCGACATCACCACCGCCAAGGACATCCCGGCGCGGCTGTTGATCCTGGGGGGCGGAGTGGTCGGAGTCGAGATGGCCCAGGCGTTTGCCACCTTGGGCAGCCAGGTCACCGTGGTGGAGGCCATGGACCGCCTCCTCCCCCGCGAGGAGCCGTTCGTGGGCGAAGAGCTCGAAGCCGCGTTCGATCGCCTCGGCATCGAGGTGATCACCGGTGCCCGAATGATCGGGGTGCGTCGCGACGGCACCGATGGCCCGGTCACCGGCGAGCTGGAGGGCGGAGGCACCGTGGTCGGCGACGAGATCCTGGTGGCGGTCGGCCGCCGACCCCTCACCGACGACATCGGCCTCGAAACGGTCGGCCTGGCGCCCGGCGAGTACATCGAGGTCGACGACTCGATGCGCGCCCTCGGGGTCGACGGCGATTGGCTCTACGTGGTCGGCGACGCCAACGGCCGGGCCTTGTTGACCCACACCGGCAAGTACCAGGCCCGCATCGCCGGTGACCGCATCGCCGGAGCAGAGACCCATACGACCGCCTACGGCGACAGGGTTGCCGTGCCCCGCGTGGTCTTCACCTCGCCCAACATCGCAGCAGTCGGGCTCACGGAGCGGCAGGCCAAGAACAAGGGCATCACTCTGAGGACGGTGAGGTACGACATCGGCCACACCGCCGCAGCGGCAACGCTCGGCAAGGGGTACCGGGGAACCTGCCAGCTGGTAATCGACGAGGACCGGCGCGTCATCGTGGGAGCGACGTTCGTGGGACCGCACACCGGCGAACTCATCCACGCCGCCACGATCGCCATCGTCGGCGAGGTGACGCTGGATCAACTGTGGCATGCCATCCCGTCGTTCCCGACCCTCAGCGAGGTCTGGCTGCGACTACTCGAGGAATACGGGCTGTAGGGCCGCGGGTATCGCTCAATGCTCGAGGTTCGGCAGATGGAGTGGTGCCTGCTCGAGCAGCGCCCGCAACCCGGGTCGATCGAGATCCTCCAATGACGCGATCTTGACACTTCGCATGCGCTTGCCGGTGCCGACCAAGACACCGGACGGATCGTCGAGGTCGGCGCCGTAGTAGAGGCCAAGACTGATGTGGGCGGCATGGAAGTCGAGGTAGTTGTACTGCTCGCTCACCTTCTTCGGCCCGACCCCAAACCCCACCGTCATGCCATTCGGCCAGCGGACCTCGACCCCGTCGGCGGTGATGTCTCAGATGAGCCGGCGAATCGCACTGAACAGCGGCTGGGTCTCGGGAGTCAGCTTGTCGATGACCGGCGCCAACGGATCCGCGACGGCGTCCGTGGCCGCCATTCAACCGTCCCCTGGGCGGCTCGTGGCGAGTCGTGCTCAGCGGGCGTAGACCTCGGTGCCCTCCTGCAGGGTCCGTACGACTCCGAGATCGGCGTCGAGCACCACCACGTCGGCGATCGTTCCCGGCGCCACGTCCGCCCGATCCGGCATGCCGCAGGCCATGGCTGGCGCGGCGGTCGCCGCCTGTAAGGCGATCTCCAACGGCACGCCGAGGTCAATCGCATTGCGCACAGCCTGGTCCATCGTGACCACGCTACCGGCCAGCGTCCCATCGCCGAGCTGGGCCCTACCCCCGGCCACGATGACGGTCCGGCCGCCCAAGGTGGTGACTCCCTCCGCGGTGCCGGCAGCGGCGATGGCATCGGTGATGAGCGCCACTCGCCCGGCGGCCGCCCGAAAGACGAGCCGCACCACGTCGCCATCCAGGTGGTGGCCGTCGACGATCATCGTGACGGCCACCCGGTCATCGCCGAGCGCGGCTCCAGGAATCCCGGGTGCACGATGGTGGAGGGGACTCTGAGCGTTGAACACGTGGGTGACGGCGGTGGCGCCTCGGTCGAACGCACGGCGCGCCTCGTCCGCCGTCGCGTCCGAGTGGCCGATGGCTACGCGCTTGCCGGCTGCAACGAGGGTGGCGACGGCTTCCAGTCCCCCATCCAGCTCGGGGGCCAGTGTCACCCACGTCACGAAGTCGTGATCGGCGATCGCCTCGACCCGATGCCGAGTCGGGGAGCGCAAGTGCGCCGGATCATGCGCGCCGGGGCGGGCCGGCGACACGAACGGTCCCTCGAGGTGCACTCCCACGATGGCCGCCACCGAATCCGCCGCCTGTTCCGCAACCTCGATGGCCTCGTCATACGCAGACCACGAAAGGGTGACGAACGTCGGCTGGAACGAGGTGACCCCGGTCGCCGCCATCGCGGTGGCGGCGCTCCGATAGCCGGCGACGTCCGCGGTGGTGAAGTCCACACCGGCAAAGCCGTTGACCTGCAGGTCCACATATCCGGCCACGGCGGTCGAGCCGCTGGCAGCGGGCGGCAGCCCGACGTCGGCGATGCGGCCGTCTTCCACGGCCACGTCTCCCTGCACGAAGCGGCCTCTCACCAGTGCTCGATCGACACCCAACCGACCACGTCTCGCCATCGCCAGACCCTACACAGCGTCGGGTCGGCCCCTCTGGTGCGGACGTTTCCAGCGCGGGGTCACTCCTCGGCGCCGAGCCGATCGTCTTTGGCCTCGTCGTAGTAGTCGAGGAGATCCACGGGGAGGACCAGCGACGTCATGAGGTTCATCAAGTGTGCAGTGATGCGCTTCAAGTAGAGGAAGTAGAGCGCACGTGTCGTTGCGTCGAAGGCGGTGCGATCGCTCTGCACCATGGCCTTGATGTGGTCGTCGTAGTCGTCGAGGAAACTATCCGCCTTGGTGATGAGCGCTTGGGCGCGTTCGTGATCGCGCTGCTCGAACACGGTGGCAGCATCGTCGATGAGCTGTCCGACCGCAGCGCAGTAGTGCTCCAGCTCCGCACGATCAGGCGCCACCGAGTAGTCCGCGCCGTAGCGAACGAGGTCGTAGAGGCTCTTGGCGTAGTCGCCGACGCGTTCGACGTCTTTGACGACGCTCATGTAGGCGAGCACCAGTGGCAGATCGGGGTCACCCGTCACCGCCGAATGCACCATCAACGCCCTTCGCACATCCTGCTGGGCTGCGTTGATCTGACGATCGGTGGTCTTGACCTCACGCTTGGTCTCCTTGGACGTGCCGCCACCGAACGCAGCGTCGGTGGCGGCGTCGTACACCACCCGACCGTCGCGAAGCATCTTGACCATCGTCTTCTCGATCGACTCGATCGGGGAGTCGCCCGTACTCCTGAAGAAATCAAGAACCATCAAGCCTCCTTGGTCACAGCAGGACGATACCG
The DNA here is from genome assembly GCA_041581135.1 of Acidimicrobiia bacterium. Classification (GTDB taxonomy): domain Bacteria; phylum Actinomycetota; class Acidimicrobiia; order Spongiisociales; family UBA5794; genus JBFGCM01. The sequence continues at coordinate 6,626 of JBFGCM010000072.1, forward strand.
GCGAGTGGGATCACAACGAACACAATCACCACATAGCCAATCGTGAGCGTTCGGCGCCGGACGGCAAGGTCGGAGAGACGCTCGGCGAGATCAACGGGCACGTAGCGGAGCTTCGACCATGGGTACACGAGGACGATGCCGACGATGTTGAACAACGTATGCGTGAAGGCGATGGTCAGCCCATCGACCGCGCCTGCGCCCAACGCTGCGAGCAACGCAGTGATGGTGGTGCCGATGTTGGCGCCGAGCGTGATCGGATAGGCGTTCCTCACCAGCAGCAGGCCCGACGCCACCAGGGGTATGAGGATCGATGTGGTGATGCTCGAGGACTGGACCGCGATGGTCACGATGGCACCCACCGCGATTCCCACGGTGCCACTCCGCGCCAGGGCTGCGTTGAGTGAGCGCTCGACGCGATTGGCCACGAGCAGGCGCATGTTCTTGGTGATGAACGTGAGCGTGACGAAGATCACCGCGATGCCTAGCACGATCGCCGCTGCGGCTATTGCCCTCTCGCTGGAGAGAAAGAGCTCGATGACACCGAGCAGCTGGTCGCGAAGCCAGCTCACCGCGCCCTTGATGGGGCTCTCGAAGGACCCACCGATCTCTCCGCCCGAGAGGAAGTCCGCCAGCGCAGAGGCGCTCCGCGACAGCGCCTTCGTCAGCACCTCGATAGGCAGCAAGACGGCCACGGCCATCAGATTGAAGAAGTCGTGCATGGTCGCGGCCGTGTAGGCGCGACGGAACTCTTCGGTGTTCCGCATGTGGGCCATCGACACGAGAGTGTTGGTGACGGTGGTCCCGATGTTCGCGCCCATGATCATCGGCACTGCGGTTTCGACGTCGACGACTCCGGCCGCGACCAGCCCCACGATCGTTGCCGTCGTCACGGACGACGATTGCACGAGCACCGTCGCCAGGATGCCCACGAACAGGCCGGCGAGCGGGTTGGTCACGTTCTGGAAGAGGTTGTCGGTGAAATCGGAGCCCAGGCCCTTGATCCCCGTCTCCAACAGCTTGACGCCGCCGAGGAACAGGTAGAGCAACGCAACCACGAGCAGCCCCCGGAGCGGTGCCGGCAGAGCGCGTCGTGGCTGCGTGACCCCGAGTTGTGACGTCATGTGCCCCGGGCGTAGAAGTGGGATGGACGGCGGCAGACTGCCAGCTGCGGCCGACCGCTGCAAACGAAAAACGCGCCGCCCTTCCCGACGGCCCCCGCCCGGCTGGCTGCAGGTCAGTCCACCAGGTCCACGATCAGCGGGGCATGGTCGGATGCCTTGGACTCGAGGACCTTCGTCGGCTTGCGGTAGCTGCGGTCCACCCGGGCCGCCTCGAGCCGAGTCGCCAGCGACGTGCTCAGCAGCATGAGGTCGATGCGAAGCCCGAAACCCTTGTGGAAGTGACCGGCGCGGTAATCCCACCAGGTGTAGCCAGGCTCCTCCGTCTCGAGCAGCCGGAAGCTGTCGACGAATCCCTCGTCGAGAACGGCGGCCAGTCGGGAGCGCTCGTCGGGCGTGATGTGGGTGGCACCGTGGATGTCTGCGGGACTCCACACGTCGAGATCGGTGGGGCAGACATTCATGTCTCCGGCCACGAGGGCATCTCCACCGGCCAACTCGGCGGCCCGCACCCGCATCGCCTCCAGGAAGCGCAGCTTGGCGGCGAACGTCTCTGTGCCGAGCGCGCGGCCGTTGGGCACGTAGACGCTCACCACTCGGATGCCGGCGACGGTCGCCTCCGCCCAGCGTGCCTGGTCGGGATCCGGCTCGCCGGGGAGCCCTCGCACCACGTCCTCGACACCGAGCTCGCTCTTGGCCAGGACTGCAACACCCTCCCACCGTCCCCCGGAGTGGTCCGCGGCCACGTAACCGGCCTCGGCCAGGGCCTCGTGGGGAAAGCTGTCGGGGGCCGCCTTCGTCTCCTGCACACACACGATATCGGGCTGGTACTCCTCGAACAGGGCCAGCAGCCGGGGCAGACGCGCCTTCAGCGAGTTGACGTTGTAGGTGATGATCCGCACACTCCCAACCTAGGACTCGGAGCGCGAAATCGGTCCCAAGCTACGAACCGGGCCGCCACTACCATCCCGCCCGATGATCCGCCGACGTGCCCGCGCTGGGGCCATCGCACTCACCTTCGCCTTGCTCGCCGCAGCCTGCGGGAGCGATGACGGCGGTGCTGACGCGCCGGCGGCGACGGTGGCCGACGGCACCATCCAAGCCGGCAGCGACACCACCGATGGCACCAGCGCGCCCGAGACGACGACCACTGCGCCTGCTCCCCTCCTTGGGCTTCGGATGGAAACGCTCGCCACCGAGCTGGCACAGCCGACGTTCGTCGTGTCGCCCCCCGGCGACGAGCGGATGTTCATCGGACTCCGCGGCGGCGTGATCCTCATCTATGACCCCGAGCGAGGTCTGCTGGACGAGCCGTTCCTCAACATCCCCGACCGGGTGCGATCGAACGGCATCGAACAAGGGCTCCTCGGGATGGCGTTCCACCCGGACTACGCCACCAACGGCCGCTTCTTCATCTACCACAACGACCGAGATGCCCAGCGGCAGCTCGCAGAGTACGCGGTGCTCCCCGACAACCCCGACAAGGCCGACCTCGACAGCGGCATCGCCCTCTTCGATCGGGCCCAGCCCCCGGGTTCCACCGACATCCGCCATTACGGCGGCATGCTGATCTTCGGACCAGACGGCTACCTCTACATCTCATCCGGCGACGGTGCTGCCGGGCTGTCGACCGGTCAGGACCCTTCCAACTTCTTCGGGACGATTCTCCGCATCGATGTCGACAGCGGCGAGCTCTACGGCGTTCCTGCCGACAACCCGTTCGTCAACGGGGGCGGCGCACCGGAAGTGTGGGCGTTCGGGCTCCGGAACCCATGGCGGGTGACCATCGACGGTGACATGATGTACATCGCCGACGTCGGCCAGGGCGACATCGAAGAGATCAATGCCGTCAGCCTGGCCCAAGGCGGCACCAACTTCGGGTGGGCCACCATGGAAGGCAGCAGCTGCTTCAGCCCGAGCGACTGCGACCCGACCGGCCTCACCCTGCCCATCTACGAGTACGACCACTCCGAGGGCTGCTCGGTGACCGGCGGCCACGTGTACCGGGGCGCCGCCATGCCCGAACTCCACGGTCACTACTTCTTCGCGGACTGGTGCGACAGCTGGATCCGAAGCATCCTCTATGAGGACGGGAGCGTGGTCGAGCTGCGCGATTGGTCGGCGGACCTCCGCGACGTGGGGAGCATCAATGCCTTCGGAGTGGACAACGAAGGCGAGCTGTACTTCGTGACCCACGAAGGCCTCTTCGCCAAGCTCGTTCCGGCCCGCTGATTTCCCCGCTGGTCGCCGGGGCCGACGCCTGTCGCCAAGGATGGGTCGCTGTCGTGCTCGACGGAGGCACCGTGAGGGCCACGCTCCTCTTCGGATCCGCCGCCGAGCTGACCGCAGAGCTGCACGACGCGGCGGTGATCGGCATCGACATTCCCATCGGACTGCCCACGGCCCGTACCCGCCGTGCAGACGTGGAGGCCCGAGCTTTCGTCGGTCCCCGCTCGTCGACGGTGTTCAACGCTCCCCACCGTGACGTGCTGCAAGCACCGAGCTACGCCGCGGCACGCAAGCTGTCGCTGACCACGTACGGCATAGGGGTCTCCTCACAGGCATACCGCGGCCTGCGATCGAAGATCCTCGAGGTCGACGCCCTGGTACGAACCGATTCCCGGCTGTTCGAGATCCACCCCGAGGTGTCGTTCCGGTTCATGGCCGGGCAACCGCTCCCGCACTCGAAGAAATCGTGGAACGGGCTCATGCTGCGGCGGCGCCTCCTCCGCAGCGTGGGAATCGAGGTCGGCGACGAGCTGGGACGTGCGGGTGGGGTGGCACCCGACGACGTGCTCGACGCAGCGGCAGTGGCATGGTCGGCCCTCCGGATCGCCACGGGAGCGGCCGGGTCGTTCCCCGACCCACCGGATCAGGACGAGTTCGGCCGACCGATGGCGATCTGGTACTGAACGTCCCGATCCGAGGTCACTGCTCCGAGCCCTCGCGGGCACCCGCTCGGAGTGACCCCGTCGAGATGAGGAACACCTCGCTCACGCGCCTGCCGTCCATGAGACGCACTTCGATCATCCAGTCGTCGTCGACGATCCGGTCGCCCGCGACCGGTATCCGGCCCACCCGCTGCATCACCAGCCCACCCAACGTGTCGTACTCTCCTTCGGGGAGCCGCACACCCGTCATCCGCTCCACCTCGTCCGGTCGCAGTGACGCATCGACCAGGTAGCGGGCCGGCGAGACCCGCCGCACGCCCTCTGCCTCGGGGTCATGCTCGTCGCGAATGTCACCGACCACCTCTTCGACGATGTCTTCCATGGTGACGATGCCGGCGGTGCCGCCGTGCTCATCGACGACCAGAGCGAGGTGATTGCGTCCGCGACGCATGCTCTCCAGCAGGTCACCGAGGCCGGTAGAGCCGGGCACCGCCATCAGCGGCCGCACCAGGGACGACGGGACCGGCCGGTCGTATGCCTCGGGCCCGAGGCGAAGGAGGTCCTTGGCGTGGACGAAGCCCAGGACGTTGTCCGGCGTCTCTTCGTAGACCGGTCTGCGGGAGTAGCCGTGCTCCACCACCGCTTGTTCGATGTCCGTCGGGGTGGCGGTGGACGGGAGGGCGACCACATCGGTGCGCGGCACCATCACGTCTTCCGCGTCCAAGTCCCACAGATCGATCGCTCCGGTCAGCAATCGATGTACGAAATCCTCGACCACCCCTTCCCGCCGACCCGCAGTGATCAGCGACGCCAGGTCATCGGCGGTGTGGGCTTCCTTGGCATCTGCGGGGTCGATGCCAACGGCGCGGAGCACGAGGTTGGCGACCTCGTTGAGCAGCCAGATGAGGGGCCGGAACAACGCGCTGTAGAGGCGGAACGGGATCGCCATGATCAACGAGGAGCGTTCGGGAGTGGAGATCGCCACGTTCTTGGGACCCATCTCACCGATCACCATGTGCAAGAACACCACGATGAGCAGCGACACGATCAGGGCGATGGTGTGCAGCGTGGCGTCCGACAGCGTGAGGAAGCTGCCCAGTCCGGCTTCGATGATCGACGCCACCGCAGGCTCGGCGACGGCACCGAGCAGCAACGAGGCGATGGTGATGCCCAGCTGCGCCCCGGCGAGCGAGAACGACAGCTCGTCGATCGCCTTCACGGCGGCACGCGCCGAGCGTCCCGGCATCGCCGCCAGCTCATGGCGACTGGCGGCGGTGAAGGCGAACTCCGCCGCCACGAAGAAGCCGTTCAGGACCAACAGCACCACCATGGCGAGCAAGGCAAGGGCGCTCATCGCTGTCCCTTGGAAATGCGGCGCACGGTCATGCGATCGGCGAGGTGGTCGACCACTGACACCACCTCGATCCGGTAGCCGGCCTCATCCACCACATCCCCGACCTCGGGGAACCGCTCGAGCCGATCCGTCACGAAACCGTTGAGCGTGTCGTAGCCGCCCTCGGGCCACTCGAACCCGGTCCGCTCCAAGACCTCGTGCCGATGCAGGCTGCCACCGAGCACGTCCCCGCGTCTCCGCGTCGCCGGAGCGTCGTGCTCGTCCTCGATCTCGCCGAGGATCTCTTCGACGATGTCCTCAACCGTCACGATGCCGGCGGTGCCGCCGTACTCATCTGCCACCACAGCGAAGGTGCGGTGGGAACGCTGCATGTCGATCAGGAGCGTGTCGAGTGGCATCGATTCCGGCACTACATGGGCATCTGCCACGATCTCGCTGACCGGCGTCGTAGCGCGTCGTTCGGCGGGCAGACGGAACGTGTCCTTCACGTACGCCACACCCACGATGTCGTCCAGGTTGTCCCCATAGACCGGGAACCGGGAATGGCCGGTTTCCACCGACAAGGCCCGCACATCGGCCACTGTGGCCTCGCGCGGGACCCCGTGGACCTCGACCCGAGGAATCATGGCGTCTGCGGCGTCGCGCTCGGAGAAGCTGATGGCTCGGGTGAGCAGCGAGGTCTCCCGATCGTCCAGCTCACCGCGATCCGAAGACGCCCGAACGATCATCTCCAGCTCTTGCAGTGAGCGGAGCCCGGCGAGTTCGTCCTTGGGCTCGATGCCCACCAGTCGCACCGTCCAGTTTGCTGCCCGGTTGAAGAACACGATCAACGGCCGCAGGATCCGGTTGACGAACGCCATCGCCAGACCGACACGGATCGCCGTCGGGTAGGACTTGGCGATGGCGATGTTCTTGGGCGCCAGCTCGCCGAACACCATCTGGAACAGCGTGGCCAGGATCAACGCGATGAGCACCGCAAGGCCGATGGACGTCACTCCGAGCCGGTCCAGTGCCGGGCGGATGAGCTCGGCGATGGTGTCCTCGGCCACGAATCCGATGATCAGCGAGGTCACGGTGATGCCGAGCTGAGCCCCGGACAACTCGAACGACAGATCTTTGAGACGGGCAAGGAGCCGCTTCGCCTTGCGGTCGCCCTCTGCCGCCTTCGACTCCACCCGGCTGCGATTGACGGCGACGAGCGCGAACTCGCCGGCGACGAAGAAGCCGTTGATTGCCACCAGCAGCAGGACGATCCCGAGACCGATCCAGAGGTTGATTCGACGCCTCCAGGGAAGGGAGAGAGCGGCAGAATACCCAGCTCACCCGGCGCAAGGATGCACTCCGCCGGATTTGCTCACCGGCGGACCGGGGCCGGCGCCGGCCGGCAGCACGGCCACTCTGCGGCGTCGGGCCCCGAGATTCCGGCAGTACCCGCTCGGGCCACAGCCGGCGACGCTGCGGCTGGAACGTGTCAACCCATCAGCTGTTGGTGCCGGCCAGGGCGGCGGCGAGTATGTCGTCCCGGTAGCGCTCGATGTGGCGACGTGACAGGGTGCGGACCGGTCGCCAGACGCCTCCCAGGGTGGACAGGGCTCGGATGCGATCTGCGTTGCGGCGACTCCCTCCGACCAGCGCACGCACTATTGCTTCGTTGATCGACTCGAGCCGCCCCCCGTATCGAGGGTGCGCTTGCAGCACAGGATCGGTGTCCATCCACACGGCGAGATCGTGGTTGCGCGTCAAGACATCGAGGTAGGCGGCCAGCTGGTCTCTCGGGTCGTCGGTCTCGCCGACCGCCTCTTCGAGTTCGTCGAGCATCGGCGTCAGCAGTTCCTCGAGGAACGAGTCCTTCGTCGGGAAGTAGTACCCGACGGCCGCCTTCGAGGTGCCGAGTGCGGTTGCGATCCCCCCGAAACTGGTGCCGTCATAACCGAGCGACGTGAACGCCTCTCTGGCGGCGGCAACGATGAGTTCGCGACGTCCAGCTTCTGCCATGCGCTCGTCACGGTACTGCCAGTGCTTGACGATCGTCAAATTCTCTCTTGACGATCGTCAAGAAACGTGTACATTCACGCCAACCTCATCTCGTTACAAAGGAGTGCAAGTTGAGGAGATTCAACACCGGGCGCGTGCTTGCATCGGTGATCGCGATCGTCGCCGTGACGGCGCTGCTGGCGGCACCTGCCGCCGGAGCGTCAGCGGTGCGGGCCAAGGGTTCGGGCTGGCAGTTCAGCGTGAGCTGGGTCGAGCTCGACCCCGAGGACGTGCTGGGCCTGCCCGGCAACGTCCATCTCGGCTGGCTCGGCGCCTGGTCCGACCAGTGGGGTACCTACTCGTTCGGTCATGTTGCTGATCTCGACTGCCCCAACGGTCAACTGCCCTACGGGGGACACCACGAGGCGGTCGTCGCCGAGGCCGCCCAGGTGACGGAGGCCGCAGTGGAGGACGCCATCGTCATGCTCGCCGACAGCGGTGCCACGACCATCGACAGTGCATTCGTCATCGAGACCGTCGAGAAGGAGCTCGCCGACGAGCTCCCCGAGGAGATCGAGGACGAGGTGCCATTCTGCGAATACGTGCAAGACCGCTTCCTCGACGGCGCCGAGGCCGTGGTGACCGTTGACATGACGAACCGTGTCGCCACGATGACCGGGGTCCTGACCGTGCACGGTGGTCATGGTGAGCATGGGGAGCCGGGCGACATCCTCGGCCGCCCGCCGGTCAATCTCACCATCACCGGCGGTGAGTGGAGCACCTCAGAGTGGTCCTACAGCTACAAGTCGGAGAGCTACAAGTACTCGGACTGGCGGCGGGGCACGGACTACTACGGCGGCGCCGTGAGTGGTGCCATCGGCGCCATGGGCTTCGATGACGACCCGGACGACGAGGCGTACGGCGGCTTCGGGACCTTCGATTTCAAGAGCGTCGAGCGCATTCGCTGACGATCGAAAACGCCAACGTGAGAACCGGCCGGCCTCCCCGGCCGGTTCTTCGTTCAGCGGGGGCGGCCACCGCTGCCCCACCCAACGCGACCTGGCGCGCTAGCTTCGGCGCTAGCCGCGCAGGGAGACCCCATTGACCAACCCAACGGAACCGACACCGACGTTGCAGTCCGATTCGAAGACCTGGGCCATCCTGGCCCATCTCATTCCGCTGCTCGGGTTCTCCTTCATACCGCCACTGATCATCTACCTCATCAAGAAGGATGAGGATGCGTTCGTGGCCCACCACGCCCGAGAAGCTCTGAACTTTCAGATCACTTTGATCATCTACGGGATCATCTCGGGGATCCTCGTCCTGGTGATCATCGGGATCTTCCTGCTCATCGCACTGGCGATCGGCGCCTTGGTGTTGGCGATCATCGCAGCCGTCGCCGCCTCAAACGAGCAGATGTACCGCTACCCGGCCATCATCCGGCTGGTGACCTGAGCCGACGCTGCTCAGACGATCCCCACGCAGTGGACGCCGGGCAGCTCCTCGGCGACGACATCCCAGTGGTCGCCGTCATCGTGCGACGCGTACACGGTGCCGTCGGCATCGGCAGCCACCACCAGGCGACCGAGCGCCGCCAGACAGAAGGTGTCGAGGTTCGTGCTGAACCATTCGGGCAGGCCGCGTGTGCATCGTTCGAGCCACCCGCCGCTGCGGGGACGGCGATAGAGCGCCGCCTCTCGCCCGCCCGAGCCACGCGACGCCGACACGAACACGTTCGACTCCGACACGGCGACTGCGCGGCAGTACGAACCATGGAGCCCCGTGGTCTCGAACGACCAGTTGGCACCACCGTCGTCGCTCACGCCGAGGCCGATGGCAGCGGCGGCATGTGCGGTGCCGCGCTCGTCGGTGACCACCTGGTGCACGTCGGCCTGGATGTCCAGCGTGGGATGCCAGCCTGCACCGTTGGCGTCCGACCGCAACACCCCACCGACGTGGACATTCACGTAGATGTCGCCATCGACTCCGATCGCGATGGAACGCACATCCGGCGGCCCGCCCCACGGAGTGAACCATGAGTCCCGGCCCGGCGCGTCATCGAATGCGGCGACCCGCACCAGCTCGCCGCCGACCAGTTCGAACAGCGAAGCCTCCGCGCCACCGACGAGCACGCGGCCGGCGACCGTGGCGACGCAGTTGGCCCGGACTTCCTCGAGGGTCGCCACGGGACGGCCCTCACCCCGCCCCGGGTCGTGCCACAGAGTGTCGTTGTCGGTGATCGCCCACACCCCGTCGTCGGCCACAGTGATGTGTCCGACCGCATGGCCGGCCGGCATTCTCGCCAGGTCGGTGCCTATCGCCTGAATGCCGTCATCGGTGCCGACCAGAACGATGCGATCTGCCATCTCCGAATCGTACGGCAGTTCTCAGCCGATGGCGCGCACGAATCCGACGCAGATCGTCGTTTGAGGCGCCGTCCCGCGGCAGCCTGATCTCAGCGTGCCATCGCTCGTCGAACTCGAAAGCTCGGTGCTGTGGGAGCCACAGCCCGCCCGGGGCCGGCTTGCAGCCCGAGGACACGGCCTCAGGTCGTGTCCGGCGTCCCGGCGGCGACGAAACCCGATTCGTAGGCGGCGATCACCGCCTGCGTCCGGTCACGGACTCCGAGCTTGGTGAGGATCGAGGTGACATGGCTCTTGACGGTTTCCCGGCTCACGTAGATCTCGTCGGCGATCTCTGCGTTCGACAGACCGGACGCGACGAGCCGCAACACTTCCTGCTCCCGATCGCTGAGCCGGTCGATGTCCTTGCGTACCCGGGTGGCCTGCTCCCCGCTTGCGGCAAAGGTCTCCACCATGCGTCGCATCGCTGCCGGCAGCACGAGCGACTCACCGGACATCGCGATCCGCACCGCAGTGACCAGGTCCTCGGGCGGACTGCGCTTCAAGAGGAACCCCGATGCACCGACCCGCATGGCCTCGTACACGTACTCGTCCAGCTCGAACGTCGTCAGGATGAGCACCTTCGGGCCCTCCCCCTCCTCGCTGACGATGGCTTGGGTCGCCGAGAGCCCGTCGAGATCGGGCATGCGGATGTCCATGAGCACCAGATCGGGTTGTAGGAACGCCACCTGCTCGATGGCCTCGGCCCCGGTGCTCGCTTCCCCGACCACCTCGATGTCGGGCTCGCTGCCGAGCATGGCGCTCAGCCCGGCACGGACCAGTGCATCGTCGTCGACGAGAAGAAGACGCAACATCACGGCAACGGGAAGCGTACCCACACTCGATATCCGCCCTCCGCGGTGGGTCCGATCTCCGACGAACCGCCGAACGCAGCCGCCCGCTCCCGGATACCGATGATCCCCCGACCGATGCCGGGACGCCGCGGCGACGCGTACACCGCAGGCCCATTTACCACTTCCACCTCGAGCCCGGCGGGCCGCAGACGTACCGAGACGGCCGTGGGACTCCCCGCATGGCGCATCACGTTGGTGAGCGCCTCCTGCACCACACGGTAGGCGGCCGTTTGCAGGTCATGGGGCAGCACCCAGAGGTCACCACTCGCATCGAGGCTCACCGGAATGTCCGCCTCCCGCACCCGGGTGACCAGGGCATCCAGATCGCTCAGGTCGGGAGCCGGAGGCTCGATGGCGGCTGCGCCATCATCGCGGAGCACGCCCAAGACCCGGTCCAGCTCGCCGAGAGAGGTGCGCCCCGTCCGCTCGATGATCTCGAGCGACTCCCTGGCGAACCCGGGGTCGTCGTCGAACACCTTTCGACCTGCGCCGGCCTGCACCACCATCAGCGTGACTGCGTGCCCGATGCTGTCGTGTAGCTCATGGGCGAGCCGAGTGCGCACCTCTGCTTCGGTGGCGCGCGTCTCCAGCTCCACCGTGCGCTCTCGGAACGAGGGGCCAAGCAGCGCCTCACCGGCTATCCCGAACAGCCAGGCGAGACCGTTGACCACGTGGAAGAAGAGGACCAGCAGCAAGAAGCCGAGAGGCACCAGCCACACCACATCTTCTTGAGTAGGGGTCCAGCCGTTCACGAGGATCCAGTCACTGCCGAAGTCCACGGGTGTGACGAGAATCCAGTCCAGCGGTACGAGCAGGGGCGAAGCGATGAGCGTGGCGGCCGCCGATCCCATGGCGACCAACACCGAGAACGTGACGATGCCGGCCGGAAAGCGGAGGAACAACCAGAAGAGCACCCGCCACGTCGACCCGTCGGACAGCAGGCGCCTGATCCGCGGCCACAGCGGGCCGCTGTCGCGCAGTGGCGACGGCGGATCGGGTATGTCGATGTCCAGGAACGCCCGGTGCAAGCCCCGTTCGAAGGCGCCGAGGCCGCGCCACGCCAGCATCATGCCGATGAGGATCGGAATGCCCACCCAGATGACCACCAGCCCGGCGCCCACCGAGAGCCCGGTCACGAGAAACACGAAGTAGGTCACGCCGAGCGGAAACGCCAACGACAGGTACACGAGGTGCCGATAGGTGCGGCCTTGGAACATCGGGCGGAAGAACCCCATCAGGCGTGCACCGGGACACGGGGCTCCATCCGCGGATCCTTTGCCGAGGTGGCCTTGGGCGCGGTCATCTCGCGACAGCTTGGCAGCACACGACGTGACGCTGCCAGGTGATCGACGCGGATCGCAATCAAGGGCTCCCCTCTCGCGACGTACCCCGTCATGATCTCTCGTGGGGGTCCCGCGGTCGTCACCCGTAGGTGCGAATCGCACCTCCCCCATGTGGGGGAAACCCACGAAGACCGAGGAGAGAAAGTCGCCCCCTACGACCCCTCGAGCACCGATACCCTTCTCGGTATGCGAGGGGCATCCACGGGGACCGAGCTCACATTGTCGATCCTCCGCCGCCGACTCGTGTCCCTCGAGGGGTTTCTGCGCACATAGTCGAGGGGAGGCGCAATGAGGGGTGCACGCCGTCTGCGGTTGTTGGTGACAACCTCGCTGATTCTGACGACGCTGGTAGCCGTGCCACAAGCAGCCGTCGCAAACGATCCGCCGGTGGCCAACGACGACATGTACACGACATCGGTGAACACAACCCTCTTGGTCGCGGCGGACCTCGGCGTTCTGGTCAATGACTTCGACCCCGACCGTGATCGCATGCGTGCGGTCCTGGTGGATGCCACTACGAACGGCGGCATCCGCGTGCAACGAAACGGCGGCTTTGGGTACCGCCCTGATCCCGGCTTCGAAGGCATCGACATGTTCACCTACGTGGCCGTGGATCGGACCGGCCAGTCCAATGTGGCCACGGTGACCATCGTGGTCGGCGACCCGGACAACAACCCCCCGATCGTCAACGACACCGCCGGTTCGGGTGATGAGGATCTCACCATCATCTGGCTCCCCGACGTGTCCGATCCCGACGGCGACACCCTCACCTGCACCATCGTGACCCCACCGACCAGCGGTGAAGCCACCGTGTCGCCGGACTGCACGTCGGGTGACTACCTCGGTGACGCCGACTTCAACGGCACCGACTCCTTCACCTACGCCGCCGACGACGGCAACGGCGGCACCGACACCGGAACCGTCACCATCCTTGTGCTGCCGGTCAACGACGCCCCCGTGGTCAACGACACCGCCGGTTCTGGTGATGAGGATCTCACCATCATCTGGCTCCCCGACGTGTCCGATCCCGACGGCGACACCCTCACCTGC
>JBFGCM010000073.1:0-19605 GCA_041581135.1 Acidimicrobiia bacterium
CCGTTCTGTCGACGAGGCGCGCCGCCAGTTGCAACGCATGATCGTCATGCACGGCGTCCGCCAGCCGGGCCTCGACCACGGCGGCCGCCTCGCGGAGTGCCGGGCGGGCGTCGCCGATCCCCCCCATGGCCGTGAGGAGGCGCAGCAGCGCCCCAGCCTGATAGCCGACGGCGGCGCGGGGCTGCAGGCCTCCAGGAACGACCACGGTGGGCCACCCCTCTGTAGCGGCCAGCTCGACGATCGCCCCTCCGGAGGCCACGACGGCGACCGCCAGGCGCTCCACCGCGGCTTGATGCAGTGCGCTGAGGGTCTCCTCCGTGTTGCCGGAGTAGGACACCGCCACCACGGCGCTTCGCGCGGGGCCGGCCCACGCCGGCACGCCATACCCGCGGTGGACCAGTACCGGGAGCTGATGGGCCGTCAGGGCGGCGACGTCGCATGCGAGCGCGCTGCCTCCCATGCCGGCCACCACTACGCCGCTCGAGGCCGGCGCCGGACTCAGATCACCGATCTCCGGTTCGTCGAGGTCGGCTGCCCATCGCAGCTGCCGCGGTAGGTCGGCGACCATGGGGTGGAGCTTCACGCCAAGGCCGTCAGGACCGGCGCGCTTCTTCGACGATCATCCACGGGATGCCGTCCTTGATGAGATAGCACAGGCCGCACTCACCGCACACCAGCTCCGGGGGCGCGTCGTCGTCCCCACCCTCCTCGGTGAGACTGCCCCCACAGTTGGGGCACCTCATGATCTCCATCAACTCGGGATCGAGCGTCATGCAACATCTCCTCCATGGCTCTCCACGACCTGGCGGACTCCGTCCACGAGATGACTGACGGCCTCACGGTCCGGACCCTCCACGTTGAGCCGGAGTACGGGCTCGGTGTTGGAGGGACGGAGGTTGAACCAGCGGTCCGGCCAGGAGACGGTCAGGCCGTCGAGCCGGTCGATGCCGGCGTCGGCATAGGCCGAGGCGACGGCCTCGATGGCTTCCTGCTTCGCCTCGACGGCGAGGTTGATCTCCCCCGACTGCTCGTACGGCTCGTAGTCCTGCCGGAGCACGGACAACGATCGACCGTCCTCCGAGAGCACCTGTAACAACACGAGCGTCGCCAGGATGCCGGAGTCGGCACGGAAGTTGTCCCGGAAGTAGTAGTGCCCGGAGTGCTCACCACCGAACACCGCGCCGGTCTCCTTCATCACCTCCTTGATGAACGAGTGACCCACCCGGGTGCGCACCGGCGTACCACCGGCGGAGGCAACGGACTCGGGCACGGCGCGACTGCAAATGAGATTGTGCACGATGGAGGCTCCCGGCTCGCGCTCGAGGAACCAACGAGCAATGATCGCGGTGGTGGTGCTGCCGGGCAGTGGGTGCAACTGGTCGTCGACGAAGAACGCCCGGTCGGCATCACCGTCGAACGCCACGCCGAGGTCGACCCCACTCCTCCGCATCAGAGCGAGCAGATCCTCCAAGTTCTCCGGCCGCAGCGGATCGGGGTGGTGATTGGGGAAATCGCCGTCGGGCTCCATGTAGAGAGGGACCAGCTCGGGAGCGATGCGGTCGAACACGGTGGGGAGCACCACTCCGGCCATGCCGTTGCCGCCGTCCGCGGCCACCTTGATGTCCCGCAGATGGTCGGGCTCGATGATCGAAAGCACGTGATCGACATACCCCGGCTTCGGATCCCGCTCCCACACCGAGCCCCGATCGGCCACGGGTGCCGCCGGGTCGAAGGCCTCGGCGTGCCGGCGCACCTCGGCGAGGCCGGAATCGGCGCCGACCGGAGCGGCTCCGGCGAGACAGAACTTGAGGCCGTTGTACTCCTTGGGATTGTGCGAAGCCGTGACCATGACGCCGGGCCGGCCCGCATCCCCGGCGACGAAGTAGATCATGTCGGTGGTCACCAGACCGAGCTTCTCCACGTCCACACCACGCGCCGTGATCCCGTCGACGAGTGCATCGACCAACGCCGGGGTCGTCAAGCGGCAGTCCCACCCGACGGCGATGCCGCCGTCGACCTGGCCGGCGTCCGCGGCGAAGTCGGCAAAGCCGGCGCCGATGCGGCGCGCCTCGTCGCCGCCCCACTCGGCGGGAACCTTGCCGCGCACGTCGTAGGCCTTGAAGATGGTGTCGAACACAGCAGGCATCGGTCCTCGCTCGTCAGGGGAACCGGGGCATTCTACGTACTCTGCGGCTCCCGTAGACTCGCCGCCCCATGAACGCTGCCGCCACACCCGAGCCGAGTCGAGACACCGCGCACTCCGCCTTGTCGGTGATCCTGCCGGCCTACCAGCTCGAAGCGACCATCGCCGACAACCTGCGCACGGTGGTACGCGCCCTCCCGGAAGCCGAGGTGATCGCCGTGGACGACGGCAGCACCGACGGCACGTGGGAGGCCATGTCGGCCGTCGACGGTGTCACGGCGTTGCGCCACTCGGTGAACCAGGGCAAGGGAGCGGCGCTGCGGACCGGGTTTGCCGCATCCACGGCCGAGGTGATCGTGTTTCTCGACGGTGACCTGGATCTGCCGGCTGAACAGGTGCCGGACTTCGTCGCCGAGATGCGGCGGCGCGGCGTCGACGTGCTGGTGGGGGCCAAACACGAGGTGATGCACAAGAGCACGTACCCACTGAAGCGGCGCATCCTGTCGAAGATCTTCTCCGCAGTGACCGGGCTGCTCTTCCGTCTCCCCATACAGGAGACCCAGACCGGGCTCAAGGCCTTCCGCCGCCCGGCGCTCGAAGCCGGATTCCGGGAGATGAAGGTGACCCGCTACGCGTTCGATCTCGATCTGCTGGTGCGCATCCACCGCTCCGGTTTCTCGATGGCGCAAACCCCCGTAGTCTTGCGGCCCGGAGCCTCCTCGGCTCCCCTCCCGCTGGCGATCCTGTGGGAGATGGCGCGCGACACCCTGCGCGTGCTGTGGTGGAGCGTCCGGAGCTGAGCGGCTACTCGGTGCGGTGGCGACCCGCGAGCACCTGGTGCCCGGCATCCTTTCGCGATTTGGCGAACACGAGATCGCGATAGGACGCGAACTTCGGGAGCAGGACGATGCCGACGGCGGCGATCTGGGCGAGATTGAACGTCCAACCGTCGAGCGGCCCCACCAGGACGTCTGCGATCTCCACGACGGAGACGGTCACCGCCCACGCGATGAGGTTCACCGTGTAGAACACCATGGTCTCCCGCAGCAAGCCCTTGCCGTGCTTGATGGCGAAGGTCCATCGACGATTCAGCACGTAGCTGCCGGCCGTGGCGGTGGAGAACGCAACGGTCACGGCCCAGAAGTCCGACCAGCCATATCCGAACTTGAGCACGTTGGAGATGCTGAAGTGGACGATGGTGTTGAACACACCGATGATGCCCACCTTCATGAGCTGGGTGAGTCCTTCGCCGCTGACCAGCGACCAGGCGTAGTTGGCTGCCTTCTTCACGGTGTACTCGGTTCGTTCAAGCGGGAGGCGGCGGGGGATCGTCCCCGGATGCGGGCACCGTCGTCGTCAAGGTCGGTTCACGGTCACGAGCCGCGTAGAGCCCTCGGCGGCTCGGCAGCCTCGGTACGGAAGCCACTGCCTTGGAACGGCGGAACCGCCACATTACCAAGAACGCAATGCCGCCCAGCGTGAGCACCAGACCCACGTTCTCGACCCACGTCCTGCCAAACCTCAACTCGACTTCCTCTTCGGTCGGAACCACCACCATCAACGACGGTGCGGCCCGGTAAGGGCCTTCCGCCCCGTCGGCTTTCCAATTGGGGAAGTGTGAGACCTTCACCAAGTGCGGAACCCCGACGGCGGTGGTGCGGAACGAGATCCGCTCGTCCTCGATGACGATATCGGACACCTCCCCATCGACCTGAAGCGGCGCCCCGGCGTCGAAACGGGACCGCAGCGAGGTCACCTGGGGCCACTCGGGGGGCCCCTCTTCCACCAGCCAGTGATCGAGCGTGGTCACATCGTCGTACCACTCCAACGCCGCGTCGAAGAACGGCTCCTCGCCACCCCACCGCGCCGGCACGAACGCGGCGATGTCGACCAGGCTGCTGTCGGGTGCCTTGAAGATGGTCCATGGCTCGGCGGTGGTTATCTGCTCGAAGGCCGGCGCCGCTTGCGCCAAGCGAGTGGCCTCGGGCGTGAAGCTGACGTAGTAGTCGATGCCGAACACCGGGAGGTGCAATGCCGCCCGATCGAAGTCGAGCGGCCGGTATCGGATGCCGCGTACCGGGTTCGACGGTCGGAAGCTGACTTCCGACGCGTTGAGGAAGTGGAACGGTGTGGAGATGGACGACTCGAAGAACACACCTTCCATCGATGGGTGCCCCTCACTCCAGTACGGAAGGAGCATCAGTGCCATTGGCGTGCCGTACTTGTTCTGGTCCGAGTTCACCTCCCACATGACTCGACCGTCCGGCAACGAGTCGACCGCATTGAGCAGGGCCTCGTACTGGGGGAAGTCCGTCTTGCCCTCGTATCCCGTGAAGTTCCACTTCACCCACGCCGGGAGGTCGTGCATACCCACCGCGACCACATTGATGACGAGGAGCGCAGCGAGGACCGACCCGGCCATCGCTGCCGGTTGCCGCCAGGGCAGCCGCCGGGCGGCCTCGGCGATCGCGAGGCCCATGGCGATGCCGGCGAACACGAAGAGCCCGAAGTACCAGTAGGGCAGCAGCCGCGCGTTGTACACGATGGTGATGCCTGTGAACGGCAGCACCAGGTACCCCGCCAACGGCAGCACGGTGAGGAAGACGGCCACCGTCACATCATCACGGCGGGCAAGCGTCCACACCATGCCGATGATCGCCACCGCCAGGATCGGCACGAGCTCGTCGGGAAACGGTGAACCCGGGATGTTGTCGCCCACGATGGCCCGCACCGGAGTCCATCCCATGTCGGTGGTGAAGCCGCCGAGGATCCGCACGATGAAGGGCACGGCCCACAAGGCGGCCAGTGCGAAGCCGAGCAGCCACGAACCGAAGAGCGCACGCCGGCCGGTCTTGGTCAACAAGAGCGGCAACGAGGCAACCACCACGATGGCGGTGGTCACGACATGCGCCAGTGCCGTCAACGCCAGCACGACCCCTGTCAGAGGACGGAATCCGCGTCCGGTACGTGTGTCCTTGACGACCATGCCCAGATAGACGAGCGACAGTGCGAACGACCACGAGAACGAGAACTCCCCGGCGAGCGTCGACTTCACGTTGGCGCCGAAGATGGAGAAGCTCTCCATGAACAAGAATGCCGTGCCGGACACCGCAGCCACGGCTGCGATCAGCCGGGCGAAGCCCATGCTGCGAACGAAGTAGTACGTGGCTGGTGGCAACGCCACGAGCCCGGCGATGCTGACCAACTTGAAGGCAACGCCGTAGGGCATCACCACGTCGAGGAGCACCGTCGCCAGGGCCGGCAACGGGAAGTAGAAGTACAACGCCGGGAAGCCGGCGTACCAGTCGTTGCTCCAGCCGAGCAGCTGGAAGTCGGGCAGCAGATGATCTCGAAGGAAGGCGGGCAGGTAGACGTGTGCGCCGGTGTCGCCGCCGGTCGGAGTGTTGGCGAGCAGGAGAGCCGGGAAGTCCCAGTCGACCGAGAAGAACGGGAACGCCTGCGCCGGACTGAACGAGCCGATGACGCCGGACATGATGAACAGGACGAACGCCGACGCGAACCACACCAGGCCATGGGCGAGCCATGTGGCATCGCGCAGCCGTGGGTGTGCGGCGGATCCCCGAAGCGGCGGGTCGGTCGTCACGCCGTGGAGCGTAGTGCTGGGAAGCGCCTAATCCGAGGCCTAGCCGCGCGGCTTACGGGCCAGGTCGAGCACTGCGTCGAGGGCCAGTGATTCTCCGTCGCGGTTCCACCATCGGGTCTCGCACGTGTGGCACGAGCAGAAGAACACCTCGGTTCCGTCTGGCATGGCGAGCTCGATCTGGATGACGTCGCTCCCGCCGCATTCACCGCACTGGATGCCGGGTCTGTTCACCATGGCAACATCCTACCTAAGGTTGGTCGACACCAATAGTAGCCGTGAGCGCGCTCGGCGCGTTCACGGGGGCCTCGGCGTCGTCGTCGAGCTTGCCCAGGTACCGAGAGCGGCGCCGGCCGTCTTCCCTCCAGTACGCGTACCAGTACGGGCCGTGGGGGCATCGCGTACACGCCGCCTTGCCGCAGCGCACCATCTGCTCTCGGAGCTTCACGTCGGGAGCCGAACCATTGAGCGTCACGCCCCGTTGTTCGAGCCTGGCTTGCGCCAAGATGAGGAGCCGCCGTAGCTCGTGCTCATCCATCTCACGCACGGCCTCGAGGACGTCCCGGTCGATGGGCATCCGCGCTCAGGCCACGTCGACGTCGAGGAACAGCGGCCGTACCGGGCTCCGCGAGTCGGTGAGCGTCCACCCCACGGGAGGTGTCAACGATGCGGCGTGCGCCTCGCACAGCGGATAGTCCCGACCCCGGACGAACGCCTCATCGGCATCATCCAGCCACACCTTCGCCGCCGCATAGTCGTATGACATGGCGACCGTGGCCGGAGCGCTGCACCGGCTACACAGGGGCGGACCTGGATGGCGAGTCATGACCGGCCACGGTAGGGCCGCGCTCCCCCGGAACCAAGGATTTCGCGGCGCGGTCTTACGCGCCGATTCGCGCGTAAGACGGTTTTGTGATTTTCACCGGCGCAGCGCCCGGTCGAGCCGAGCAGGTCTCGGTACGCCGGTGAACTGGGCGACCACGCTCTGATCAGCGGCGATCACGGCCGTCAACGGCACGGACTCGACCCCGGCGCGTGTCTGGAGCTGTGGCTCCAGCTCGAAAGTGACCTCTCGGATCGGGGCATCGGCGCGTGCCGCCGCCGCGCCGGCGATGGCCAGCGCCTCTTTGCATTTGGTACAGGTCGTCGACGTGAACACCACGATCCCCACGGGCAGACCCTCGGGATCGATCGGCGGGTGCGGGACCGGGACGAGACGCCGTGCCAGTCTTCCCACGACGTAGGCGCCGAGGCCGATGCCCGCGACCACGATGAGCCGAACGGTCAGCTCATCCACCGACCGCCACTCCCGCGGAGAAGGCCACCGCCATATCGTTCGCCACCGACCATGACACCGCAACGGGCGTGACCGCGTCGATGACATAGCCACTCACGCCTTCCGGTGGCACTGCGATGCGGCGCAGCGCCAGGGCCGGCACCTGGATCTTCTGGGTTGGCAGGTCACCAGGTCCCATGGGCTGCACGGTCACCGCAACCGGCTGCTCGGCCGGATTGAACACCCACACCGAGGATGCTCCCGCCGGTTCCGCGCCGGCACCGGCGACCAGCCAGCGAATCGCCGTCTCCGGGCTGCCGACCGTGGCTGCCAAACGGCCATCTACCACCAGCTCTTCACCGTCGTCCGCAGCGCCCTCGCCTTCGCCGCCCTCCACGGGGTCGCCACGCAACCCCTCGGCGAGAACAGTGGCACTCACCGGGCCGGAAGCCCGCACGACCACACTCACCGGACCGTCGGCACCGGCGAGCACTTCGACGCGGAGCGGGGAGTTGGGAGGGATGGTGGTCTGTGGGGGTGCGTCGAGGGGCCCGACCGTGCCGAACACCTCGAAGTCCACGGTCACCGGAACGTCGTTCGGATTGGTGACGACCACATCGGACCGCACCCCGGCGAGCGACGCGACCGGGAAGTACCACTCCGGCGAGGGAACCGTCCCCGGCCAGATGGCCTGGTCGAAGCCGTTACCGATGACGAATGCCGGCAACACGAGACCTTCTTCCGTGGACACGAACAAGGACAGCTGATCGAGAAACGGGACCTCCTGCGAGAGGTCGAGGTCGCGCCACGAACGGGCAGGGACGTCGAACGATCCCGACCGGAGCGGCTCATTGCCGAACTCGCTGAGCCCGTCCACCTCGACCCTGGCGTTCTCGGCGAAGGGGTTGAACAGGCGCAGCGTCAGCGATACGCCGGCCCGAGTGGTGCCGCCGGAGAGATGCCACACCTTGGGGGCCGAGGCCACGCAGGCGTCACCGGCCAGAGAGGTGTCCGACGCCACCACCATGGACGCGGTGGCCGGGCCCGCGGTGAACTCGACGAAGGCGGGGGCCTCACCGCGGCGGACGATGTCGCCGAGCTGCAACGCGTCGGAGTCTGCTTCCGTGAACTGGCCCGACACCTGGTCGGGAGGCTCGCCCACGAACGGCGTCTCCAACGTCACGGTGTAGTTGAGCGCCTGCAGCCCGATCATGCCGAGAGACGAGTTGGTGAGGGCCCCGGCATCGCCCCACGGGCAGTACCAGATCGACTGCGCCGCTGAAGCGACCGCCGCCGGGACGTCGGGCACGGCGAACACGGGCTGGGGCTGCGCCTCCGGCTCGGGCAGCGCAGCGGCAACCACGGTCAGGCCCACGGCGGCGGCGACGGCGAGGAGGCGCTTCATGATCGCCACCTGCCCCAGAGCGAGATGCCGAGGAGGCCGCCGAACACCAGCAGTGCGATGATGCCTTGGGAGCGTACACGGGCGCGAGGCTCGAACCATGCCCTGCCCTCGGTGCCGGCCACCTCGTTGGCCCACCCCAGCTGCTCCCAGTCGCCCGGGCCCCCCCGGGCGTCGGCGTTCTCGGCCAACAGCACCCGTTCGGACTCGCCTCCGACGTAGACACCGGCCTGCCACACCCACGGGTCGACGGAGTCCGGTCGGGGGAGCGCCCGCACAGCGTCCGGCGACTGGTTCACGTACACCGGGAAGTTGGTCCCGATGCGCACCAGGTCCAGTTGGCCGGCCAGCAGCGGCTCGAAGGGGCTTTCGCCAAGGACCGCCACCCAGCCGATGCCGTATTGAGCCAGCTCTTCACCGAGACGGGTCGACTCCCCCGCCACCAGCGTCCGCAGCGTCGTCTCGAGCGAGCTGTCGGCGGACAGTGGCTCGTTGAGCCACGCCTCCCACATCTGAGGAACCGGCGACGACACCACCCGGTAGGCCGCTCCGTCGAGGGTTCGCCACTCACCGGGAAGCCTGTCGGGGGACCCGAACAGGAGCACACGGCTGGCGCCGACAGGGTCGGCGGCGAGCGTGAACGACAGCTCGTCGGAGAGGTCCTGGCCGGGGAACCCCATGCGACCCGGTACGAGCGGCGGAATGCTGGCGAGTACCAGCACGCTGCCGGCCACCACTGCGGCGACCCGGAACCACGCCGGACCCCGCAGTGCGTCCGCGGATTCCCGCATGGCCGACACGGCGGCGGACGTGAGTGTGGCGAGGCCCACCGAAGCCACGACGAGCCCTGCGGCCTCGACCGAGCGGCCCGCACCGAGGTCGGCGGATCGGGCCAATACGGCGCCGCCGGCTGCGAGCACGCCCCCGAGGCCGGCGACCAGGGCGATCTGCTTCGGTGCGCTGACAACGGTGAAGAGGAGGGCGAGCCCGACCGCTACCACCACCACGATGCCCGGCTGCCAGAACGCCGGGGCGCCTCTGGCTGCGTAGTCGGCGAAGTCGACGAGCCCCACCCACGGCAGCAGCACCGGAACCGCGATCGCTGCGCCGAGCGCCGTCAAGATCACGCCGCCCCAATACCGGGCCTCACCGAGCAACACCCAGATCACCGTCACTGCCAGTGGGGCGACGAGCAACCATGGGGAGAACCCGGCCACGACCGCGGTCAGCCAGCCGATGGACGCCACCCTCCCGATGCGGCCCATCCACGTTCGCGGCACCGGCTTGGTCGCGGACCGCAGCAGCCACGGCATCGCACCCATCGCCACGTAGGACGCCCAATGCGTCTCTCCGGTGAGCGCCTGGGCGGCGGGTCCGGCAACCAGGATGAGACCGCCCAGGAGACCTCCCACCGACTCCACACCGATGCCCCGTAGGAATCGCACCATCCCCCACACTCCGAGCACCGCGGCACCCACCGTCAGCAAAGTCATCGTGAGCGCCGGACGATCGAAGAACAGCAACTGGACCACGGCGGCGAACCCGGTCACCGGTGGCAGCGGCTCCCGGCTCCCGAACCCGGCAGGGTTCCATCCACCGGCGTACGCTGCAATGGCCTGCGTCGCCGAGTCCGGAAGCGGAAGCGCATAGCCGGAGGCGCTGATCCCGAGCCGCCAGATGCGGCGGGTCCCGACGAACACCAGGGCCATGACGATGACGCCGGTGACGAGCGCAGGCCGCCGGAACTCTCTGCCCAGGTCGGCGAAGTCGAAGCGGGTCTCCTCGGGCAGTCGCGTTCGGATGCGAGAAGCGATGTCACCAAACAGGCTCCTGAGCCGGGCCGAGCCGCGAATCTGATAACGGAACAGCTCGTCATCGCCCATGACCCGACCCCGCCGGCCGGCACGCCTGGACCCGACGGTCGAGGGAAGGTGGAACAGGTTCCACAGCCACGCCCGTACCCAGGTGAAGAGCGTCCAGCGCCCGAGGAACGGCACGATGAGCGCCTCGATGAGGCCGATGACGAACGCCAGGGGTAGCGCCCACACGAGGGTGAGCAATCCGTACGCCTTGGCCATCGCTCGGATCCGGCCGGCCTCTTCGCGCCACGCCGAGGCTCGACGCTGCTCGGGGGGGTACAGCACTTCGGAGCTCGGCACCACCACGATGCGGGCCCCACGGAGACGAGCTCGCTGGCACAGGTCGATGGACGCCGCCTCCGGTGCCAGCAGCGGATCGATGCCACCGATTCCGGCGGCAAGGTCGCGCCGCACGAGCACCGATGCACCGAGGACGGCGGCGACGTCGCGAACGACGTCGTATTGGCCCTGGTCGACCTCACCCGCGTCAAGACCGAGGTACGGGGTGTCGTAGACATCGGTCGCCATGCCGATGGCGAGCAGCTCGTCGGGCCGATCCTTCCTCAGCAGTTTCGAACCCGCCACCGATGCCTCTGCCCTGGCAGATTCCACAGCCAGAGCCTGCAGCGCGTCCGGTCGGGGCACGGCACCATCGTGGACGAACCAGATGTGGCTCACGTCGGGTTCGACCAGCTCCAACAGGGCGGCGGTGCTCGGCGCCCAGCCGAGACCCTGGGAGTCGGCCCTGGCGCGGATGTCGGCTTGGGAATCGGAGCGGGTGGACGCCCCGACCACGAACACCTTTGCCGGCCCGTACACTTGCCGCTCGATGGCCTGCAACGTCTCAGGAAGCAGAGCCAGGTCGCTCACCAGGACGGCGGCGACGACTTTGGATGCCGAGAGGGATTCCTCCGAGGGGAGAGACATGCGGGGGCCATTCTGGAAGCGATAGGCGACTACCGCAATCTTTGTCGGGATCGGGAGGTGGTCGTCCTCTCCGGCGGCGTCGGTGGCGCCAAGCTCGCCCGGGGCGTCCAACTGGTCTGTGACGCAGCGACCATCGTCGTGAACGTGGGTGACGACGACCTGATCTACGGCGTCCATGTGGCAGCCGATCTCGATACCGTCACCTACACCCTCGCCGGCATCGAGGGAGAGCAGGGGTGGGGCATCCGCGGCGATTCGTTCACCGTGATGGATCAACTCGCCCGCCTCGGCGTGGACACGACGTTCCGATTGGGAGACCGTGACCTGGCCACCAACCTGAAGCGCACTACCGACGTCGCGGGCGGTCTCGCCTTGTCGACGGCGACCGCCGAGATCGCGGCGTCCCTGGGCGTCACTGCCTCCATCCTGCCGGTCACCGACGATCGGCTTCGCACCAGGCTCCGGACTGACTCCGGCGAGTGGCTCTCGTTCCAGGACTACTTCGTGCGACGCCGCCACCGTGACACGATCGTTGCCGTGGAGTTCGATGGCGCCGCCGATGCCAAGCCGGCACCGGGCGTGGTCGCGGCCATCGCGTCGGCCGACCTGGTCATCATCGGTCCCTCGAACCCTCCTCTGTCGATCTGGCCGATCCTCGCCGTTGCCGAGGTGCGTGACGCCGTCGCCGCGGCTCGAGTCGTCGCGGTGAGCCCGCTCTTCGGAGGCACTGCACTCAAGGGGCCGGCCGATCGGGTGATGGCGAGCCTCGGCTTGCCGCCCGGTAACGCGGGCGTGGCCGCCGCCTACGACGGGTTGCTCACTGCTCTGGTGGTGGACACCGCCGATGCCGCCGACGAGGTGGCGGGCGTTGCGGTGCACGCCGCCGACACCCGGCTCGACAGCTTGGAACGGTCCGCCGACTTCGCGGCATGGCTCATCGATCGGTTCACATCATGACCGTGGAGATCATCGGAATCCACGGCGTACCCGAGGTTCGCCCCGGTGACGACGTAGCCGGACTTCTGCACGCCGCGCTCGACGACGACCTCGCCGCGCGTGACGTGGTCGTCGTCACTCACAAGATCGTGTCGAAAGCCGAGGGTCGAGTGGTCGAAGCACTCGACGAAGCGACCTACCGGCATCTCGTGGAGGAGGAGGCGGCGACCATCATTCGGCGTCGCGGCCAACTGGTCATCACCCAGACCAGACACGGCTTCATCTGTGCCAACGCCGGGGTCGACCGGTCCAACGCGACGCCGGGCAGCGCGGTGTTGCTCCCCGTCGATCCGGACCGTAGCGCCCACACCATCCGCACCAGGCTGGAACGTGCTGCCGGCGTGAACATCGCCGTCATCATCAGCGACACCTTCGGCCGTCCCTGGCGACGCGGGCTGACCGATGTGGCGATCGGTATCTCCGGAATGCTCCCCATCTTGGATCTGCGCGGTACACCCGACGCGGGTGGGCGGATCCTCGACGTCACCGAGGTGGCCATCGCCGACGAGATCGCCGCCGCGGCGGACTTGGTCATGGGCAAGGCCTCCGGCGTGCCGGCCGCCATCGTGCGCGGCGTCGACTGGCCGGCGGGAGCGGGTCGTGCCACAGACGTGGTGCGGGACGCAGCCGAGGACATGTTCCGATGAGACGGCTACTCATCATGGGGTTCCTGTTGGTGGTGACGGCTTGCAGCAGCGGTGCCGGCCCGGACGACACGACGACCACGACGGTCCCCCGCGTCGAGACCTTGGCCCCGCCGCCGACCACAACCACCACCGAACCGCCACCCGTCCTCAACAACGAGCAAGACGCCTACCAGTACCTCTTCGGGTTCAACCCTGTCGCCGGAAACGTCGCAGGACTCCAGGCGGCACTCGAGTTGCTGGGTGGCCACCGCCCGGGCCTGCCGACGCCGCAGTGGATCGCCGAGGGAACGGACGAGGTGCGTGCCGCCATCCTCGAAGAGCTCGCCAAGGGCGGCACGTGGAACACCCACATCCTCGTCGCCATGGCGCTCTACGGACGGCCCAATGGGACCTTCGACCAGCCGGTGCCCTGGCAACCGGCCGTCCGCGTGCAGATCACCGCGGCCAGGGAGCTGGCGCTCCAGGCCACGTTCGGGGACCTCGCCGGCCTCGCCATCGCCGTGATCGAGCGCATGCTCGACGCCGAGCTGGTGGCGTGCGGGGACACGTGCACCTTCGCCGGCACGTGGTACCAGGTGCCCCAAGCGGTGTCGTTCTTCGAAGGCTCGTTCGCCGGGAACAGGTGGCAGGGCGAGGTGTGGATCACCTCGGACACCGGCGAGGGCTCCCAGGCTCCCATCGCACTGGAGGAGGGCCTCGGCGGCTGGGCGATCGTCGACGGATACCTGGCGTCCTATGCCGCGCCCCTCATCATCGTCGACTGGCCTCCCAACGGGCTGCACCTCACCGAACCGATCGTCTTCCTCTCCGGCGTGACGGTCGACGCCACCCGAGTCACAGTCGCCGGAGTGGGCTACGAGCCCATCGACCTGGAGCTCGGTGAGGTGGGTGTCGAACTGGCCCCCGGTCAGAACGACCTGCTCATCGTGGCCTCGAACGATGCGGGGCTGGAGGCCTCGGTGAGCGTCATCGTGTTCTACGACCCTGGCGCCGAGCGTCGGATCGCCTACCTGTCGGAGGTCGGTGCCACTGCGGCGACCGTCGACTTCGTGGAGATCTTCGTGGGACCGGAGGCCGACGACGCCGCCCGCGAGGACGGCGCCATCGGCGAGGGCGAATCGATTGGCGTGTACGTCCGCAACGCAGAACCGCTGCTGGAACCGGTGAGCCTGGCACCGGCGCCCACGGTCTTGCTCTACGACTCGGACGTGGTTCTCACCCCGATCACCGTGGACCTCCTCGGGGATCTGCTGGCCGGGCGGGCGGATCCCTCCGCCTGGTACGGAGGCAGCCCCTCCACACTGCCGTTCTGGCTGACCATCGGCAATGGCCAGATCGTGCAGGTCGAGCAGCAGTACCTGCCCTGATGCCGGAGCTGCCCGAGATCGTCACCTACATCGATGCCCTCGAGTCGCGCATCGTCGGCCACGAGATGCTGCGGCTCCGGGTGGCGGGCATCTCGCTGCTCCGCACCTACGACCCACCCCCGGAGGCCGTTGCGGGCAAGAAGGTGGTCGGCTTGGAACGTCTCGGCAAGCGCATCGTGTTCGCGCTGGAAGACGATCTGTTCATGGTGCTCCACCTGATGGTGGCGGGACGCCTGCAGTGGAAGGAGCCCGACGCCAAGATTCCCGCCAAGGTGGGCCTGGCCGCATTCGAGTTCGCCGACGGCACGTTGCTGCTCACCGAGGCCGGCAGCAAACGGCGGGCCTCGCTGCACATCGTCAGGGGACGCGATGCCGTGCGCGAGCTCGACCCGGGTGGCATCGAGGTGCTGGAGTCGAGCCTCGAGGACTTCGCCGAGCAGCTCGGCCGGGAGCGGCACACATTGAAGCGGTCCCTCACCGACGCCAGGTTCTTCAGCGGTATCGGTGGGGCGTTCGCCGACGAAATCCTGCACCGGGCCAGGCTGTCCCCGCTGCAGATGAGCGACCGCCTCGATGATGCCGACGTCGAGCGGCTGTACCACGCGGTACGGGACGTGCTCGCCGAGTGGGTGGAGATCCGACGGGACGACGTCGGCGACGGATGGCCCAAGAAAGTGACGGCCTTCCACCCGGAGATGGGCGTTCACGGCAAGTTCGGTGAGCCGTGCCCGGTCTGCGAGACACCCGTGCAACGGATCGTCTACGCCTCTCGGGAGACGAACTACTGCCCGACGTGCCAGACGGGGGGCAAGATCCTGGCCGACCGGTCACTGTCACGGCTGCTGAAGGACGACTGGCCGAAGACCGTCGACGAGCTGGAGTGAGGCTCGCCGGCGATCGATTCGGCGCGGATCTATTCGACGTAGAGGGTGTCGTCGCGCTCGACCACGGTCCCGCGTCCGAGGGGCAGGACGAGTGTCAACGCCTTGAAGGCGGTGCCGAGACCGGGGATCTTGGCGAAGATGCCTTGCGGGCCACGAACCATGCGGCCTGTCTCCACGTTGTACTTCGAACCATGCCACGGGCACACCAGACAACCCTCGTCATCGATGCTCCCCTTGGCGAGGTCGGCATAGAGATGCCGACACCGGCGGGTGACGGCGAACAGATCGCCATCTGCATTGCCGACGGCGTAGCGACCGGCACCGGTGACGGTGCCCGGGGTCAGCGCTGAAGCAGGCCCCACCTCGATTTCGGACATAGCTCTCCCGTTTCGTTGGTGACGCGGGAGCCTACTCCTGGCGACGAACGGAGAGCGCTGCCGTCCATGGTCTCCGGACACCGATCAAGACGCTGCCCACTGACCCCGGGTTCATCCGCTCGAAGCGCACCGCTACGGCATGCAAGGAGTCGGACGCGGCGGCCGCCACCGAGTCCGCGATCGCGTCGAGCTGGACGTCGCCGCCAGCGGGCGTGGTCACGGCGACGATTCGTCCGGCTCGATCGAGTGGCGCCTCGTCGAATGGCGATCGCTTCCGAAATCGCTCCCTTACAACGGGGGCGAACTACGGGTGTCAGTCCTCTTCGAAGTCGCGGAAGAACTCCACCGTCGTCCGGAGCCCCTCCTCCAGCGGCGTCCACGCCTCCCACCCGAGCTCTGCCTTCGCCGCCGAGGCGTCGAGGCAGGAGCGCTCGATGTCGCCCGGCTTTTCGGGGGCGTGGCCGGCCTGTATGTCGACACCGACGAGGTCGCGGATCTTGGCGTAGAGGTCGGTCACCGACGTCTCGATGCCGGTACCGATATTGAGGTACTTGCCGCCGCCCTTCTGGGCCGCCCGCACGAACGCATCGGTGACGTCCTCGACGAAGACGTAGTCGCGGGTCTGGGAACCGTCGCCAAAGATCACGGGCACCATCCCGTCGAGTAGAGCCCGGGTGAAGATGGCGACCACGCCCGCCTCGCCGTGTGGATCCTGGCGTGGGCCGTACACGTTGGCCAGGCCGAGCGAGACGTAGTCGAGACCGTGGGCCGACTGGAAGTAGTAGAGGTAGTCGTCGACGACCTTCTTCGAGACGCCGTACGGTGATTCGGGGTGACGATCCACGGTCTCCGGAGTGGGAAAGACGTCGACGTCGCCGAAGGTCGCTCCTCCCGAAGACGCGAACACCACCCGCTCCGCCCCCGACTCCCTGGCGGCGACGAGCACGTTGACCGTTCCCAGCACGTTGATGTCGGCGTCGAGAAGCGGATCGACCACCGACTTTCGCACGTCGATCTGGGCAGCCAGGTGGAAGATCGCCTGCGGAGAGAACTTCACTGCGACGTCGACCAGCTCGGGGGCGCGAATGTCCATCTGGTGGAAGGTGATGGCGCCCTGACTACGCGCGTAGGCGAGCCGGTTGAGATGGCCGCTGGAGAGGTCGTCGATGACGAGGACTTCCGCGCCGTCGTCGATGAGCCGGTCGACGAGGTTGGAACCGATGAAACCGGCTCCGCCGGTGACGATGGCTTTGGTGATCATGTGTCTCCCAGATGGTGTGTCGGGCTGGTGTGTGTGAGCGCGGTTCGAAGCGGGCGCAATTATCGCTCAGGCGGGAGGCGAGAAAGTCACCGCTCGCGGTCCGAGCTTGGTCCCCGGGCTGATGCGCATTCCGGCGCGCAGCTCGCAGCCCTCGCCCACCACGGCACCCTGCCCGACCATTGTCTCGGCCTCGATCACGGCACCCTGGAGGACTTCTGCGTCCCAACCGACGATTGCGTCGACGACGCGTGCCCCCGCCCGGACCGCGGCACCGGGGAGCACCACCGATTGCCTGACCACCGCACCGGCTTCGACGACGGCGCCGGCACCGATCCACGACCAGCCGCCGGTGAGCGTGCCGTCGACCACGGCCGCCGGGTCCACGGCGTGTCCGATGTGCGCACCGAATGACGATGTACCGGTGAGGATGGCCTCGTGCGCCTCGAGGTAGAGGTGCGGCGTTCCGATGTCGATCCACTCTCCGGTCACGGTGAGCGCCGCGAGGTCTCCCCGTGCGGCGATCTCGGGGAACACCCGCCGTTCGAACGACAGCGGGCCGGACTCGAATCCGTCCAGGGCCTGTTGCCGGACCAGGTACACGCCGGCTGACACCGTGTTGGCTGGTGCGGTGCCGGGCTCCGGCTTCTCGACGAACCGTTCGACGCGGCCGTCGTCCCCGGTGACGACGACGCCGGAGTGGCTGGGGTCGGCGACTTCGGCGAGCGCCAAGACAGCGACGGCGTCGGGCGCTCCCTCGACGAACGTTCTCAGAGGAGTGTCGAAGATCACGTCACCGTTGAGTACGAGAAATCGGTCGTCGAGGCGATCGCGGACGGCGACGACCGGCCCCGCCGTGTCGAGCGGCTCGTCTTCGAACGCGAGCTCGATGCGCGGTGCGTCCGTACGGTCGGCTGCATACTCGGCCCACGAGGCCTCGTGCTCGCGCCCGACGGCGAGAAACGCCACCTCGACGCCGACGGCGGCGACGGCGTCGAGCTGGTAGTCGAGGAAGGGCCGGCCCGCCACGGGAAGCAGAGCCTTCGGGGTGGTGGCGGTGAGGGGCCAAAGGCGGGTTCCCCTACCGCCCACGAGCAGTACGGCATGTCGAACGGGCACGGGGGGAGGCTACTCGTGCTGCGAGGAGGAGCTGGTCGGCTCCGGTGCGTTGCTACCCTGCGCTTCCACTGGTCGTACCCCGTACCCGCCGAGGTGGCCGACCGTCCCGCGCGGCGGTACCCCAGTCGAGCTGAGATTCGGGAACACCCTGCTGTGAGAACACAGACTCGGCCAGCTGCCCGGCCCGCGCTCACCGAGGGTGCCGTGCAGGGGGGGCACCGATTCCCGGCACGCGTCCTACCGGCGGTCCACTCGGTGGCGGCACCGCCGGTTTTTCGTCATACGGCCGCAGTGACCTCGGCCTCCACCCGGGACTTCACCGTAGCCAGCAGGCTCTCGAGTCCGCCTTCATGCGCCTTGACCATCATCCCTTCGAGGCGCTCGCCCACGACCGGCACCTTGACGTGCCACTCACCCTCGGCAGTCAACTTCGTGCCGCCATCGGCGGGTTCGAACGTGAACACCCACGTCGGGCTCTCCCCGAACCAGTGGATCTTGGCAACGATCCGCTCGTTGGGGACGACCTCGGTGTACTCGATCGTCCCTTCCAGGTGGATGGCGAGGAAGTGTCCGAACAACCGGGCAGAGCTGCCCACCACCTCGGGCTTCAGCTCGACGTCCCGCGCCGCGACCTCGTCGGGCCACGAGGTCCAGAACTTCCCGATATCCGTCGCAAAGCCAAAGACCTTCTCCACAGGGGCGTCGATCTCGACGCTTCGCGTCAGCTTCGCCATTGCACTCTCCTCCCATACAGACATTCGCCAAGGAGGCCGATCATCGATGCTCTCCTCTGCGACCACCCCCGTCTTCCCCTCTCAATCCACGATCGCGCCGGGGCCGCACGCCGAATAGAGTCCGAGGTCACGCGACGCTCGCTGTGCTCCGCCACCTCCCAGGGCCGACGAGTCGGCCCGGGCACACAATTCAGTACGCTTTCCCGATGCGGGCGATCATGAAGGTGAAACCGGGGCCGGGCCTCGAGATGCGTGAGGTGCCGGATCCGCTTCCGGGTCCCGGCGAGGTGCTCATCCAGGTGAAGGCCACGTCGATCTGCGGCACCGACCTCCACATCCGCAACTGGGACCCTTGGGCGGCATCCCACGTGGAGCCGCCCGTCATCGTCGGCCACGAGATCTGCGGTGTCGTGATCGACCACGGCGAAGGGGTCACCTCGCCGGCGCTCGGCGAGCTGGTATCGGTCGAGTCGCACGTGATCTGCAACACCTGCAGCTTCTGCCGCTCGGGCCACGGCCACCTGTGTGAGAACACGCAGATCCTCGGCGTCCACCGCGACGGCGCGTACGCCGAGTACGTCACCGTGCCCGCCGAGAACGCGTGGGTCGACCCGCCCGATCTGCCGTACTCAATAGCTTCGCTGCAGGAGAACTTCGGCAACGCCGTGCATGCCGTCACTGTGCCCAAAGTCGCCGGGCGCAAGGTCCTCGTCACGGGGTGCGGACCCGTGGGGATCATGGCGATCGCAGCTGCACAGGCACTCGGCGCCCGGGCCGTATTCGCCACCGACATCAGCGACTACCGGCTCGACCTGGCCCGCCGCATGGGCGCCGACCTGGCCATCAACCCCACTACCACGGATGTCGCCGACGCCGTGCACGAGGCAACCGAGGGCGAGAGCATCGACGTGCTCGTGGAGATGTCAGGTGCACCGTCGGCCATCAACGAAGGCTTCGACCTCCTGAAGCCGGGCGGCGAGGCCGCCTTGCTGGGCCTCACCTCGGCGCCGATCAC
>JBFGCM010000074.1:0-19515 GCA_041581135.1 Acidimicrobiia bacterium
ACGGCCAGGGCGACGACTTCGACACCGCGGTCGTCGAGCGCGCCGAGGTCTTGCCGAGCAACGGCAGCATCGGCGACACCGTGTACCTCGACTCCAACAACAACGGCGTGCAGGATTCGGGAGAGCCCGGCATCAGCGGCGCCACGGTGAGGCTCGTGTCGAGCTCGGTGAGCTTGTCGAAGGTCACGGATTCCAACGGCACGTACCTCTTCGACGCCCTGCCTGCCGACGACTACACGGTGACGGTCGACCAGAACACGGTGGGCGAGCATCTCGGCATCACCACGGCCTCGTCGTTCGTGGTGGCGTTGGCCGATGACGAGGTCTTCCTGAATGCCGACTTCGGGTTCACGCCGATCATCCCGGCCACCGGGGCGCCCGGCGATGTCCTCGTTCTGGTTGCCGGGCTCTTGCTGCTCCTCGGTGCTGCAGCGCTCTTGTTGGGGCGTCGCCTCAGGCGAGCTCGCTGATCACCGCCTCGAACCCGTCGCCGACCTGGTCGAAGACGGTGAAATAGGACAAGCCATACCGCTCGTGCAGTGAGCGGATCTGATCGGCGATCTGGTTCACGGTGCCGACGAGCAGGTGCGGGCTGTCGAGCACCGCTTCTCGTGACGGATAGCCCTTCTCCACCAGCTGGTCGGCCTCGGCCTCCCGGTCGTCGGTGACGATCGCCCGTTGCACGAGTGTGCTCAGCTCGATGTCGGGAAACCGGTCGCCGGCGGCCTCCTCGAGCACTGCCCGCCGTGCGGCGAAGCCGGTCGTGGCAAGCGCCGTCATGTCGAATCCCTCGCCACGGCGGGTGAACCCCGTGAACTGCACGATGTCGGCGACGCCGGCGGCCATCCGCATCAGCCGCGGGCCATTGCCGCCGATGAGGATGGGGATCTCCGCACCGGACGGGGACGCGCTGTCGCCGAGCGTCAACTCGGTGACTTCATAGTGCTCACCGGCAAAGGTCAGCGTCTCGCCGGCCAGGAGCCGCTTGACGATGGCCGCAGACTCGCCGAGGCGTTCGACCCGCGTCCGGCCGCCGGCGAATGCCATGCCGGCCGCTTCGTACTCGTTGCGAGCGTGCCCGGCGCCCATACCCAGCTCCAGGCGTCCGTCGCTGAGCAGGTCCACGGCGGCCGCCTCCTGGGCGAGCACCGCGGGATGCCGGAAGTCGTTGTTGATCGTGAGCGGCCCTACCCGGAGGGTGTCCGTGGCCTGGGCCACGACCGCGGCTGCAACCATGGGCGACAGGAAGCCGAGGTGGTCGGCGATGCTGAGGGTGGAGTAGCCCTGCGCCTCCGCCCGTCGTGCCGTCGCGACGAGCTCGGCCCGCGAGCTCACGGAGCCGATGCTGAGCCCGAACCGTACCCTCATGACCGGGTCGTCAGCTCGGTGGCGAAATGCAGGACGCGCTGGGGGAATGGGATCCCGATGCCGGCTTCATCGAGTGCCTGCTTGATGCGCTTGGCCACCGTATCGCGCACTCGCCACTCGTTCCTGCTCTCCGGTTGATGCCAAAAGCGAACGGCGATGTCGATGCTCGAGTCGCCGAAGTTGTGCACGAAGGCCTCGGGTGGAGGATCGGCCTGCACCCCGTCGACGCCGCTGACGGCGTCGACGATGAGCTGCGTGGCCCGTTCCAGGTCGGTGTGGTAGTTGACGCCGACGTCGAGCCGAGTACGGCGCGCGCCGAGGAGTGTGTGATTCTCCAACGGCTCCTTCCACACCGTGGCGTTGGGTATGAACACCCGCTCGCCGTCGTAGGTCCTCAGCTGGATCGCACGAAGGTCGATCTCCTCGACCACGCCGCTGTAGCCGATCGTGGTGATCTGATCGCCGGCCCCGAACGGCTTTCGCACCGAGATGAGCACGCCGGCGAGGAAGTTCTCCAGGATGTCTTGGAAGGCGAAGGCCAGGGCGAGGCCGACGATGCCCAACACGCCGAGCAGCGGGGCGATGGAGACCCCGACCTGGTTGAGTGCGTACACGAACCCGATGGCGAAGATGCCGAACGCCACCAGCCGGCCGACCAGCCTGGCGACGAACACGCCGGCGGACGCCGCCAGCATGCGCTGCAGGCCCCGCTTGATGATCAGGCCGATGATGAGGGCGCCGACGACCAGCGCACCTGCCCACAGCCAGTCGCCGAGGGTCAGCGATCCGAGCTCCTGCAGCGTGGCTGTGTCACCGGTGTCGTCCTGCGCGAGCATCATCCGTTCCATACCTCACTCCTCCGTGCGTTCGAGGGGCCGCCATTCTCGTCGCTGGAGCCCGAGGTGGGGAGCACCCGGCCCCGATCGCATCGGTGGTGGGTGTTGGTTCGCGGGAGCGATCCACGAGTTCCGCCCCTCCGGCCGGTCGGGCACTAGTCACCACGCATGACCGCCCTTTGTGCCTGTACGGTGACAGAGAGTGGTCGTAAGGTGCACTCACTGGCGGAACGGGGGACGAAGTCGCCAGAAGCCCAAGGGCAGTTCGGGCAGAACGGTTCGGGCAAACAGGGGGAATGGTGGGGGCGCCGGCCCTGGAAGCGGTGGGGCTTCCGGGGCCGGTCCCCGCAAAAGCACACATGCGTATCGCGTCGATACCGAGGCCCGGGAACCATTCCCGGGCCTCGACACGTAGCGGCACACCACCAGCGTCGGTCCTGTACACTTTTGGCCTCCGAGGAGCCACCATGACCAGAGGAACCGATGAAGCCAACGTACGACCCCAAGGCCGTCGAAGCTCGCTGGTACTCGACATGGGAAGAGGCCGGTCTCTTCCGGCCTGAGATCAACCCCGATGGCGAACCGTTCACCATCGTCATCCCACCACCAAACGTCACCGGGCAGCTGCACTTGGGCCATGCCCTCGACATGTCCATCCAGGACCTCCTCATCCGGCGCAAGCGCATGCAGGGCTACGCCGCTCTGTGGCTGCCGGGTATGGATCACGCCGGCATAGCCACCCAGAACGTCGTCGAGCGCGAGCTGGCCGCCGAGGGCATCAGCCGCCACGACCTCGGTCGCGACGAGTTCATCAAGCAGGTCTGGATGTGGAAGGAGCGTTACGGGGGCCGCATCGGGGAACAGATGCGGGTGCTCGGCTTCTCCACCGACTGGACGCGGGAGCGATTCACCTTCGACGAGGGTCTGTCGAGCGCGGTTCGTGAGGTCTTCGTGACGCTCTACGAAGACGGCTTGATCTACCGCGGCAATCGAATCACGAACTGGTGTCCGCGCTGTCACACTGCGCTGTCGGATATCGAAGTGGAGCACGTTGACGAGTCCGGTGAGCTCACGTACATCACCTATCCGTTCACCGACGGCCCGCTGCCCGACGGAACGGTCGGCGTCACCGTCGCCACCACTCGGCCCGAGACGATGCTGGGCGACACCGGGGTCGCCGTGCACCCCGACGACGAGCGCTACCAGGCCGTCATCGGCAAGACCGTCAGGCTGCCGCTCATGGATCGGGAGATCCCGATCGTGGCGGATGCCGGCGTCGACCCCGAGTTCGGCACCGGGGCGGTCAAGGTCACGCCGGCGCATGACCCGCTCGACTTCGAGATCGCCGAGCGCGCCGGACTCGAGCCCATCGTCGTCATCGACGAGCGTGCCCGCATCACCGCCGAGGGGGGCCGGTTCGTCGGCCTCGACCGGCTGGAGGCACGCGAGGCCGTCCGCATCGCGCTCGCCGACGCCGGGGTCATCGACCACGTCGAGGAGTATCGCCACTCGGTGGGCACGTGCTCGCGCTGTCACACCGTCATCGAGCCGCTGCTGTCGTTGCAGTGGTACGTAAAAGTCGGCCCATTGGTTGGGCCCGCCATCGAGGCGGTCAAGGCGGGCCGCAGTCGCTTCATCCCGACACGGTGGGAGAAGAGCTACTTCCACTGGATGGAGAACCTGCGGGATTGGTGCATCAGTCGCCAGCTGTGGTGGGGTCACCGCATCCCGGCCTGGTACTGCGACGCGTGCGGAGAGGTCATCGTGGCTCGGCAAGACCCCACGGGCTGCCCAGCGTGTGGCGGGTCAGAGTTGCGTGAGGACGATGACGTGCTCGACACCTGGTTCTCGTCGGCCCTCTGGCCGTTCTCCACCTTGGGTTGGCCTGAGCAGACCGCCGATCTGGCGCGCTACTACCCGACGCAGGTGATGGTCACCGGCTTCGACATCATCTACTTCTGGGTCGCGCGGATGATGAAGATGGGCATCCACTTCACCGGCGAGGAGCCCTTCACCGACATCGTCATCCACGGGTTGATCCGGACCAGCGACGGGGCCAAGATGTCCAAGTCGGCCGGCAACACGGTCGATCCGCTCGATCTGGTCGACACCTACGGCGCCGATGCGCTCCGGTTGACGCTGCTGCAGGCGGCTGCGCCCGGGCAGGACGTCGTCTATCAAGAGGAGTGGATCGATGCCTCGCGACGATTCGGGAACAAGCTCTGGAATGCGTTGCGGTTCGCCGTCGAGCACGTGGGGGTCACCGGCGTTCCGGCCGAGGGCGGTTACCCGGAGGATCCCGGGCCGGAAGGAGCGTGGATCCTGGGACGTCTGCGCGAAGTCGCAACCAGGGTCGACGAGCTGCTCGACGGGTACCGCCTGAGTGATGCCTACGGCCTCCTCTACAACTTCGCCTGGTCGGAGGTCTTCGACTGGTATCTCGAGATGGCCAAGACGCCGCTGCAGGACGAGGGACGTGCCGACGGCGTCAAGGCGGTGCTCGGAGTGGTGCTCCGTGATCTCCTGAAACTGTTCCATCCGGCGATACCGTTCCTCACCGAAGAGCTCTGGTCGGAGCTGGTGGGAGAGGGGTTCGTCGCCGGTTCGCGCTGGCCCGAAGTGCCCCACTACGCCGCGCCGGAAGGCATCGCCGATCTCCAGGAGCTGATCGTCGGAGTCCGGCGCTTCCGCGCCGAACACGGGTTGTCGCCCAAGCGGGAGCTCACCGTCGGGATCACGGCGAGTGACGGGTTCCCACAATGGTGGGCCGAACAGATCGGTTCGCTGGCCAATGCGACGCCCGAGATGCTCGGCGAGGCGCCCACGTCGGGCATGACCCGCATCCCCGCAGGCTCCCTGACCGGATTCATCTCGCTTGCCGGACTCGTCGACGTCGACGCCGAGAAAGCGCGGCTCGAGAAATCGATCTCCGAGGCCGAGGATCAGCTCGCCAAGTTCCAGGGCAAACTCGCCAACCCCTCGTTCCGGGAGCGTGCTCCCGAGGACATCGTCGCCAAGGAAGAGCGGAAGGCCCTCGAGACCGAGCAGCTCATCGCCAAGCTGCGCGGTCAGCTCGCCGAGCTCGGCTGAGCCGTGACCTACGACGAGGCGGTGGCCTACCTGGACGCCACGATCGGTCTCGGGGTCAAACCGGGCCTCGACCGGATGCGCCGGTTCATGGAGCTGATGGGGAACCCCCAGGACAGTTACCCAATCATCCACATCGCCGGTACCAACGGCAAGACGTCGACGGCGCGCATGGCATCGGCGCTCATCGCCGCCCATGGGCTCACCGTGGGTGCGTTCACCTCGCCACACTTGGAGGCCGTCGAGGAACGGATCGCCCTCAACGGGGTTCCCCTGGCGCCCCACGAGTTCGCCGCCGCTGTCGCCGACGTCGCGCCGTTCCACGAGATGTTCCGCCAACAGGACGACATCACCTACTTCGAGCTCACCGCGGCGCTCGCGATGGACGCGTTCGCGGCTCGCGCCGTCGATGCCGCCGTGTTCGAAGTGGGTCTGGGAGGCAGGCTGGACGCCACCAACGTGGTCACCAGCACGGTTGCGGTGGTCACGGGGGTGAGTCGTGACCACATGGAGTACTTGGGCGATTCAGTCATCGAGATCGCAACCGAGAAGGTAGCGATCCTCGACGAAGGTGCCGTGCTGGTCACCGGGGAGCTCCACCCG
Source organism: Acidimicrobiia bacterium (assembly GCA_041581135.1). Lineage (GTDB taxonomy): Bacteria > Actinomycetota > Acidimicrobiia > Spongiisociales > UBA5794 > JBFGCM01. The sequence goes on from JBFGCM010000074.1 coordinate 5,895, forward strand.
TCGGTGGAAGGCCCGATCACGGCGCGGGTCGTCGAGACCGGGGCCGATTGGCGGCGCTTCGACGCCGACTTCCGCATCGAGGAGGCGTCCCCGGCGGTCGGTGGCTGGTTGTGTTCCATCGCCGGGCTCTACCAAACCTACGACGACATCGTCCTCGACCTCCATGGCCGGCATCAGGTGCACAACTTCGCTGTTGCCGTCGCCGCCGTCGAGGAGCTCTTCGGACGGGCCCTCGACCCGGAAGCGGTGCGAGAGGCAGCGGCCGCCGTCACCACGCCGGGGCGCATGGAGATCGTCGGCCGTTCGCCGCTGATCCTGCTCGACGGCGCTCACAATCCCGAGGGGACGACGGTCCTGGCCGGTGCGCTGCGTGACGAGTTCCCCACGAGACCTTGGTACCTGGTGATCGGGGTCCGCGGGGAGCGGTCGTTGGAAGACATGATCGGGGCGTTCGAGGGACTCGTCGCCCACGTGTACGCCACGAGAGCCGATGATTCGATGGCGGTGGCGACGGCCGACATCGCCCAACAAGCTCGGGTCAGCCTCGGCGTTCCCGTGTCGGAGCATGCGTCGGTGGCCGAGGCGCTGGCGGCTGCCGTTGTCGCAGCCGGCGACACCGGCCAGGTCGTCGTCACCGGGTCGCTCTACGTGGTGGGAGAGGCGCGGACGGCCGTCGCGATACTCGGCTGACCAGGCGTGACTACCATCTGCCGGCCTGTTCGCCAGGCGCGAGTCCCTCTGCGAAAGGAAATGCCTTCATGGCCGTTGAGCACACGTTCGTCATGGTGAAGCCAGACGGCGTCGCCCGCGGCCTCGTGGGTGAGGTGATCTCGCGGTTCGAGCACAAGGGCTTGACATTGGCGAAGCTGCGCATGCTCACCATCGATCATGATCTGGCGTCTCGCCACTATGCCGAGCATGTCGACAAGCCGTTCTTCGACGAGCTGGTGGACTTCATCACGAGTGGTCCCGTGGTGGCCATGGAATGGACCGGCGAGAGCGCCGTGGCAGTTGCTCGCACCCTCATGGGGGCCACTGATCCGATCGAATCGGCGCCGGGGACCATCCGAGGTGACTTCGGTCTCATCATCACCAACAACATCGTCCACGGCTCGGACTCCCCGGCGAGCGCAGACCGCGAGCTCGCCCTCTTCTTCGGTTGAGCGGGTGACTGTGAATCGCGGAACGGTCAAACCGGTGGGGGGCTACACTGACTCGCCTGGGAGGGGAGCGCTGTGAACAACCTCTTTGCGATCGCCGGCCGCGACATGGCCATCGACCTCGGGACCGCCAACACACTGGTGTTCGTCCGCGGGATGGGAATACTCCTCAACGAGCCGTCTGTGGTGGCGATCAACACCCGCGACAACCGCCCGCTGACGGTCGGTATGGAGGCCAAGCGCATGATCGGGCGTACCCCCTCCTACATCCAAGCGATCCGGCCGCTGCGTAACGGCGTCATCGCCGACTTCGACGTCACCGAGAAGATGCTCTCGTATTTCATCGACAAGGTCCACACGCGGCGATTCGCGGCACGACCCCGCATCGTCATCTGCGTCCCTTCCGGCATCACGGCGGTGGAACGTCGCGCCGTCGAAGAGGCGGCATATCACGCCGGGGCGCGCAAGGCGTACACCATCGAGGAGCCGATGGCCGCCGCCATCGGGGTGGGGCTGCCTGTGCACGAGCCGTCCGGCTCCATGGTGGTCGACATCGGTGGCGGGACCACCGAGGTCGCCGTCATCAGTCTCGGCGGTATCGTCGTCTCCAAGAGCATCCGCATCGGCGGCGACGAGCTGGACGAGGCCATCATCAATTGGGTCAAGAAGGAGTACAACCTGATGCTCGGCGAGCGCACGGCCGAGCAGGTGAAGATGGCCATCGGCTCGGCGTGGCCGTATCCCGATGAGCCGGCCGCCGAGGTCCGGGGCCGTGACCTGATCAGTGGCCTGCCCAAGACGGTGGTGCTGGGCAGCCCGGAAGTGCGGGAGTCCATCGAAGAGCCCGTCCAGGCAGTGGTCGACGCCGTGAAGTTCACCTTGGACAAGACGCCCCCGGAGCTGGCGGCCGACGTCATGGAGCGCGGCATCGTGCTCACGGGGGGCGGTGCCTTGCTGCGCGGTCTGGATGTGCGCCTCGCCAACGAGACGGGCATGCCGATCGTGACGGCCGAGCGGCCCCTGCAGTCCGTGGTGATGGGTTCGGGCCAGTGCCTGGAAGAGTTCGAGGTGCTTCACGTCGTCCTGTCTTCCAGCGGTCGCCCGTGATCCGCCGATGCGATGTTCAATCTGCGGCGCTTTGACCGTTCCACCTCGGTTTTCATCGGGCTGCTCGTCATCTCCTTCCTGCTGGCGACCTTCGACGTTCGGTCCCAGGGAACGGGTGCATCTGCCGGTCTGAGGGAGGGCACCCAGGCCCTGTTCGGTCCCCTCCAGCGCGCTGCAGGCTTCGTGCTGACCCCCGTGGTGGGACTCGTCGACGGCATCTCCGATCTGGCCGGTCTGCGCGAAGAGAACGAGTTGCTGAAAGCCCAGGTCCGAGAGTTGGAGCGTGAGCTCGCCGACACCGCCACGCTCCGCAACCAGGTGGCGGAGCTCGAGGCGATCAACGGCTTGGAGCCGCCAGAGGATCTCAATGCCATCACCGCCCGCGTGGTTGCGGCGAGTCCCTCGGAGTTCGACTTCACCCGCATCATCGACATCGGCACCGAGGACGGCGTGCTCCGCGGCATGCCTGTGATCGACGAGAACGGCCTCGTCGGTCGCATCATCTTCGTCAGCGACAGCTTCTCCCAAGTTCGGCTGGTGACCGATCCGAGCCTCACCGTCGGCGTCCGGGTCAAAGAGACCAATGAGACCGGAACCGTGACCGGTCAGGGAAGCGGGCCGCTTCGGGTGGAGATGTATGGGGCCAAGGAGCCGATCGAAGAGGGCTTTCGGCTGGTGACCGCCGGCAGCCGCTTCCCGCCCGGTATCGACGTCGCAGTGGTGACCGAGGCATCGCGCTCGGAAGCCAGCTTCACCCTCACTACCCGGGCGGATCCGGTGATCGTCGTGTCGAAGCTCGATTTCGTGAAGGTCATCGTCGACTGGGATCCGTTGGAGCTGCCCGAGGACATCCCCGAGGAGACCGATCCGGGCGAGGCGCCCCCCGCCGTGAGCGAGGAGGAGCTGTGAGCGGCCGCAACACCCTCATCGCGCTCGGCCTCGTCGTCGTGGCGGCCGTGTTGCAGTCGACGATCCTGGCGGACTCGCGGCTGCAGGCGTTCGGTTCGGCGCCATCGCTGGTGGTCCTGGTGGTGATCGCCTCCGTCCGTTACATGGAGCCGGAGCCGGCAGTGCTGCTCGGATTCACCGGTGGTCTGCTGATGGACCTGCTCGGCGGGCAGCCCATCGGTATGTGGGCACTGGTGCTGACGGTCGTGGCGTACATCACGCTCCGGCTGCGTGACGCCGCTGACGACGGTCCCATCGTCATCGCCGCCGGTGTCTTGGGGATCACGCTGCTGGCCGGAGCGCTGTGGGTGGTCCTGGGGACGATCCTCGGCCTGAAGCCCCTGGCCGATCCCTCTGCGATCCGCCGCATTATCTTGCCTGCGATGTACAACGTGGTCGTCGCCGCCGCCGTGCTGCCCGGCGTGACGTGGCTGATGAGGCCCCGCAGCCCGATCCGGCGGGGGTGGGCGACGTGAAGCCCGGACTCCGCATCGGCACGCTGGCGATCGTGTTCCTCGGAGCTTTCGTCGTGCTCACCCTGCGGCTCTGGAATCTCCAGCTCACCGCGGCGGACACCTACCAGGAACTGGCCGCCGAGAACCAGATCAAGATCGTCCAGACCCCGGCGCCGCGAGGCGAGATCGTCGACCGCAACGGTCGCCTCCTCGCCGGCACCCGTCCGGCGCTGTCGGTGGTGGTAGATCGCAGCTTGATACCGGTGGAAGCCGAGGAAGACCTCATCCAACGGCTGTCGGCCTTCCTCAATGTCCCGGCTGCCGAACTCCGGGAGCAGTTCGACGACGCCGGCTCCGGCGCCCGCTTCAGCGTGGCCGGCGAGGTGCCCGAGGCGCAGACGCTGTTCCTCGTCGAGCGCCGGGAGCAGTTCCCCGGAGTGTCCGTGGAGCCGGATCCCGTTCGTGTCTATCCCCAGGGGGTCGTAGGTGGTCAGTTCGTGGGCTACATCGGCCGGCCGACCGAGGCCGACCTGGAGCTCGCCGACATCGACCCCACGGACACGATCGGCAAGGCCGGGGTGGAACGCGAGTACGACTCGTACCTGCAGGGATCTCCGGGCTTCATCAAGTACCGCATCGACGCCAATGGCTCGGTGCTCGGTCTGCTGGGTGAGCAGGAGCCGAGCCCGGGTGGCACTGTGCACCTCTCGGTGGACGTCGATGTGCAAGCCCAGCTCGAGCAGTCGCTCACCGAGGGGCTCCAGCTGGCCCGCGACAGCTACGACCCCGACTGCGCGCCCTCACCGGAGGATCCGAAGTGCCCGATCCGCGCGGTCGGTGTGGTGATGGACGTCACGGACGGCTCGATCCTCGGCATGGCCTCGGTTCCGGGGTACGACCCGAGCATCTTCGTGGACGGGCTCTCCGAAGCGGAGTGGCAGCAGCTGTTGAACACCGCTGTCTTCAACAACTTCGCCATCCAAGGCGTGTATGCCCCGGCCTCCACCTTCAAGACCATCGCCTACGTCATGGCGCTCGAAGAGGGCATCTTCCCCGCCGACGTGCAGTCGGACGCCGGGGCCTACTTCTGCGACGGTCTGCTCGAGTTCCGGTTCCAGGACGGCAGCCCGCAGCTCTATCGGGACTGGCTTTCCGACGGGCATGGTCCAGTGGACCTCCACAGCGCGCTGCAGACCTCCTGTGACCTCTATTTCTGGGAGGTGGCGCTCCGGGTGTGGGCCGGCCGCGGCGACCAGTACGACGAGGCGCTGCTCCAGGAATGGGCTCGCGACTTCGGCTTCGGGTCACGCACCGGCATCGACCTTCCATTCGAGCAGCGAGGGCTGATTCCCGATCGACAGTGGTTCGAGGAACAGCAGGCGGAAGGCAGCGGCCGGGTTCGGGCTGAGGGCGGCTGGAGCGGTGGCGACCTCATGAACACCGTCATCGGCCAGGGCGACGTGCTCGTCACACCGCTTCAGCTGGCGTCCGCCTACGCCGCCATGGTCAACGGTGGCACCCTGTGGCAGCCCCACGTCGTGGACCGGGTCACCGACGCCGACGGCAACGTGCTCTTCGAGGCCAGTGCCGAGCCGATCAACGAGGTGGAGCTGAGCGAGCGAACCGTCGACCTCATCCGCCAAGACCTGCAGGGCGTCGTCAACGGGCCGGCGGGAACGGCGCGGTCGGCCTTCGTCGATTTCGGGCCGCTCCAGCCATTGGTGGGAGGCAAGACCGGTACCGCAGAGGTCATCAAGTCCAACGTGGTCGCAGAGCAGGTCGACACGGCCTGGTTCGTGGGCGTTGCCCCTATCAACGACCCGCAGTACGTCGTCGCCGTGGTCGTCGAGCGTGGCGGAAGCGGTGGCCGGGTGGCGGCTCCCACGGCCCGCCAGGTGCTGCAGTTCCTGCTGCAGGGACCCGAGGCGGTCACGCCCATCGCCGCCGGTGAGGAGGCCGACTGATGGCCATCGCGGCGCGTTCTCCGGTGGGTCTCGTGCAGAGGGAGCGGGCACTGCGCCCGGACTTGTTCATCGTCATCCCGTACGTGTTGCTCTCTGGCCTCGGCGTGCTGATGATCTACAGCGCGTCGGCCCGGCGCCTGGAGACGCTCGGTGTGGACCCCGGAGCCAGCATGAAACGGCAGGCGCTCTTCGTGGTCATCGGCATCGTCGTGTTCATCGTCGCCTCGATGCTGGAGACCCGATTCCTGCGACTCGTCGCTCCGATGCTGTACGTCGGCTCGCTGGCGGCGCTGATCCTGGTATTGACGGGGCTGGGCAAGTTCAACCAGGGCTCGCAGCGCTGGATCCCCATCGGACCGATCCAGCTGCAGCCATCGGAGATCGCCAAGATCGCCGTCATTCTGGCGTTGGCCGCGGTGCTGACTCCAGGGAACGAGGAGGGATTGCGCTGGCATCGGGTGGCCCGGGCGATCGCCCTCGTCGCGGTGCCCGCATACCTCATCTTCCGGCAGCCCGACTTGGGCACCATGCTGGTCTTCGGTTTCATCGCGGTGGTGATGCTGTTCGTCGCCGGGACCACGTGGCGCCAGCTGGGCTTCCTGGTGGTGACGGCAGTGGTCGGCACCGTGGCGTTGTTCCAGCTGAATGTGCTCAAGGACTACCAGGTGACCCGGCTCCAAGCCTTCCTGGATCCGACGGCCTCGCTGGCCAACGCCAACTACAACCAGGCTCAGAGCCAGATCGCCATCGGCAGTGGTGGCTTTCTGGGCAAGGGCGTGTTCAACGGCACGCAGACCAACCTGCAGTTCGTCCCCGAGCAGTCGACCGACTTCATCTTCACTGCGATCGGTGAGCAGCTCGGGTTCGTCGGCGGTGTCGTGGTCCTGGGCCTGTTCGCCGTCTTGGTCTGGCGGCTCCTCATGTCGGCGGCCGTGGCCGGGGATCGCTTCGGTCAGCTGGTGGCCGTCGGGGTCGCCGCGCTGCTGTCATTCCACGTGTTCGTCAACGTCGGAATGACGGTTCGGCTGCTCCCGGTGACCGGACTGCCACTGCCGTTTCTGAGTCTCGGGGGAACCGCGTTCCTCGTGATGAGCCTGGCGCTCGGCCTCGCCCACAGTGTGTGGATGCACCGGCCGCCGATGCCGGGAGAACGTCGCGGGCTCTGAGCCCTCTCCTGCTATGGTCGGCCGCCATGCATCGTCGCGCCGACCAGGGGTGGGTTGAGGTCATTTGCGGCCCGATGTTCTCGGGCAAGAGCGAAGAGCTGATCCGTCGTATGACCCGGTACCGGATCGCCAAGGTGCCCGCTCAGGTGTTCAAGCCGACCCTCGACACTCGCTATGCCGTCAAAGAGGTCGTATCGCACTCCAAGCTGTCGGCCGAGGCGGAGCCGGTCGCCAACTCCGACGACTTGTTGCGCTCGGTGCACGACCGTACGGTCGCCGTCGGCATCGACGAGGGTCAGTTCTTCGACGACGGATTGGTCGAGGTGGTGTCGTTGTTGGCTGGTGCCGGCAAGAAGGTCATCGTGGCCGGGCTCGATCTGGACTATCTGGGCCGCCCGTTCGAGCCGATTCCCTCGTTGATGACGCACGCCGAGTACATCACCAAGACCCTGGCCGTGTGCCATCGCTGCGGCGGTCCCGGTCTGCACACCCAGCGGGTCATCGACTCCGACGAGCTCGTGGTGGTGGCCGGTGAGGGGGCTTACGAGGCTAGATGTAGGCGCTGTTACCATCCGGCTGAGATACCTCAACCTCGCCTCGAAATAGCCGAAGCCTAAGGAATCTCATCCATGGGTCGCCTCGCGGTTCTCGCGTGTCTCGTCTCGCTCGTCATCGCCCTCGCCCCGGTTCCCGCCGGTGCGCAGGTGGTGGCAGCCCCTGCCGGCAGCGTCGGCGCCGTGGGCTGCTCCAACACCTCCCAGAGTGTGGACGGGTACGACTTCGTCGGGGGTGCCGCCTTCTGGCCGGCGAAGGAGGTCAAGAACGCGGCAGGGGGCATCGGTCGGGGCAGCATGGATCGGTGGGCCGATCTGTCTTCTCAGTACTGGGACTACCTCGAGACCATGTTCGCCCGCTACCCGGACACGACCGCAGTGTGGTGGCAGATCTGCCTCGTACTGGTGCTGCGTCCTGGAGACAGCCCGACGCCGTCGGCCGAGGAGATCGCCACGGCCCGCTTGATCTACGACGAGATCCAACGCCGTAAGCCGGGAGTCCAGGTATACGTGTCCGGGCTCAACGGGTACGACGGCATCACGTGCGAGGCGCTGGGCGCCAACGGCGCCGTGGCGGCGGCGGCGCTGGCGCAGGAGCTCGCCGACACCACGAACGCCTCACTGGGACCCACCATGACACCGCTGAATGCGACCAACCATCGCGGCGACCAGTGTCACGGCGGGGAGAGCGCCGTCGAGGCCTGGGGTCACGATCTGATGGCGTTCTTCGGTACGGGCACCGGTGCCGCCCCGGAGGACACCGCGCCGCCGGCTCCCGGTGACTCCCCGCCGACCGGTCGCGACAATGGTCCCACGACGACCGCCGCCGGCGAGCCGACGACCGAGACCACGGCCGAAGCGCCCGACGACACCGAAGCGACCTCGAGCACACGCCCGCTACGCGAGACCGGCACTCGGCAAAGGCCCGATACCGACGAACCGGTCGATACCTCCACCACGAACCCTCCGACGACGGTGGCCGGCGGAAACCTGGTGGCCGCACCGTCGACCATCGAGCCCGCCGAGCCGTGGACGGCAACGAGCGTGGCGTCGCTCATCCTGCTGACGGCGGCCGGTGCGGCGTACCTGATGCTGCGCCGGAGACGAACCGACACACCCACGAGCAGCGAGGGTGAACCGGAGGGCTGAGGCCGCGTGCTACGCTCATGTCCGACCTGGCCGTGGTGACGGTCACGATTCCAGCGAAAATGCGCGGCATGAACAGCGTGTTCCTTTTCATCGTGACGACTTCTTGGCGACTGCTCGTGGGGGAGCAGCGCTCGTCCCTGCCGTACGGCGGTGGAACCACCCGGCGCAGGAGATTCCATCTATCGCCCGTGGACGGGCATTCAAAGGAGAGTTTGCATGGCGTTGTTCCGACGCAAGTCGCCGCGGGTGGTCCGCAAGGGCATGGGCGACGAGGCCGTCGAGGAAGCCAAGATCCGCAAAGTGGCGGGTTCCTCGGTCAAGGTCCGCACCTATAAGGCGCCCAAGCCCAAAGAGCCCAAGCCCAGAGAGCAGCCGAAGAAGAAGAAAGCCGAGCCCGCCACACAGCGAAGCTCCAAGTCCGGCCAAGCGCAGAGCCGTAACCGGTCAGCCGCGCAGCGGCAGCGGTCAGGGTCGCAGAACCGCCCCCGTTCGCAGGACCGTGCCGCGTCGCAGCGGAAATCATCCGACCGCCAGGCCAGCCGGTCCCAGAGCCGCAGCCGCTCGCGGCCCCGGCTCGAAGTGGTGCCACCCCCCGAGACCGCCCGCAAACAGATGCTGGTGCGCCACCAGCCGCACCAGACACAGATCGTGGTCATGGAGGGCCCGGTACTGGTCGAGCACTACGTGGCTCGCTCCGACAAGCAGTCGCTGGTCGGGAATGTGTACGTCGGCAAGGTGCGCAACGTGTTGCCCGGCATGGAGGCGGCGTTCGTGGACTTCGGCGAAGGCAAGAACGGCGTGCTGTACGCCGGGGACGTCGACTACAACCTGGAAGAGTTCGGCGGCCGCAAGCCACGGATCGAGGCGGCGCTCAAACCGGGCGATTCCGTCCTGGTCCGGGTGGTCAAGGACGCCATGGGCCACAAGGGTGCGCGGCTGACCAACCACATCAGCATCGCCGGTAGGTATCTGGTCCTTGCTCAGGATTCAGAGGTGCGCGGCCTCAGCAAGCGTCTGCCGGACGACGAGCGCAAGCGACTGCAGGCGATCGTCAGCGAGCTGCGGCCGAAAGGGATGGGGGCCATCGTCCGTACGGCCGCCGAGGGGGCCAGTGAAGAGGCGTTGCGTGCCGACATGGCGCGTCTCAAGCGAATCTGGGACTCCATCGTGAACACCGACATGAGCGTGGCGCCGCGGTTGGTGCACGAGGAGCTGCCGCTGGTGCTGCGGGTGATCCGGGAGCACTTCACGTCGGACTTCCGCCGGTTGCTCATCGACGACAAGAAGACGTATCAGCAGGTGTTGGAGTATCTGGAGGGCACCGAGGCCGATCTCAAGGAAAAGGTGAAGCGTTACCAGGACGAGATGCCCATCTTCGAGCGGTTCCACGTGGACGACCAGCTCGCCAAGGCGCTCGACCGCAAGGTGTGGCTGCCGTCGGGCGGACACATCGTCATCGACCGCACAGAGGCCCTCACGGTGATCGATGTGAACACCGGCAGGTTCGTGGGGCACTCCAATCTCGAGGAGACGGTGCTCCAGAACAACCTGGAGGCCGCGGAGGAGATCGCTCGCCAACTGCGGTTGCGGGATATCGGGGGCATCATCGTCATCGACTTCATCGACATGGAGATCGCCGCCAGCCAGGAGAAGGTGCTCCTGCGTCTGCGCGAGCATCTGGCCAAGGACAAGATGCGTACCCAGGTGTTCGACGTCTCCAACCTGGGTCTGGTCGAGATGACGCGCAAGAACGTGTCCGAGGCGTTGCTCGAGTCGTTCTCCGAGATCTGCGACAAGTGCAATGGTCGCGGCGTGGTGCTGTTCGAGGAGGCCGCCACGGTGGGCACGCCGATTCCGTCGTCGGGCTCGGACGAGGACTCCAGCGCGGCGTCCGCCGGCTGATTTCCGCGTTCTCGGCGCCGACTACACTGCAGCGGCACTTCGGAGGATTCCCCCATGTACGCCATCATCCGCACCGGCGGAAAACAAGCCAAGGTTCGCGAGGGCGACGTGCTGGACGTGGAACGTCTCAAGGGAGACAGCGTCGAGTTCACGCCTCTGCTCGTGGTGGGCAAGGACGGCAACGTCATCTCGGACGCCGAGGAGCTGGGCGCATACAGGGTGCTCGCCGACGTTCTCGGTGACACCAAGGGCGACAAGGTCGACATCTTCAAGTACAAGAACAAGACCGGGTACCGGCGTCATGCCGGCCACCGCCAGATCTACACCACCATCAAGGTGACCAAGATCGAAGCTCCCAAGAAGAAGGCGACGAAGAAGAAGGCCACCGCGAAGGCCGACCAGACGGCCGACAAAGCGTCGGCCGACGATGCAGCGTCCGAGGAGGCCTGATGTCAAAGACCAAAGCCAGTGGCTCCAGCAAGAACGGCCGTGATTCGCATGCCAAGCGGCTCGGACCGAAGGTGTTCGACGGCCAGACGGTGACGTCAGGCTCCATCCTGGTGCGTCAGCGTGGCACCCGTATCCACCCCGGGGATAACGTCGGCCGTGGCAATGACGACACGTTGTTCGCCACCATCGACGGCGTGGTCAAGTACGGGCAGCGCGCCGGACGCCGTCACGTGTCGGTCTTCGCCGAGTAGGGCAGCCCGGGCCCCTACGGCCCGCACCCTTCCCGAGGGTCCTTGCCATGTTCGTCGACCGCGTTCGCATCCATGCTCGAGGTGGCAGTGGCGGTGCCGGAGTCGCCAGCTTCAAGCGGCAGCGGGGCAAGCCCAAGGGCAAGCCCATTGGAGGTGACGGCGGCGACGGCGGTGACGTCTACCTGGTCGCCGATGGTGCGGTGGCAACGTTGCTCGCACTGTCGCACCACCCCCACCAAGTCGCCGCAGACGGTAGTCACGGCGAAGGCGATCTCCGCCACGGGCGGCGAGGGGACGATCTTGTCGTGCCCGTGCCGCTCGGCACGGTGGTCCGCGACGATGCAGGCGTCATGCTTGCCGATCTCGTCGAGCCCGGTCAACGCGTGCTGGTGGCCAGAGGCGGCAAGGGCGGCCGCGGCAACGCCTCCTTCGTGAGCACGGCCCGTCGAGCTCCAGGGTTCGCCGAGCAGGGCGAGTACGGGGAGGAGGCCTCCGTCGTGCTCGAGCTGAAGCTCATGGCGGACGCTGCACTCATCGGATTCCCCAACGCGGGCAAGAGCACCCTGATCGGCCGAGTGTCGGCGGCGAAACCGAAGATCGCCGAGTACCCCTTCACGACGCTCGAACCCAACCTCGGTGTCGTGACGGTCGGCGATCGCGAGTTCGTGCTGGCCGACATTCCCGGCCTCATCGAAGGGGCGGCGGAGGGCAAGGGTCTGGGTCACGAGTTCCTCCGCCACACGGAGCGAGCCCGTGCCCTCGTGATCCTGCTCGACCCAACCGAGATCCAAGAGCGGACCTATCCGGAGCAGTACGAGATCCTGCAGCGAGAGCTGGCCGAGCACTCACCAGACCTGGCGGCGCGGCCCCAAGTGGTCGCCGTCAACAAACGCGATGCCATCCCCGATCCCCGCGACGTCCTGTGGTGGGGGCAGAGGAACGGTCTCGATCTGCATGTGATCTCAGCGGTCGTCGGTGACGGGCTCGACGTTCTCATGCATGCGGTAGCCGATGCCGTCGAGACGGCCGAGCGTGAGGCACCCGACCGCCAGGGTTACGTGCTGCACCGCCCGCTCCGAGAGGGATTCACCGTCACGCGGCGCGGATCCGAATGGGTGGTGAGCGGTAAGGCTGCCGAGCGCGCGGTCCGTCTCGATGACCTCACGGATCCGTCGGCGGCAGATTTCGCCGCCAGGCGCCTCACTCGGATCGGCGTTGACGATGCGCTCCGTGAAGCCGGAGCCGAGCCCGGGGACGATGTCCGCATCGGCGATCTCGTTTTCACCTACGATCCCGAGCTGGTCGGCGCCGACGCCGACGCCGACGCCGAGGAGGCAGAACGATGAGACGCCCGGCGGCACATGCTTCGCCGGTGGTGGTGAAGGTGGGTTCATCCAGCCTGGTACTGGGGGACGGCACGCTCGACATCGAGGGCATCAAGCGCGCCGTGGCGCAAGTCGCCGGCCTGCGCGACATCGGGCATCCTGCAGTCCTGGTCTCCTCAGGGGCGGTGGCAGCGGGCATGCCGGCGCTCGGCCTCGCCGAGCGGCCACGCGACATCCCGAGCCTGCAGGCGGCTGCCTCGGTGGGACAGGGGCGGCTCATGGAGGCATACAACCGGCAGTTCGCCGATCACGGCCTGGTCACCGGACAGGTGTTGTTGACCAAGGACGTGCTCGCCCGGCGCGACCAATACCTCCATGCCAGGCACGCTCTCGAGCGGATGATGTCGTACGGCGTGGTGCCCATCGTCAACGAGAACGACACCGTGGGCGTCGAGGAGCTGAAGTTCGGCGACAACGACCGGCTGGCGGCCATCGTGTCCCATCTGGTGAGTGCCGGCATGCTGGTGCTGCTCACCGATACCCAGGGCCTCTACTCCAATGATCCGCGCTTCGACGAGGATGCCGAGCTGTTGACGGCGGTCCGCCACACCGACGAGGCGCTCGACGCCGTCATCCATGGTTCAGCCGGACCGTTCGGCTCCGGCGGCGTCGCCACCAAGGTGAGTGCGGCCCGCATGGCCGCCTGGTCAGGGATTCCGACGGTGATCGCTCCGGCGGCGCATGCCACCGCGGTGCGGGAAGCGGTCGCCGGCGAGGAGATCGGCACCTGGGTGGAGCCCCACCCGTCCAAGCTCACGGCCCGCAAGTTGTGGATCGCCTTCGGGCAGCCCGCAGAGGGCCGCATCCACGTGGATGCCGGGGCGCAGCGTGCTCTGGTCGACCGTGGCACCTCCCTGCTGCCGGCGGGGGTGGCCCACATCGAGGGGCAGTTCAGTGCCGGGGCAGGGGTCGAGGTGTTGAGCCCCTCCGGGGAGCTGGTGGGCAAGGGCATCACCAGGCTCGGCTCGGCTGAACTCGCCGAGGCGGCCGGCCTGCACAGCGCCGACGCCGGCGGCGAGGTCATCCATCGCGACGACCTGGTGGTGTTCAAGTAGCGCCGCCGACCGGCTTCGCCGGTCGGTTGGAGAATGCTCCGCATTCTCCCGACGCTGTTGCAGTAGCGCGGAGCG
>JBFGCM010000075.1:0-19398 GCA_041581135.1 Acidimicrobiia bacterium
GAACCCGCCGGGTAGACGGTCCTCATCGTCCTCGTCACCACCGGCCTGGGCGGCGCAGTCGTCGGCGGCGTTCGTGCCCGAATGGAATCGGAGGACGGCCGGCGCCGGCGCACTGGCGTCCGGTGGAATCGGGCCTGTGTAGAGGTTGGCACCCTCGTTGGTCTCGCGCCGCCACTCGCAGTCGGAGATGATGAGCGGCGCCCCGTTGGCCACCGAGCCCAGGCTGCCCCACACTGCCGTGGCCCGCGCCTCGACGGTGGTTCCGGCGTAGCCGAAGATCTGGGCGAAGAAGGGCCGGAAGATGGTGCCGCCTCCGGTGTCGGTGCTCACCACCACTTCGACCGACTGTGCGGTGGTGTCCAGGGTCACGCTGTCGACGGCGGCGGCGCCGTCGTGAGCGTTCGCATCCGCGTAGATGTCCGCCGTGACCGTCGCCGTGGACGTATCGCAAGTGAGCCCGCGGGCGCAGTCTTCGGCGATGGCGATGGCGCCGGCATCGGCACCGTTCTGGAGCTCCCGGCGCTCCTGCTGCAGCGCGGCGGCGTCGACGGCAAAGGCGATCATGCCGATCATCGCCACCATCACCAACGCAACGAAGACGATGGAGAACCCCGACTCCTCCTGGTTCACCCGCCGCATCGCATCACTCCGGTCTCGGTCAATGTGACGGCTCGCGACCCGAGCACCGGCATCTCGTAGCTGAAGGGGTACTGGATCGTCAGCTGCACCGGGTCACCCGGGACACACGCCGTGGTGGTGATCACCATCTGGTCCGGGTCGAGCGATGTCGCCGCGGCCTTGGCCACTGCTTCGGCCGCTATCGGGTCACCCGTGATCGCCAGCTCACGGACTCCCTCCCGGGCGGCGTGGGTGAGGGTCGTCTTGGCGTTGTACGCACGGGAGAACGCCACGATGCCGAACACCACCAGCAGCAGGATCGGCAGGATGATGGCGGCTTCGACGAGCGCGGCACCCCGCTCTGATCCGTCCACTCGATGACGAGACCTGCGCCTCATCGAAACCCTCCCTTTTCCCGCTAGGGGATGCCCGACCCCATGGTGACCAATGACCTACTTCAGGTCATCATCAGAATTGATGATCTCCGGCCAGCCGGAGTCTCGGGCCAGCGCAACCGCCTCGAGCTGCGAATTGACGCCGAGCTTCACCAGCACCGACTGGATGTGGCTCCGCACCGTCGGCAGCGATACCACCCAGTCATCGGCGGTGCGTGCCGCGCTGCGGCCGGCGTACATCGCATCCAACGCCTCACGCTCCCGCGGGGTGAGCTGGGCGAAGCGGGACCGGACTCGGTGCCTGCGATCTCGATACGCTCGGAGTTCCTGGCGGAGGGCATGCCGCTTGTCGCCGCCCATGACGTCGTGGCCGGCCACGGCCAGCTCGATGGCAGCGATCACATCGGTGGGGCTCTGCCGTTTCACGAGCACACCGACGGCGCCGGCCTCCAGATAGCGGGCGTGCTCGACGGGATCGTCGGAGGCCGTCAACCCGATGACCTTGGCGCCCGCCTCCACCGCCGGGCCGAGGTAGCGGAGTCCGCAACCGAGGTGGGGTCCGAGGTCGAAGTCGAGCAGCATCACGTCTGGCCGGAAGGCACAGAGGGACGACACCACCAGCTCGGGCTCGTGATCGGCGCACGCCTCGGCGACATAGCCGGCGGCCTCGAGCATGGAGACGAGCAGCCGTGCTACCAATACGTCATCATCGAGCACGAGGACGCGCCACGTCCGCATCGATCCTGTCCTACCTCGCGGTGCGGACCCCCTCCGCACTACTACCGCCACTTATTGTGTTGTTTCAACCACTGTAAGTCAATAGCCTCCGGCGGGGTCATTGGACCCTCGCCCTCGCTCGACCGCCCCTCGACGATGGAGCCATGGAGCCGTGCGCGGCGATGAAGTGCCTGTTCTTGGCGTTGCTGCTGGGGGCGGTTGCAGCATGTGGTGATGCCGAGCCCGGGGCGATGACCCCTGCCCCACCGACCGCCCGGCTCGCCCTGGTCGGAGACCTGATGATCGGTCGAGGCGTGACGCCACACCTCGAGGCCGATGCGGGTGCCGTGTTCGCCGGGGTGCGTCACCTCGTGTCCGCCGCCGACATCGCCGCCGGCAACCTCGAGTCCCCGCTCACCACCCGTCCCCACGTGGCAGACAGCCCCAACGCACTTGCCGCCCATCCGTCGCGGACGTACGACTTGGCGGCCGCCGGTTTCGATGTGCTCGGCGTCGCCAACAACCACGCTCTGGACAGCGGCGAGGGAGGGCTCGCCGACACGACGGCCGCGCTCGACGGAGCCGGTCTCCTCGCTGTCGGGACGACCACCGACCCCCTCGTGACCACGACCGCGGACGGCGTCACCGTCGCCTGGCTGGCGTTCGACGCGACGGGCACCAACCCCCGACCCGGCCCGCCGGCCACCTGGGAGGACGCCGCCGCACCGGCGCTCATCGCCAAGGCGGCATCCGACGCCGACGTCGTGATCGTCGGCGTGCACGGAGGGGTCGAGTACGACCCTCGGCCCAACCGGCAGATGCAAGATCTCGCAAGGCTGGCCGTGGACGCCGGGGCGGACGTGGTGTGGGGCCATGGGGCGCACGTGGTCCAACCCATCACCACAGCGCCCGCCCCCGACGGGCGCACTGCGGTCGTGGCCACCTCGCTCGGCAACTTCCTCTTCGACCAGTCCGGGGCGGATCGAACCACCGGCCTCCTGCTCGAGGTGCTCGTCGACTCCGGCGGTGTGGTCGCCCATCGCGCCGCCGTGGTGTCGCACCGCGACCGGGTGCTCCGCTTCGAGGGCTGGGACGAGCCGGGAGCGACTGCCGTGCTCTGGTCGGGCGGATGGTGGACGGCCACCCGTGGCCTCCAGGCAGCAGCAACGGACGCGGCCGGCGCCGACGGGTTCCCGCATGGCGATGTGACGGTCGTGGCACGTGGTGACGCCACCGGCGACGGTGAGGAGGACGTCGTCGTGTCCTTTCGCCGCCCGTATCGCCCGACCCCGTTGTCGGAGCTGCGACCCGACATCCAGTGGCAGGATCCCTTGGGTCGCTCCGCCCACGTCGGCGTGTATTCGACCGATTTCGACGAGGTATGGGTGGCCGGAGCAGTAGTGCGACCCGTCGCCGATCTGTCGCTGTGCGACACCGGCCTCGCCGTGGCCTACTCCACACTCGACCGACCGGAGCCGATCGCGGTCGGCGCCTGGACATGGAACGGCTTCGGGTTCGACACGGCGGCCGACCTGGAGTGGCCAGGGGCCACGGGCTGTACCGACCTCGACGGCGACGGTCGTACCGAGCCCTTCGTGAGCCGCCGTTGAGAGACCCCACCGTCACTGCCGTTTGGCCCTGACCGGACATCTGGCGCCTTCATACGTTGAGGTTGTAGGACTCTCAGTAACGAAGGTGGGCCATCATGAAGCGCCTCGTCGCACTACTGGCGCTGTTCGCCCTCATCGCCGCGGCTTGCACGGCAGACGACGACACCGCCACACCCAGCACCTCGGTCACGACGTCGACCGTGGTCGCCACGACCACGGTCCCGTCGCCGGCAACGACCACCACGACGCCGCCGGTTGGGGTACTGGCGTTGAGCCCGTTTGGCACGATAGATGACGTGCCGTTCCTCGATGGCGCGCCGGCGTACGCCGGACCGCCTACACCGACCTCTCTGGCAGGGGTGTCGATCGCTCCGTGGGTCGCCGATGCGCTGGCGGCAGCCGGTGCCGAGCAAACGCTCGCCGCCAACGGATTCGTCGTCGTGCCCAGCACCTACCACCAGTTCTTCCACGTGTACGAAGGCGCCGAGTATCTCGGGCACCCCGTGTTCGTCACCACCGACGCCGCCTACCACGTGTGGCATCTCGCCTTCGACAAGATTTTGCGCGAGACCGAGCAGCAGACGCTGCTGCCCATCCTCGAAGAGCTCGTGGCCGAACTCGTCACCCGGGCGCGAGCCCAAGAAGCCGAGCTGGCGGGATCGCCACTCGCCGACGACGCGGCGCGCGTGCGCCAGTACTTCGAGGCGATCGCGGTGGCACTCGAACTGGACGTCGGGCCCGTCGGGCCGCTGGCCGCAGAAGAGGCCACCTTCATCAGCAACTACTCCGAGCGCACGGACTCGCCGACCATCGGCACCGGTGATTGCGAGAAGAGCGGTTTCCTCACGCACTGCGTCGACTACACGCTGTACCGGCCCCGAGGGCACTACACGCGCAACGCCGACCTCGAGCGGTACTTCCGGGCCATGTCGGCCCTCGGCAACACGGCTTTCCTGCTCAACGACGACATGCTGCGGCGGGGAGTGTTGGCAACCCGGGTGCTGCTGTCCGATGCGCAGCTGACCCAGATGTGGCAGCGGATCTACGAACCGACCGCGTTCATCGTCGGCGCTGCAGACGACTACACCCCCTTCGAGCTGGCCAACGCAGTGGATGCCACGATCGGGTGGGACGACCTGGAGCGAATCACCGACCCGGCCGTCACCGAGGCGTTAGCGGTCCAGCTGCTCGAGACCCGGCCGGTGCTGATCAACCCCGAGGCGTCATCGATGCGCCTGATGGGCGTCCGGCTGGTCATCGACTCGTACATCCTGGACCAGCTGGTGCGGCCCAACGTGCAACCGCGGGAGTGGGCGTCGCCACTCGACATCGCGGCCGCGTTCGGCTCGGAGTGGGCCTACGACGTCGTCCGGGAGCTGGGCGAAGCCGACTATCCAGACTACGACTCACAGCTGGCCGCGATGCGACAGCTCGTGGCGGCGCGAACCATCACCGACTGGGGGAAGACGGTCTACGACGGCTGGCTGTGGGCACTCGCCCCGATGTGGGCCGAGCACGGCACCGCCTACCCCGACTTCATGCAGACGGACACCTGGGCGGCCAAGGCACACCAGACCGGGTTCGGCTCGTACACCGAGCTGAAGCACGACACGATCCTCTACAGCAAGCAGGCCGTGGCACAGGGCGGAGGCGACGAGCCACCATCTCGGCCACGCCATTGGGTGGAGCCCGAGCCCGTGGTCTATGGCCGGCTGGCCGCACTGAGCGCCCTCATGGCCGACGGGCTGGCGTCTCGAGACCTGCTCCCCGAGGAGTACGCCGAACTGCTCGCCGACCTGGTGGAGTTCTACGAGCGGCTCGAATCCATCGCTCGTGACGAACTCGCCGGCACACCGCTCTCGGCCGACGACAGCGACTTCCTCACGTGGATCGGCGGCGAGCTGGAGACCTTGTGGCTCCGCACCAGCGACGTCGACCAGGATTTCGACACAGGACCGGATTCCAGGGCCGCGCTCGTCGCCGACATCTTCACGTCTGCCCTCGGCTTCCTCGAGCTGGGCACGGGCCACATCGACCAGATCTTCGTGATCGTCCCCGATGACGCCGGCGGTTGGCAGGTTGCGGTCGGAGGTGTGTACTCGTACTACGAGTTCTACAAGAGCGAGGGCGACCGTCTCACCGATGAAGAGTGGCGGGCGATGCTCGACGCCGGCCAAGCCCCCGAACGCCCCGGTTGGCAATCCGCCATGCTCGCCGGGGAGGTGCCGAGCGGGAGTACCGAGACCGCGGGGGTGGGGCCGGGGGCGCTGTGCCGCGATCTGGCCGCCGCCGGCTACCGCTACGCCGGCGCAGTCGGCTATTGGCTTCGTGAAGGCCGGCCAGAGCGGATGGACGCCGATGGCAATGGCATACCGTGTGAGACCGTGTACGACACCGAGGAGTTCTTCGCCCCGGTGTTGAACGTCGAATCCGGCCTGCTGTGCCGGGACCTGCGCGACGACGACAAGGTCGACACGTACACCGGGGCGGTGGCGTACTGGCTGGCCGAAGGTATGCCGTCACGCATGGACGCGGACGGCAACGGTGTCCCCTGTGAAACGGTGTGGCCTGCCGCGGACGTCGCCCGCTTCTTGGACTCGAGCTGAGGAGGACGACCGTCCACCGACGCTACGCCAACCGGTGATGCGGCCCACGTTCGTGGCCGGCGGCTAGGCGCTCCTCACACGCCGGCGACCGTGGACCGCTTCGCTTTGTCGGCCACCTCGACCAGTTCTTCGTCCAAGCCGGCAAGCGCTTCGCGCAACTCGTCGAACAGGTCGGTCAGACCGGAGGCGCCCGCCTTGGCCTCCGCCTCCATCCGGGCCGCCAACTCACGGACTTGACCCGCCCCGATCGCCCCCGAGCTGCCCTTGAGGGTGTGAGCAGCCTTGGCGACGTCATCCAGATCACCATTGGCCAGACCCGTCTCGATCCGCTCGAGAATCCCGGGAAACTCGTCCCGGAACAGCTCGGCGATCTCTGCGAGCAACTCGATCGAGCCACCGAACTGGGCGAGGCCGGCCTCGATCCACCGCGACCGCGACTCCGGCTCGGCGGCGGCCTCGACAGACACCGTGGCTTGGACCCCATACCGGCCGAGATTCTCGACCGTCGCAAACAGCTCTTCTGCGTTGAACGGCTTCGACACATAGGCGTCCATGCCGGCATCGAGACAACGCTGGCGATCGCCCTGCATGGCGTGGGCGGTCAATGCCACGATCGGGATATGACCGCCCCGCTTGGCTTCGCGGGCTCGTATCCGTTGGGTCGCCTGCAGACCGTCGAGCACCGGCATCTGGACGTCCATGAGAACGACGTCGAATTCGCCGGCCCCGAGCACCTCGTAGGCCTCGAGTCCATTGCCCGCGATCTCCACCGTGTGTCCCCGCTTCTCGAGCAGCCGCCTGGCAAGCTGACGGTTGGTGGCACTGTCGTCGGCAACGAGGATCCGGAGGCGGGGGCGGCGCTCTCGCAACCAGTGCTTCGTGATCAACTCGATCGTCTCCGATCCCGCCAGCCGAAGCGCTTCCAGTACATCGCTCGATGACACCGGGCGCGTCAGATACCCAGCCACCCCGAGGTCGCGGAGCCGTGCACCGTCGCCACGCTGACCGCCGGTCCCCAAGACGACGAGGGGCACGTCGAAGGTGGCGGCGGCGGCCTCGAACTCGATGACGTCGGGGATGGTGTCGCGAGTGTCGAGCAGCACAACCAACCTGACGGCTCCGGCCTGGTCGAGCGCCTCCAGGGTGGACGCCGCGATCTCGGCCGACTCACATGCGATCGGTGATATCGACCCCTGGCGGCACATCTCAGTCAGTGCACGGCGCCGCTCGGAGTCCTCGGACACGACGAGAGCCACGATGTCTTCGCCGCCGACCTCGAAGGCGTCCCCAACCGGCCCGGAGTCCCCGATGAGGGCGAAACTGGCCTCGAAGGTGAACGTCGTCCCCCTACCTACCGTGCTCTCCACGGAGAGTCCGCCGCCCATCGCCACCGCGATCTGGTTGGCAATGGCCAGCCCCAGCCCGGTCCCCCCGTACTGGCGTGTAGAAGAGCCGTCGACCT
Source organism: Acidimicrobiia bacterium (assembly GCA_041581135.1). Lineage (GTDB taxonomy): Bacteria > Actinomycetota > Acidimicrobiia > Spongiisociales > UBA5794 > JBFGCM01. Next base: position 7,409 of record JBFGCM010000075.1, read on the forward strand.
GAGCAAACGCCTCGAAGATCGCAGCTTGCTTGTCCTTGGGAATGCCGATACCGGTGTCGGCCACTTCGAAGCGCAGCCGTGTGTCGTCGGCGGTGGCCTCCACGTGCGACACGGTCAGCTCGATCGAGCCCACATGAGTGAACTTGATGGCGTTGCCGATGAGATTCACCAGCACTTGGCGGAGCCGGCCGGGATCACCGACGATGCCGTCGGCGACGTCATCGGCGACGTGCATCGCCATGTTCAGTCCCTTCTCGACGGCGATGCTGGAGAGCGTCCGCACGGTGTCTCCCACCATGTCCCGCAGGCTGAAGGGAATCGTGTCCAGATTGAGATGACCTGCCTCGATCTTGGAGAGGTCGAGGATGTCGTTGATCAGCGTCAGCAGCGAGTCCGAAGCCTGCCGGATCGTTCCCAGGTACTCGAGCTGCTCGGGCGTCACCTCGGTCCCCAGGGCGAGCTCGGTCATCCCGAGGATCGCGTTCATGGGGGTGCGGATCTCGTGGCTCATGTTGGCGAGGAATTCGGACTTGGCCTGGTTGGCGACTTCCGCGGCCTGCATGGCCTCCTTCAACTCGAACTCGGTCTGCCTCCGTGCCGTGACGTCCCGAGATGACATGTGGAGCTCGCGAATCGCACCGGTGCCCTCGTCGAGCACGCCGCGGGCCACCGTCTCCAACCACACCCAGGCGCCATCGCGTCGCTTCATGCGGTAGGTGAACGTCGACGAGCTGGTCGCCGACACCAGGCCGTCGCGCTGTGCGGCGTAATCGTCCCAGTCGTCGGGGTGGACCAGGGCTTGGACGTTGCTGGAGACGAGCTCTTCGGGTTGGTAGCCCAGGATCCAGCGCGCCGCCGGCGAGACGTAGAGCATGGTGCCGTCGGGAGACAGGCTGGCGATGAGATCGGTCGAGTTCTCGGCAAGGAGGCGGAACCGTTCCTCACTCTCTTCGAGCCGTTGCGCCGCCTCACGACGCTCGGTGACGTCTCGGGCGTTCACCACCCACATCGGCTCGACACCCTCGTCGGCCAGATTGGTGGCAACCACGTCGAGATAGGCGTGACCGGCGACCCCCTTGACTCGAACGTTCACCGGCCCGATCGAGCGACCACCCCCCAGCAGCTTCGGGGCCAACAAGGCCCGCGAGTCGGCGTCGACGTAGGAGATGGCAAACCGGCCCACCATGTCGGCTGGCGCGTAACCGAGGATGGTGCGCACCGACGGGGAGCAGTAGGTGACCCGACCTCTCCCGTCGGTGGCGATGATGAGGTCCGTCAGATTCTGCACCATGGCGGAGAACCGGTGCTGGGTCGACACGAGCTCTTCCTGAGCGTGCCGGGCCTGGATCAGCGCGGCGAACGTCGCCATCACCGGCGAGAGCACACCGAAGCGCAGGCTCGCCTCGTCGACCTCGGAGACGATCCGAACCACGCCGTTGACGGACTCCCCGTGCACCAGCGGCACGTTCATCGCCGCGCCCCGATCGTGATGGGTCACAGGAAAGCTGACGATGCCGTTCAACCGGCGGGGTTCCGGTGGCTCCTCACCGTTCAGCGAAGCGCCACAGTGCCGGCCGCTGCATCCCGCAGCCGCGATCTCACAGAGCCCGGTCGAGCTGTTGGTCCGCAGTTCGGCCACGTGGACGCACGTGGCGCCGGCCAACTCCTTGGTCGTGTCGAGCAGGCCACGTACGACGTCCTCGAGTGGCGCCCCGGCGATGTACTGGTCCTGCGCATTCGCGATCGCTGCCATCACGTTGTTGGCGGTGGCGAGTTTGCGCTCGGCGCGACGTTGGCTGGATACGTCGTCGATCGCCACGATGACGCGGCTCAGATCCAATCCTCCGTCCGTCCGCGCCGCCGACCAGTGGACGATGCAGTCGGTCGTCTCACCGTCGCTGTTGACGGCTTGAGTGGTGGTGGTGACCCGATCTCTCCCGCGCCAGATCGCATCGAGCTGGTCGAGGAAGGACGCGCGGACCTCTGGGGTCATCTCGAAGAAATCGAGCGTGCCTTTCAGCTCTTCGCTGCTGTTGGCTGCCGCCATGGAGACGCCGGCCTGGTTCACGTCGGTCACCTTGATGGTGCGGATTGCGTCCTCGACGAGCTCAGGGTGCGCCTCGAGATGCGGGCGCAGATCGTTGACTCCGTCCTGACGGAGATGCTCCAGCCACTCTCCGACTTCGCTGAAGTCCTCGATCCACATCGAGATCGGTGCCTTTGCGAACAAGAGGTCGAGGTCGGAGTTGCGACCATAGGACTGACGCAGGAGGTGACGGCCGATGCCGTTGAACAACAGGAAGACACCGAGCTGCAGCACCATGCTGGTGATCACCGTCGCCAGCGCCCCCTCGTCGGCCATGCCGCGAAACTCGGTGTATCCGTACCAGGCGAGCTGCGTCAGCCAGACCAGCATCGCCGAGAGCGAGAACACCCGAGCCTGATGCGGCTGTACGAACAGCTTGGCGACGCCGGACAACGCGGCCAAGGTGATGAAGATGGCGCCTGCCAGCTGAGGGTCGGTCTGCAACGGAAGCTGCAGCGTTGCCAGGATCGCGAGCGTCAACACGAACCGGGCAGGACCCACGTTCCCCCTGCTGAGCTGTGCCCACGCCAGGGCGGCGCCACCCAGTGCCAGCGCAGCCATGGCCAGGAGTTGCAGGTTGCCCACGGCCACTGCGATGGATCCCAGCACGAGACCCATGGGTAGGCCGGCGCGCTGCGTGAGCTGCACGAAACTGACCGGCAGACCATCGGTACGATCCGAAGGTATGTGGTCGGTGCGCGGCATCCTGATGTCCATCAGTCCACTTCCGGTGAATCGGCTTGCCTGGCAGTTTTCGGCAACCGCTGGAAATACTTGAGAAGGGCGTTCTCAAGAAAGGCGGCTCGCACGTCGATGACATCACACATGGCAGTGAACGCCGACCGCTTCTACGTGGCTCGATGGATGATTGCCGGGATCCTCTTCGGCGCGTGCTTCCCGCTCATCGCGTGGTGGGTGGCGATCGCCCAGCACGGTGCCTTGACGTTCGCCGAGCTGCACATCCAACAGCCGGTGATGTGGGTGGTCGACCTGGCGCCCAGCGTGCTCGGCGCGGTCGGCATGGCCATCGGCAGCCTGCACGGCCACCTCCAGCGGACACGCGCCTCCGTCGAGCAGGTCGCCCACCAGATCGCAGCGAGCTGGACCGCCGAGTTGCACCGGGCCAACCTCGAACTCGTCGAGAGCCTCGACGAGCGTCAACAGTTCTACGCCGCGATGTCACACGAGCTGAGGACTCCCCTGTCGGCGATCGTGGGGTACTCGGCCCTCAGCAACGGCATCGAGCTCCAGCCGCCCGAGATGAACGGCTACATGGGCGAGATCTACTCGTCGGCCACCGCCCTCCTCGGCATGGTGAACGACCTCCTCGACGCCGCCAAGCTGGACCAGCACGGCATCTCGATGACCATCGAAGATCTCGACGTGAACGGCGCCGTCGGCGAGCTGGCCGGCCGCCTCGAGCCGCTGGCGAAGCAGAAGGGGCTCTCCATCCGCACCGAGCTGGGTGTCGAAGCCGTCGCCCGCGCCGATGGAGGCCGCCTGCGCCAGATCCTCAACAACCTCGTGACGAACGCCATCAAGTACACCGACGGCGGCGCCATCACCATCCGTACCGCAGCCTCGGACGATGGAGGGGTGATCATCGAGGTGGAGGACACGGGGGTGGGTCTGCGCCCCGACGACCTCCGCAGCATCTTCATGCCGTACGAACAAACGGCGGCGGCCGTGGGTCGCTCGGACAGCACCGGCCTGGGCCTCTTCATCTGCAGGACGTTCGCCAACGCCATGGGAGCCCAACTCACTGCGCACTCGGAGGGTCCCGGGCAAGGGGCGTGCTTCACGCTCGAGCTTCCCGCCGCCACCGGAGAGCCGGCCGAGCCCAGGATCGCCAGCTTCCAGCAGCAGGCGGCGCTCTCTGCCTGAGGCGTAGGCCAAGCGCTCGACGAGAGAATCGCCGGCCTCGACGACCGGATCACCGGTCTGGCGGCGAGCTCGGCCGAGGTCCTGACGAGCACCTCAACGCCGATCCGCAGCAACGGAGACCAAAGCGTCGAAGATGCCCTGCTGGGTGGCATCTTCTGCGGCTGTCACCTCCGGGTGCCACTGCACGCCGACGGCCCACGTTGCGTCGGCCACCTCGACCGCCTCCACCACGCCGTCGGGCGCCGTGGCGGTGATCGCCAGACCGGTCCCGATACGGTCGGCTGCCTGATGATGTCCCGAAACCGGGCTGGCCGTGCCGGTTCCCATGGCATCTGCGATGCGTGAGCCGGGAGAAGCGGTGACGTCGTGCAGCGTCCACATGCCCTCTCCGTCCCGGTGGATGTCGCCGATGCCCAGGTCCGGGATGTGGGGATGGAGCGTCCCACCCAAGGCGACATTGAGCACCTGCATGCCCCGGCACACGAAGAGCGTCGGTACGTCCCGGTCGAGGAGGGCACGCGTCACCGCCAGCTCCGACTCGTCCCGTTCCTCGTCGCCCGGCTGAACATGCTCGGTGGCCTCGCCGCCGTACCACCGAGGCTGTACGTCCGATCCGCCACTCAGCACCACGCCGTGGACCGCTGCCATCCACACGCCCCAGGAGACCTCGCCAGGAGGGAGCAGCACCGGGACGCCTCCGGCACGGCGGATAGCATCGACGTAAGCGGTCGGCGCCGAGAAGTGGGCCTCGAAGTGCGCCGAAGGTGTCGGCCGTTCGACTCGACCATAGGTGGTGATGCCGATGAGCGGCGGAGCTGCTGCCATGGGCCGGGACCATACCCGGCGGCCAACAGGCGCCGCCTAGGTCGTTTTCAGCAGGCGCCCCCGTAGTCTGCAGGGGTGAGTCGAGACCCTGTGAGCGTGCGCCACGTGCTTGGGCGCGGGCTCCGCATCGTATGGCGCTTCATCCGAGCCCGTCCCCGCATGTTCGGGCTTGCGGTGGCGGGCGCCGCTTCCTATGCGGCAGCCATCATCGGCTCGGCCGTCGTCATCGGTTGGGTCACCGACACGGCCATCCTCCCGGTGCTCGATGGCGACACCGAAGCCTCGAGCCGCGTGGTACCGGTGATCCTCGCCGTCCTCGGCGTGGCCACGTGGAAGGCGGTGTCCATCGTGGTTCGGCGAACTGCAGCGGGCTACTGCATCTTCAGCAGCCAGAAGGACCTGCGCGAGGAGCTGGTCGAGCACCAGCTGCGGCTGGAGTTGGCGTGGTTCGGGACCCAGTCCACCGGCGACCTCCTCGCCGTGGCCGACAACGACGCCCGCCAAGCCACCCAGGCGCTTTCCCCGCTGCCCTTCGCCACCGGCGTGTCGCTGTTGATCGTGGGCACGGTGGTGCTGCTCACCGTGCTCGACCCTTGGATCGGGCTGGTGGCGCTGGTGGGCATGACGTTGGTGGTGTTCGTGGAAGTGCAGGCCACGACGCGCCTCTATCCGTTGTGGGAGGCCATCCAGACCCAGACCGGAGTGGTCAGCGGCGTGGCGCACGAGAGCTTCGACGGCGCCCTCACCATCAAGTCGCTCGGTCGCGAGGCCGGCGAGACGCAGCGATTCCAGGTCGAGTCCGACGAGTTGAGTGACCGGTTCGTAGCCATCGGGACACGGTGGGAGACGTTCCGGGTGGTCATCGTCGGCCTCATTCCCACCACCAGCCTCGTGCTGCTGGGGGTGGGCGCGCTGCGGATCGACGCCGGGGCGTTGACTGCCGGCGATCTGGTGACCGCCCTCTACCTGCTGTCGCTGCTGTCCTTCCCGGTGCAGCTCATCGCCTTCGTCTTGTTCGACCTGGCCGGATCCATCCCAGCGTGGGATCGCGTGGAGAAGGTGCTGGAAGCCGACCAGATCGTCGAGTACGGGGAACTGGAGGCCTCACCGGGAGCCGGCGCCGCGCCCATCGACTCCGAGGTCCTGAGCTTTGGATACGACGAGGAGCTGGTGCTCACCGACATCGCCATCGACATCCCGGCCGGTAAGACCGTCGCCATCGTCGGTCCCACGGCCTCCGGGAAGAGCACCTTGACCCTCCTGCTGGCTCGGCTGTGGGACCCGCTGACCGGCACCATCCACCTGGACGATCGTGACCTGCGGCGATTCGCCCGCTTCGAGCTACCGCGTGAGGTCGCCTACGTCCCACAGGATGCGTTCCTGTTCGACGACACCGTGCTCGGCAACATCACCATGGGCCACGACGTGCTCGAGACCCACGCGGTGACCGCCGCAGAGATGGCGGGCGCTCATGAGTTCATCGAGGAGCTGCCCCAGGGGTACCGCACTCCGATCGGCGAACGCGGCGCCACCCTCTCCGGTGGGCAGCGCCAGCGTGTCGCCCTGGCGCGGGCGCTGGTACGCCGTCCCCGATTGTTGATCCTGGACGACGCCACCTCGGCCGTCGACCCTTCGGTCGAGAGCCAGATCCTCCGACGGTTGCGCTCGGCCGAGCTGCCGTCGACGATCTTGGTGGTGGCCTACCGGCCGTCGTCCATCCGGCTGGCCGACGAGGTCATCTACCTGGAAGGCGGCAGAGTGGTCGCGCAAGGCGACCACGCCACCCTCCTCGCCGCCCATCCGGGGTATGCCCGCCTCGTGAAGGCGTACGAAGACGACGCCGCAGCCCGGGCACGGGAGCGCTCATGACCACGGCAACCGCGTCCACCCCTGCCGTCATCCGCCGAGCGCTCCGCGAGGCACCCATCATCACCCGGGGTCTGTGGCTGACGATCCTGCTGAATCTGGGCGGCACGGCCACGCAGATCCTCGTGCCCGTGATCGTGCAACAGACGGTGGACCGGTCGATCTCGGCCGAAGGAGCCGTCGATCTCGATGCGGTGTCGATCGCCGTCGGCATCGGGCTCGCCGTGGTCCTCGTCGGCAGCTGGATGCGGCGAACCGGTCTGGTGCGACTGATCCGCCGCGCCGCCGCCGGCCTGTCTCATCTCCGCGTCGGCGTGTTCGGCCATCTGATGCGCCGCTCCGTGCTGCACGTGCAATCGGAACGACGTGGGGCGCTGGTCTCCCGGGTGACGTCCGACATCACGACGATCCAGGAGTTCATGGAGTGGGGTGGCGTGATGTTCCTGGTCAACGGCACGCAGGTACTCGCCGCCATCGGCGCCATGGTCGTGTACGAGTGGCGCCTCGCCCTGATCGTCGTGGTCGGCGGCGTGCTGTACGGCGCCAGCCTGCGGATCTTCCAGCGGGTGCTACAGCGCAGCTACGACCGGGTTCGGCTCCATGTCGCCGACAGCCTCGCAGTGATGGGTGAGGCCGTGACGGCGGTTCCGGTGGTCCGCGCATACGGCGCCGAGAACGTGACGATGGGCCGGGTGCGCCGCACGCTGCTCGACCGCTTCCAGGTCGAGTTCCACACGATGCGCTTCAGCAACATCCTGTTCGCCACGTCGGAGATCTTCGCGGCGGCACTCACCGCGACGGTGATCGCCGTCGGCCTGCTGATGGGTGGCGACTGGGGAGTCTCAGCCGGTGAGTTGCTGGCGTTCCTCTTCCTGGTCAACCTGCTGATCGAACCGGTGCAGAGCCTGGTGGAGATCCTCGACTTCGCCCAGAACGCGGCCTCGGGATTGCGCCGGGTGGTGGAGACCCTGGACGCGCCGGTGGAGATTCCGGAGGCGGCCGACCCCGCCGACCTTCCTGCGGGCATCCTGGATGCGACATTCGAGGACGTGGCGTTCTCGTATGAGACCGGTACCGAGGTGCTCTCTGACGTCTCGGTCTCCATCCCCGCCGGCGCCAAGGTGGCGGTGGTGGGCATGACCGGATCCGGAAAGACCACCTTCGCCAAGTTGCTCGTGCGACTGTTGGAGCCGACCCGGGGCCGGGTGTTGATCGGCGGGACCGATCTGCGAGCCGTGTCATTCGATTCGTTGCGATCCCGGGTGGCGTTCGTACCCCAGGAGGGCTTCCTGTTCACCGGTAGCGTCGGCGCCAACGTGCGCTACGGCAAGCCCGACGCCTCCGACCGCGAGCTGGAGACGGCGTTCATCGAGTTGGGCCTGGATGGGTGGCTCGGCGGCCTCCCCGCCGAACTCGACACGCCGGTGGGTCCTCGCGGCTCGGCGCTGTCGGCCGGGGAGCGTCAGCTGGTGGCGCTGGTCCGGGCGTGGGTGGCGACGCCCGACTTCATGGTGCTCGACGAGGCGACATCGGCGGTGGACCCGGCCCTCGACGTCCAGCTGCGGCGCGCCATCGAACGGCTCACGGCGGGCCGCACCAGCGTGACCATTGCCCATCGCCTCGCAACGGCGGAAGCGGCGGACGAGGTGCTGGTCTTCGACGCCGGCAGGCTGGTGGAGCGAGGCCGGCACGACGAACTCGTCGCCGCCGGCGGTGTCTACGCGTTGCTGTACGAGGACTGGACGACGGGCACCAGCACGATGTGACGGGTGCGCGTCAGGGCAGCATCGGCCCAGCCGGGTCTTCCACGCTGAATCCCGGTGTTGCCCTGGCAACGATCGACGGTCGCAGCTTGCCGACCAGCCCGGTGAACGGCACGTCGAGATACTGAATGCCGGCGTGCTCCATCAGGACGTGCCCCGGATCCCAGTACACCCGAACCGCGTCGGGCCGCAACGCCAGCAGGTCATAGTTCTCCTGGGTCGCACCGACTCTGTCCGGATCACCGACGGCGAACGCGGAGAGCGCTGCCGGGAAGTCCGTGGCCGGCATGAACAGATCTCCCGGCGCCAGCAGTTGGTCGGTCGCCAGGTCGACGATCAGCGGCGCGACCCAACCGGTCGGGAACGGTCCCTGGAGCACCTTCAGCGTGACCGAGGCCAGGCTGGGAGCGTTGAGATCGATGGCGTTGGTGGCGTCGAACGTCGCGAGATCGTCGATCCGACTTGCCCGCGTGCGGGCCTTGGCTACGAGCTCACTGACTGCGGCATCGATCTGAGCATTGCCACCTGGAGTCGGGAAGCGATCGCTGGCGAGCTTCTGCCACGCAACCTTGAGCTTGATGTCCTTCTCGATGATGTGACCTTCGGATCGTTGCTTCAACCTCAGGCGTCCCAGCCCGCTGAACCAGGGCTCCAGCGTCCCCCAGGTCCCCGCGGCCAGCTCGGCGCGCGTCAGCGGACCCACGATGCCGTCGACATCGAGCCCCACCACGAGTTGAAAACCGCGCACGGCCTCGTCGGTGAGGGGGCCGAAGATCCCGTCCGCCGACCCGATGGCGAAGTGCATGTCGAGCAACGCCTCCTGGAGGGCCACGACTTCGGTGCCGGTGTCGCCGATCCTCAGCAGCGAGTTCGTCATGATGTCCCCTTTCTCCGGAGCCGTCGGCTGGTCATGGCTCCAGGCATGCCGGCATCGAGTCCGCCTGCCCGTCAGGATCGCCGGTCTGGCCATCGGGGCTGTATACCTTCACGTAGTCGACGGTGCTGAACTGCTTCAGCGTCGGCATGATGAGGTTCATGATGGTAAAAGTGGCCCCCTGGCTGTTGCAGCCGCCGGTGAGCCGCACCCTGGCGATACCGTCGGCGATGGTGAGATCGGTGAAGCCGGTCGCCTCCGACAGCACGGTCCGCAGGCTCTGGGCCTGCTCGGCAGCCGTGGGACCGGCGAACAATGCCTGCAGAGCGCCGGTCGCCGGAGTGTGCTTCGGCACCGTACGCTGCACGGCCTCGGTGTACGGCTCGGTTCCCGCCACGTAGCGGTCCTCGTGCATGAAGTACACGTCCACGGTGGTGGTTTCGGTCCCACTTGCGTAGTGCGGGATGCGCAGTTCGAGGCCGCTGTGGATGAGGTTCGGATCGCCGATCTTGTCCCGGTTCGCCTCGTAGATGGCGGGCCACTGGGACGCGTCGCCGTACTCGTCGAGGGCGATCTTGGACAGACTGTCTCCATCCACCACGACGCGATACCGGCAACCCATGAAGGCGTTCACCAGATGGGTGCCGAACACGACCGGCACCACGACCTTGAAGATCTCTGCCACCGGGCCGGGGTAGGGGCCCTCATCGGGGTAGGCAGCATTGTCCTCCCAGACTTCGACGAAGCCGTTGGGGGTGGGGGGTGGTACCAGCAGCTCCATCTCGACGTGGTACTGCCCGACCTCGCCGCCGCCACCGCCGGCCATGAAGGTGGTGGAGACCAGCTCGTGACCGTTGCCGTCGCGGATGCGGGCGCGCATTGTGGCCTCGTACGCGGTGCCGAGACCGCCGACGTGGACCCGCTGGCCCACCACGTCGTACGGCTGCGGCTGTTGAATCGTGATGGATGCGGCCATGACCCGTCCTCTCTGTGGACGTCCCTTCACCCCAGCCGTAGCAGGGACAGATCCACCGATGTAGAGGCGAACGCTGGTTCACTGGGCCCGATGAACATCGACGGGCTGGCGATCCGTGCCGAGGTAGCGGCGGACCTTCCGGCGATTCGCCGGGTCGTCGTCGCCGCGTTCGGGTCGGACGACGAGGCCGACCTGGTGGAACGCATCAGGGCCTCGGATCAGTACGTGCCCGAGTTGGCGCTCGTCGCCCTCGTCGACGGCGAGCTGGTCGGCCATGTGATGATCAGCGGAGCGACGCTGGTGACTGATCAGGGTGAGCGCCGGATCGTCATGCTTGCGCCCTTGGCGGTGACGCCGGCCTTCCAGGGTCAGGGCATCGGCGCGGCGCTGACCCGGGCGGCGGTAGGTCGGGCCGATGAGATGGGTGAGCCGCTGGTGACGGTCGAGGGCAGCCCTCGCTACTACGGGGCATTGGGATTCGAGCACTCGGTGCGACATGGCATCGAGATCGAGCTGCCGGAGTGGGCGCCGGCGGAGGCCGCCCAGGTGATCTTGCTTGATGCGTACGACGCGGCGTTGCAAGGGCGGGTGGTGTATCCGCCGGCATTCGACACGGGGGCTCATTGAAGCCCGGGCCGGCTTCGGGCACCGACGTCACCGCTGGTGTTCGCGAGCTCGACAGGATGGGCGGCTCTCGAGAATCCTCCTATCGTTCGGCTACATGGGGGGCGGGAATCCGTCAGGCATGGAGGAGGGCGATCGAGGTGAGCAACGATCGCGGCGGCCGCAAGATCTTGTGGTGGAGCCTGCCGATCAAGCCGGAGGATGGTGCCGAAGTGGGCGCCAGGATGCTCTGGACGGTTGTCATCTGGTTCGGCGCCATCGTGGCCGTTGCCGCCATCATCGGGGTGGTCCTGGCCATCTTCTAGGTGCATTCGGCGCGTCTGCCTGTACAACAATGTCGTAGGAAGCGTGTCTCTTGTAACAGGTAGTTGGCATGATGTGAAGCATGTGAGACACAAGTACCGCGGTGACGGACGACGCCTTGGAGCGGAAGCTCGTCGAACTCGAATCGCTGAAGAGCCGGCTGAGCGCCCGCCAGGTCGAGCTGGTGCGGGCCGCCGACGAGCGCCAGGTTCCGACCCGGGATGGGTGCTCCACCTTGAAGGAATGGATGGCAGGCCGCCTGGACGTGGCGCCGACTACTGCTGCGGAGCTGGCCCACTTGGCACGCTCGGAGCCGGGTTCGGTGGAGGCATCGTGGCGAAGGGTGAGGTGTCGCTTGATCGGGCCGCGGCTACTCAGCGTCTGGTGAACGCCGGCGCCGACGAAGTGACGGTGGCCCGCTCCGCCGGGGTCGCAGTGCATCATGTGTCACGGTTGGTAGCCCGGCAGCGGCGCCTGGCCCCGGCGGATGAGGCGGAGGCATTCGAATCGCGGCGCCTGGTGCTGCAACCGAACCTGGACCGCACGGTGATGTCGGGCACACTGCGGTTGCCCGGCGCCGACGCCGACATGCTGGTGGCGGCCTTGGAGGCCCGAGCCGACGTGCTGTGTCCCCGGGGTGATACCGACCGACCGGCGGTGGCCCAACGCCGGGTCGACGCCCTGGTGTCGTTGGCGCTCGACGACCGCACCGGTTCAGTCACGGCTCCGAGAAGGCCACAGGCGCAGGTGTTCGTGAACGCCGCCCTGGCGGCCCGCACTGACGGCCAA
>JBFGCM010000076.1:0-18517 GCA_041581135.1 Acidimicrobiia bacterium
CAACAACCGGTGGAGCGGCGATCACCACGGGTCGGACACCATCATGCGGTTCATGGAGAGCATCAGCAACGAGGCGGAGATCACCAACGACGTCCACGCTGTCCTCGCCGACGACGACCACGTGGTCGTGCTCGCCAATGCCACGAGCACCCGAGCCGACAAGAGCTACACCGGCGACACCGTCTTCGTCTTCCACGTCGAAGGCGACAAGGTCACCGAGGCCTGGTCGATCCCGCAGGACCCGTACTCACTCGACGAGTTCTGGGCGGACTGAGCGGCGCTTCGAGGCGAGCGCAGAACAGCACGCGACCCCCGGTCACACGGCCGGAGGTCCCCCGCTGCCGTCGGCTAGTTGCCCTTCTTCTTCAGGTTGGAGTCGTCGGCGACCAGCCGGAACTCGTCGTCTTGGTTGATCTGCGCCAAGAAGATCCACGAGTAGTGCCAGGCGTCGCCGTCGGCGTCGTAGACCGTTCCGGTGCCATTCCCACCGAAGGCGTTCATGCGAGTGAGTGACACGTCGAGGTCGTTGTCGTGAGCCTTGATATGGGCATCGCCCGTCGCCCACGGCCCAGCCTGTTCGTCTGTGTCCACACAGGGGTTCACGAGGTCGTCGGGATCGTCGAAGTCCCAGAGTTCGAGCGGTCTCGTCTCGTTGTATGAGGCGACGATGGCTCCCTTGCCGGTCTCGTTGATGGTGGCGGGTACCAACTCGATCGCCGGTGCATCTCCGACGAATCCCCCTGCCGCCCAATCGCAGAAGTCGTCGCGAGTGACATTCCAGAACACGGCCTTGCCATTCTCGACGTCGGCGAACAGCTCGATGATCGGTACATCGAATGTCTCGGGTGGACCAGCCTGCACCGGTAGTGCCGCTATGGACACGGTCAGCGCCGCTGCGGCCAACAGCGCGAGTATGCGTCTTCTTGTCACAGGTATTCCCCTCTCTTCATGCTCCCTGAGCCGACCTGCTCGTAGTGGTTTGATGCACCTCCTCAACCGTCCTCACCGGAGGCTACGTACCAAAAACCCGCCGTGGATAGCAATTTGCGCGCTGTCCGACGTGCACGAGAGGTGGATCTGACCATGCCCCGCTGGACCAGGTTCGGGCTGAATAGGAGGCGGACACGTCGTGACCCCCGGCTCCCCACCCCGGTAGCCTCGCCCCCAGGGGAGATTCGGCTGCCCATACCGTGTCTGGTCGTGCTCGTCGGTCCGTCGGGGAGCGGCAAGAGCACCTGGGCCGAGGAGCAGTTCCCGGCCGACCAGATCGTATCGTCGGATCGGTTGCGCGCCCTGGTGGGCACCTCCGAGTTCGACCAGCGGGCGAGCAAGGCCGCGTTTCAGGTGCTCGACCTCGTGGTCCAGGAACGACTCCGCCGCAAGCTGACCACGGTCGTCGACACGACCGGACTCGACGACGAGTTCCGGCTCGGCCTGTTGGAGGCGGCGCGCCGGCGCGGCATCGCCTGCCATGCGGTCGGTTTCGACACCCCACCCACCGAGTGCCGCGCCCGCAACAAGCTGCAGGCCCGGCCGGTGCCGTCCGAGGTGCTGACGGCACAGATCAAGCGGTGGGAGAGCGTCAAGCATCAGCTCGCCGACGAGGGCTTCGACGGCGTGCACTCCCCCGGCCCCGTGCTCGCCGTCCCTTCCGACCAGCTCACCGCGCCCGCCCTCGCCGCCGCCCAGAGAAAGGAACCCGTTCCCATGCGCTTCGGTCTCCAGCTCCCCTCGTTCACGTGGGCGGACAGCCCGCAGGCCACCGGCGCCACGCTGCGCCGGATCGCCCACACCGCGGAGGGCGCAGGCTTCGACTCACTGTGGGTGATGGACCACTTCATCCAGATCCCCCAGGTGGGCCGGGAATGGGAGGACATGCCCGAGGCGTACACGACGCTGGGCTACCTGGCCGGCGTCACCGAGCAGATCCGCCTCGGCACGTTGGTCACCGGGATCATGTATCGCAATCCGGCCCTGCTGGGCAAGATGATCGCCACCCTCGACGTGCTGTCGGGAGGCCGGATGATCTGCGGCCTCGGCATCGGCTGGTTCGAACGGGAACACACCGCCTACGGCTTCGACTACCCCCCGGTGAAGGAGCGCTACGCACGGCTCGAGGACACGCTGCAGATGCTGCCGCTGTTGTGGGGCAAGGGCGCACCGTCGTTCGAGGGGACGACGTTCGACGTGCCCGAGGCGATGTCCTACCCCCGGCCGCTGCAGGACGAGATCCCCATCCTCATCGGCGGTTCCGGCGAAAAGAAGACGCTGCGGATGGTCGCCCGGTACGCAGACGCGTGCAACATCTTCGGGGACCCCGAGACGCTGACGCACAAGCTCGGGGTGCTCCGCCAGCACTGCGAGGACGTAGGGCGGGATCCATCCGAGATCGAGGTGACGACGCTGTCGACGGTGCTGGTGGCGGAAGACCGTGACGCGCTCGAGGAGCGGATCGAGGCACTGAAGCCGGACTCGATGACCCGCGACGAGTTCGTCCGCACCGTGAACGCCGGAACGGTGGAGGACCACATCGGCCGGTTCCGGGCGTTCGCCGACGCCGGTGCGGACTGCGCCATCGTCAACACTCCCGACGTCACCCACGGCCCGTCGCTGCAGGCCATGGGCGAGGTGATCGAGGCGTTCGCGTAGTGGCGGGAATGCCCCTCCCGGAGAGCGCTGCGAGCCCAACACCGAGCCTCCTACCTCCGGCCCCCGCTGGAGCTCCGGCCGCAGGGACCGGACCCCTGCACGCAGGGGGACGATACGCACACGAATGGCCCCCAGGCCTTGCGGGGCGACGGGCACCGCCCCGGAGGCGTGCTACGACGCCGCCGGCAGCTCTACGCCGTAGCCGTCGAAGAGGGAGCCGCTCACTGCGGCGAGACCGACCATGTCACGGACCAGATCGTCGAGACCCTCCAGGGTGACCGGCTTGGAGCGGGTCTTGGCGCGGACGCTCCAGTGACCGTCGTCGTCCTGCCGGATCGTGCCATCGCAGCCGCGTAGCTCCAGTGAGGCGAGCAATGCCACGGCCATCGCCTCGGATTCCACCTCGTAGAAGAACAAGTCGAGCGCAACGGCAGCCGTGGGTCCACCGCGCACCCGCTCCCACACCTCGCGGTTGGCGGCGAGCTTCGACTCGAGATCACGTGCGTAGTCCATGCCCTCTCATCGGCTCGAGCGGCACATCGGTTGAGAGATCACCACGTCGCCCAGAACCATGCGGACGTCGACCGGCTCGGCGCCGCCGCCACCGACTGCAGCTCACCCGACGCGGTGTCGTACAGATACACGCCGCTCTCGAACGTCTCACCCGCCGGGCACGCGTTGTCCATGCCGATTGTCACGATCACCAAGCCTTCTGTGGTGAACCCTCGGGCCCGGGCGTTGGCGTACTGGGAAAGGATCTGGACGGCGTTGCCTCCATCGGCCTCCGCCACGAACGCTCGCGATGTGGCGTAATCCGATGCCGACGACCCGCCGATGGTGTGGTCGATGAGCAGCCGGGACTCGTCGAGTGATAGCCACACATCGGCGGTCGTGAAGCCCGTACCTCCTACACCGCCGGGGATGACCACGTAGTCGACGCCGGTCAACCGGTCCGGGTTTCTTCGCTCACAGACATGAGGAGGGGGTCGCCGATCAGGACCCGATCCCGCCGATCATGGCTCGGATCCGGGCCAGGGCCTCGCGCGTGTCGCGAGCAGGCTCCACCTCCTCACCGGCGGTGGTACCCCATCCCCGGGCGATGGCCTCGGCAGGCTCCTCCCGCAGCAGCGCGGCCGCCTGTGCTGCGGCACCGAGCGCCACCAACTCCTGGGCGTCGGGCGCCACGACGCGGCGCTGCGACAGGTCGGCGATGACCTGCCGCCAGGCCGAGCCCTTGGCACCGCCGCCGATGAGCCCGATGGGAGCGTCGTCGAACACGCCGCTCCCCACCGCGCTGAGGCGGTCGATCGCCATGAGCAACGACGCCGCCGCGCCCTGATAAGCGGCCAGCAGGATCTCCTGGGGGGTGGTGGAGTGGCGCAAACCGTGGAACGACGCGGCGGCATCGGGCAGGTTGGGGGTGCGCTCGCCGTCGAAGTAGGGCAGCACCACCACATCGGTCGTCGCCGCGACGTCCTCGCGATCGATGCCGAGCCATCCGGCGACCCGATCGACGGCGAGGGTGCAGTTGAGGGTGGCGGCGAGGGGCAGGAACCGTCCGGTGGCGTCGGCGAATCCGGCAACGAGCCCCGACGGGTCGACCACCCGGGTGTCGGAGACCGCGTAGGCCGTCCCGGAGGTGCCCAGGCTGACCACGGGAACGCCGGGGCGCAGGCCGAGGCCGAGGGCGGCCCCCATGTTGTCTCCGGTCCCTGCTGCGACGGCGGCGCCGGCGGGCAGTCCGAAGGTCGCCGCCGCCTCGGCCGTGATCTCCCCGGCCGGCTCGCCGGGACCGAGAACCGTCGGCAGCATGTCGGGATCCAGTTGCAGCGACGGCAGCTCGAGGACACGAATGGCGTAGTCGCCGGTGGCGGTGGTCCACCAGGCCGTGCCGGAGGCGTCGCCCCGGTCGGTGACGGCTCGCCCACACAGCAGCTCGGTGAGGTAGTCGTGCGGCAGACGGAGGTGGCGGGTGGCGGCGGCATGCTCGGGCTCCGTGCGGCGCAGCCACGCCCACTTGGACGCCGTGAAGGAGGCCACCGGAACCACACCGATCTGCACGGCCCAGGGTTCGGCACCGCCCAGCTCCTCGATGAGCCTCTCGGCGTCGGGGGCGGCTCTGGTGTCGTTCCACAGCGGAGCAGGACGGATCGGCATGCCGTCGTCGTCGAGGGTCACCATGCCGTGCTGCTGGCCTGCTATCGCCACGGCGGCGACGTCGCCGGCCCGACCCGTCTGGGCGAGGGCGTCGCGAAGGGCGTCCCGCCAAACATGGGGGTGCGTTTCCCTGGCGCCGTCGGTGCCGCTGACCTCGTGGGGAGCACGGCCCTCGGCGACCACCGTGCCGTCGGCGGCGTCGACGATGAGCACCTTGGTCGCCTGCGTGGAGCAGTCGACGCCGGCGACGAGGGATGGAGCGGACATGGCGACGGAGGGTACTCACCGTCGAGTGTGCCTAAACCGACCACTACGGTCGGAATAAGCACAACGAACGAGCGAACCGGCCATGCCTCGTTGTCGATTGTGCTTAAACCGACCACTACGGTCGGAATAAGCACAACAGACGAAGGACTCCCACCATGACCACCTCCCCCGACGTCGACGCCTGGTTCGAGCAAAAACCGCACCCCATGGAACCGGCGATGCAACGGGTCCGGCAGATCATCCTCGGCACCGACGACCGCATCACCGAGACCATCAAGTGGTCGACACCCACGTTCATGTTCGAGGGAAACATCGCCAGCTTCAATCCGGCCAAGAAGTTCGTCAGCCTGTTGTTCCACACCGGCGCCAAGATCCCCGGCTCGCACCCCGGCCTCGAGGGTGGAGGCGACACCGCGCGCGTCATGCGATTCGCCGACGCCGACGACGTCGAGGCCAAGCGGGACCAACTGGAGTCCGTCATCCGGGCGTGGTGCGACTGGAAGTCTGGCGACTGAGCGGTCCCCGGCAATCGGTCACCCCCGGCCGGTAAGGTCGATGCGTCGCCGGCCCGGGAGGAGATCGCAATGGCCTACGTACAAGGGTTGTTCAGCTGGACCGACATCGCGGTGCCGGACACCGAGGCGGGGAAGGACTTCTACACCCAACTGTTCGGCTGGACCGCTGCGGACCAGTACGACCCCGAGGGCAACTACATCTACACCTTGTTCTTCAAGGACGGGAAGATGGCGGCCGGCATGGGAAAACAGCCTCCCGAACTGCAGGCGCAGGGCATGCCGCCCATGTGGAACTCCTACATCAACGTCGAGAGCGTCGATGACATAGTGGCTGCGACCGAGGCCAACGGCGGCACCGTCGTGATGCCGGCGATGGATGTGATGGCGTCCGGGCGGATGGCGTTCATCGCCGACCCTTCCGGCGGCGTCGTCGGCCTGTGGCAGGCCGGGGAACACCGCGGGGCCGACATCTTCAATGCGCCCGGCGCGATGAGCTGGAACGAGCTGGCGACGCGCGACGTGGAGGCGGCGCAAGCGTTCTTCGGTCCCGTGCTCGGTTGGGAGTTCGAGAAGGTGGAGGGCATGGAGTACTGGACCATCCACCTGCGCCACAAGGTCGAGGGCGACGGCGACGCCGACGACGACTTCAACGGCGGCATGATCGCCATGGACGAGAACTGGCCCGACGAGATTCCCGCCCACTGGATGGTCTACTTCAACGTGGAGGACACCGACAGGGCCGTGGCCAAGCTCCAGGAGCTGGGCGGCAACATCTCGGTGCCGCCGTTCGACACATCGGCCGGACGTATCTCGGTGGTCAACGACTCGCAAGGCGGCACGTTCTCGGTGATCGCCCCCAGCCAAGCGTCGACCGAGGGGTAGCCGGGCTCGGCAGCGATCCGGCGGCCGAGCGAGAGTCTGCGCCCCGGCGGGCGCCTTCGATCGCCACATGCGATCATCGGACGCATGACCGCGGCCGTGTCAGCTCAGTTCGACCATTTCCCACCCGATCAGGCGATCAACTGGGTGGCCGCCGAGCTGGGCACCCGCCCGGAGCACATCGGGTTCCGGCGCCTGGTGGGTGGCATCTCGACCGAACTCCACGGCGTGGTCTCCGGCTCCGATCGTTATGTGTTGCGCCGGTTCACGGACCGGGAGTGGTTGGCGCTGGAACCGCACCTGGCCCGTCACGAGGCCTACAACCTGCAACGCACCGAGCGCGTGGAGGTCCGCACTCCTCGCCTCCGTGCCGTCGACGAGCACGGCACGCGGAGCGATGCCCCCACCGTGCTGATGACGAGGGTCGCCGGCCGGGTGGAACTGCATCCCGGGGGGCCCGACTGGTACCGGCGGGTCGCCGGAGCGCTGGCCGCCATCCATGCTGATGCCGCCGTGGACCATCCGTGGAGCTACCAACCTTGGTTCGACGCCGCCGAGCTCGCCGTCCCCCGTTGGAGCGACCAGCCCCGCATCTGGGAGCGCATCGTCGAGACGGTGCGGCGGCCGGCGCCCGCCGAGCGGCCCCATCTCATCCACCGCGACTTCCACCCGTCCAACCTGTTGTGGCCCGACCAGGACCTCCCTGCCGTCATCGACTGGGTGAACGCGTGTCGCGGCCCTGCCGGCGTCGACGTGGGCCACTGCCGTCTCAACCTGGCGGTCCTCCACGGGCCCAACACGGCTGACGCCTTCCTGGACGCCTACATGGCCGAGACCGGCCGTGACCACGACCCGTACTGGGACCTGGTGTCGATCGCCGAGTTCCCGCTCGACAAGGTGTACCAAGGGTGGACCGACTTGGAGCTGGCAATCTCGCTGCCCCGGATGCGCGCCAACGTGGAGCACCATGCCGCCCGCGCTCTGATGGCCGTGGGCTGAGCCGGCATGTGGCCACACCGAGCCGCCGCCCGAGGGTACGCGACATGAACTACGAGCCCAGAGTGGACCCCATCCAGCATCAGCGGATCAGGCGCTGGCACGACCGGGCCTACGACCGGATGTCCCGCGACGAAGACATCGAGGTCGCCTGGCTCGGACTCACCCTCCGGGTGCCGCCGCAGGTGTTCGCTCCTCCGCCGATGCCGCCGCTGTTGTCACTAGCCCTGCGGGACGAAGTCGGCGTCGGAGACCGGGTCCTCGACATGGGCACCGGCAGCGGGGTGAACGCCATCCTGGCCGCTGCGAAGGCGTCCGAGGTCGTCGCCGTCGACATCAACCCGCACGCAGTGGCGTGTGCTCGGGCCAATGCCGAGGCGAATGGCGTCGCAAACCGGGTCACGACACTGGAGAGTGACGTCTTCGATGCGGTCGACGGCGAGTTCGATCTCATCATCTTCGATCCACCGTTCCGATGGTTCCGGCCCCGCGACCTGCTCGAGGCAGCCATCGCCGACGAGGGCTACCGGGCACTCACCCGGTTCATGGCCGAGGCACCCTCCTACTTGGCCCCCGGCGGCCGCGTGCTCATCGACTTCGGGACCTCGGCCGACCTTGCGTACCTCGAGGAGCTGATCGATCACCACGACTACCGCAAGACGACGTTGCGTACCTTCGAACTCACCCAGGACGGCTGGACGGTGCAGTACTTCGTCTTCCGGCTCACCCGCCCCTGACGTTTCACCACGCCCGGCGTCGGGAAGGTCTCTCGAGGCGCGGGCGGCGGCTGTCTGCGCCGTCGCCACGCCGCTGCTTTACAGATTGCCCGGAATATGACAACATAGCACTCAGGTTATAGCTAACCGACTTACTCAATAGATCCGACGAGCCCGTTCGTCACGGACTCACCACCGCGTCTCTCGCAGGAGGAAGACACCAATGGCCGCAGTAGGAATCGATCTCGGCACGACGAACAGCGTCGTCGCCGTGCTGGAGGGTGGCGAACCCAGAGTCATCGCCAATGCCGAGGGTCACCGCGTGACCCCTTCGGTTGTCGCGTTCTCGAAGTCGGGCGAAGTACTGGTCGGCGAGCAGGCCAAACGGCAGGCGATCACCAACCCGGACCGCACCGTCCGCTCCGTCAAGCGCCACATGGGCACCGACTGGAGCGTCAAGGTCGACGACAAGGACTACAACGCGCAGGAGATCTCGGCGCGGATCCTCCAGAAGCTGAAGCGGGACGCAGAGGCCCACCTGGGCGAGACCGTCACCGAGGCCGTCATCACCGTGCCGGCGTACTTCGGCGACGCCCAGCGGCAGGCCACCAAAGAGGCCGGCCAGATCGCCGGTCTCGAGGTGCTGCGCATCGTCAACGAGCCGACGGCGGCAGCGCTGGCGTACGGCCTCGACAAGACCAACGATCAGACGATCCTCGTCTACGACCTCGGCGGCGGAACCTTCGACGTATCCGTGCTGGAGATCGGCGAAGGAGTGTTCGAGGTGAAGTCGACCTCGGGCGACACCAACCTGGGGGGCGACGACTGGGACGAGCGGATCATCGACTGGCTCGTCACCGAGTTCAAGAACGAGAACGGCATCGACCTGTCCAAGGATCCGATGGCGATGACGCGGCTCAAGGAGGCCGCGGAGAAGGCAAAGATCGAGTTGTCCTCGGTGACCGAGACCGAGATCAACCTGCCCTTCATCACCGCCAACGAGTCCGGCCCGATCCACCTGCTCAGGTCACTGAAGCGCAGCGAGTTCCAGCGCATCACCGAGGATCTGGTGGAGCGGACCCGCGCCCCCTTCCACCAGGCCATCAAGGATGCCGGTATCTCGTTGGACGACATCGACCATGTCATCCTCGTGGGCGGCTCCACCCGAATGCCGGCGATCCAGGACCTTGCCAAGGAACTCGCCGGCAAGGACCCGCACCAGGGTGTGAACCCGGATGAGGTGGTCGCCCTCGGCGCCGCCATCCAGGCCGGCGTGCTCAAGGGAGACGTCTCCGGCATCCTGCTCCTCGACGTGACCCCGTTGACGCTGGGCGTCGAGACCGAGGGTGGCGTCATGACCAAGATGATCGAGCGCAACACCACCATCCCCACCCGGCGCTCCGAGATCTTCACCACCGCGGCCGACAACCAGCCCGAAGTGGAGATCCACGTGCTCCAGGGCGAGCGGTCGATGGCGACCGACAACAAGTCGTTGGGCCGCTTCAAGCTGCCCGGTATCGCCCCGGCGCCTCGGGGTGTGCCCCAGATCGAGGTGACGTTCGACATCGACGCCAACGGCATCGTCTCGGTGTCGGCCAAGGACCTGGGCACCGGCAAGACGCAGCAGGTGACCATCACCGGCGGCACCGCGCTGTCCCAGGACGAGATCGACCAGATGATCAAGGGTGCCGAGGCGCATGCCGCCGAAGACGCCCAACGCCGCGAGGCCGCTGAGGCTCGCAACCAGGCCGATCATGCCGCCTACCAGATCGAGAAGCAGCTCGCCGAGCATGGCGACAAGCTGAGCACCGACGAGAAGAACACCATCGAAGACAAGCTCACGGAGCTGCGCAAGCTGCTCACCGAGGAAACGGCGCCTGAAACGCTGCGCGCCAAGACCGAGGAGCTGCTCACGGCGTCCCAGATCCTCGGCCAGAAGGTGTACGAGTCGACGCAGGCCACGGCCGACAGCGGCGATGAGGGCGCCTCCGACAGTGGCGGCGCCGACGACGTGGTCGAGGCCGAGATCATCGATGAGGGCGACGAGGGATGACCACTCCTGACGCCCCCGAGGATGCCGTCGTCGCCGAGATCATCGATGACGACGGGTTTCATGGAGAGCTCGAGCCCGAGCCGCTGACGCCGGCGGACCTCGGGCTCGAGCTACCTGAGGACCGCGCCGAGGCGGAGGCGCTGCTGCTGCGCGCCGCGGCCACGGCTCGTGCAGATGCGGACGAGTACCTCGAGAACCTGCAGCGCGTGGCGGCGGACTTCGAGAACTATCGCAAGCGCACGCTGCGAGACCAGAAGGACCTGGTCGAGCATGCCACCCAGCGCCTGCTCGAGAAGCTGCTTCCTGCGCTGGATTCCTTCGACGCCGCACTGGCATACGAGCCGCAGACCCCTACCGAGGAGAAGATCCTCGAGGGCATGGCCGGCACGCGGTACCAGTTGCTCGAGATCTTGGGGACCGAGCGGTTCTCGGTGATCCCGGCCTCACCGGGAGAGCCGTTCGACCCTGCCGTACACGAGGCGGTGTCGGGCCCGACGGGTGGGGGCGAAGGCGCCCTCGTCATCGGACAGGAGCTGCGGCGCGGCTACCGGCTCGGCGACCGCGTGGTTCGCGCCAGCCTCGTCACCGTGGAGCATGGCTGAGAAGACGATGCGCAAAGAGTGGCTCGAGCGTGACTACTACGCCGTTCTCGGCGTAGACAAGCGCGCCACGGACGCCGAGATCAAGAAGGCGTACCGCAAGCTCGCTCAGCAGTACCACCCCGACACCAACAAGGGCGACGAAACGGCCGAGGCCCGCTTCAAGGAGATCTCGGAGGCCTACTCGGTGATCGGCGATCCCGAAGAGCGTAAAGAGTACGACCACGTCCGGGAGATGGGCCAGTTCGTGGGTACGCCTGGCGGCGGGTCGCAGTACGTGCGTGTCGAGGACCTGATGGGAAGCGGCGGTTCGCCGTTCGACTTGTTCGGCGGACTGACCGATCTCTTCGGGCGCCAAGCTCAGCAACCCCGCAGCGCCGCGGGGTCAGACATCGCCGCCGACCTCACCCTGAGCTTCCACGAGGCCGTTTCCGGCGTCACCAAGCAGCTCAACGTCGGCGGGCAGACGGTCAAGGTCAAGATCCCGAAGGGTGTGGCCGACGGCGCCCGCATCCGGGTGCGCGGCAAGGGGGCGCCGGGGTTCGGTGGCGGCCCCGCCGGTGACCTCATCGTGACCGTCCACACCGGGAGCCATCCCGTGTTCGGACGATCGGGGAACAACCTCCTCATCGACGTGCCCATCACCTTCGCCGAGGCCGCGCTCGGAGCCGACATCGCCGTGCCGACCCTCGACGGCAAGGTGCGGCTGCGCATCCCGCCCGGTACGCAGTCCGGCAAGACCTTCCGCGTCAGCGGCAAGGGCGTGGAGAGCGCCAAGAAGACCGGTGACCTCCTCGTGACTGTCGAGGTGGTGGTCCCGGAGGATCTCACCGACGAACAGCGCAACCTCATCGAGAAGCTGCGGGACAACAGTCCGGGCGACGACCCACGAACACACTTGGGGGTGTGAACCATGGCACAGAGCAAACGGGACGCCGTCTACATCATCTCGGTGGCGGCCGAGCTGGCAGGTGTGCACCCCCAGACGCTGCGCATCTACGAGCGCAAGGGCCTCATCCAGCCGTACCGCACGCCGGGCGGCACGCGGCGCTACTCGGAAGCGGATCTGGAGCGACTCGCCCTCATTTCGGAGCTGACGTCGCAGGGAATGAACCTCGCCGGGGTGCGCCGAGTGCTTGCACTGCAGGAGGAGAATCGACGCCTGAGGGGTCAGGTGGAGCGCATGCGGCGTCTGCTCGAGGACGCCGAGGCGCGCATCAGCGGCAGGCCCCGTGCAGGGGCTACCGCAGTGCGCGGGAGCCGGCGCCGCTCCAACCTCCCGGACATCCGGCGTGACTCACCCTTCGGCTGAGCCGACTCCCTCCCGGCTCCGCCGTCTGCTGCGCAACACGTACGCCCTCGCACTGATCTGGTTCGTTTTCGGCGGCGCGAGCGCCGTCATCTTCGGCCTGTGGATTCAGCCGCGCTGGGTGAACGTGTGCTCTGCCATTCGCGATGGGCCCCGCTGCGGCCCGGTGGACGAAGCCACCGCCGTTGGGTACAGCTTCTTTCTCGTAGCCGGCATCGCGCTGGTGGTGGCGCCCATCGTGGCGTCGCTGTGGGAGATCCGGCACGGCGGCCCGTGGGAGGTGAGCCGGGTGGAGCCGGCCAAGACCAACCTCGCCATCCTGGCGGCATTCTTGTACGTCGGCCTGGGCGCCCTTGCGGTGTCCGTGATCGCCTGACCCAGATGCCCCCGACTCCCTGACCCCTCACGCCACGAAGGACTCGCCGGTGGGCTCTTGGACCCGAAAGGCCACCACTACGGTGTCACGTTTGGGCCAGCCCTTGATGAGGTCGGCGGCGCGCTCATTGACCTCCTCGACGTACTCGTCCCACTCGAGTGCCTCCGGGTTGCCACCGAAGCTGCCGAACAAGTTGGGACGAGCTCGTACCTCCCCGTCGGCGAGATCGAAGCCTTCCACGTTCACCACGGCCAGCTCCAGGTCGGTGCAACGATCGATGAACCGGCGAGCCACGGTCATTGTGAAGTAACCCTCACCGCCCTCGCTGCGATGCACGGCCTGGGAGTCGAACTCGGCGACGAGCTCGGTGGTGGCGGGATGCTCCTCGTACTCCTCGTCGTCGTCTTCCGTGACGGCATCGTCGGGAGTGACGATGGGCTCCGCCACGACCATCACGTTGGCGAGCTCTGACATGGGCAGCAGGTTGTAGCCGGTGCGGCGGTCGTCGAAGATCTGCACCACCGGCTCGATGCCGTCCCAGTACACCTGGCCTACCAGGTGGGGGCCTCGCCAGATCTCGACGATGGTTTCGTCAGTGCCTTCGCGAGTGGATTCCACTGCGCTGAGAGGGGGCTCCTCTTCGGCGTCGTAGTCATCGGTCATGTCAATCCGGCCTCCCGCTCAGTCGTACCGGCGTCCAGGGCTGTGGACGGTGCGGCGGTATCGTATCTCGATCGTCCGTCCTGGAGGCGAGTGCCATGGCCAGGTCCAACCGAGCCGGTCGGGCTCGTACTGCGGAAGAGACGGTCGCGATCCTCGAGTCGGGCTCCTACCGGACGGCTGATGGCGTCATCGTCGACATCGAGCACGACTTGGCCGCCGCAGTGGCCGGCACGAGGCTCTACGAGCCGGACGACCTCACCGACCTACGCCAAGGAGTGGAGGCTGTGGACTCCCACGACACACCTCCGCACATCGAGGTGCGCAACTGCACCACCTTCGCCGCCGCCCGCTTCCTGTCTGCCGGCGCCGCCCACCACGATCCGCTGTGCCTCAACTTCGCCTCTGCCAGGAACCCCGGCGGGGGATTCCTGGGGGGAAGCCAGGCGCAGGAAGAAGCGCTGGCGCGGGCGTCCGGTCTGTACGCATGTGTGCGGTCACAACCCATGTACTACGCCCGTAATCGCAGGCACGGCTCCGCGCTCTACACCGACCACATGATCTATTCGCCGAGGGTTCCGGTGTTCCGCGACGACGAGGATCGGCTGCTCGAGGAGCCCTACTCCGTGTCGATCCTGACTGCCCCTGCCGTCAACGCAGGGGCGGTGCGAGCCAACGAGCCAGAAGCAGCCGGCGAGATCGCGCCGACGATGCACCGCCGGATTCGGAACGTCCTTGCCGTGGCGCGAGCGCACCGCCATGAGCAGCTGGTGCTCGGCGCCTGGGGTTGCGGCGTCTTCGCCAACGATCCGGCTGAGGTGTCCGAGCTCTTCCGCGCCGCACTCGAGGAGCCTCGCTTCGGCGCGGCCTTCAGGACCGTCGTCTTCGCCGTGCTCGATCACTCCACGTCGCTCGACACCTTCGACGCATTCGAACGAGCATTCGCCGAGTAGTGGTCGCGACCACCAACGGCGGTGGGCGCCGACGGCCCCGAGCCCACCTGGAGCGGGATGCCTGGAGGACGCAAGTGGCGCTCGGGAGCTGTCGACAGCGGCGTCATCAGCCGTGGACGGCCTCACGGAGGGCGCTCACCGCGGCCCGACCATGGCGAACGGCGTCGGCGAGATGCTCGGCGCCGCGTCGGAGCGAATCGTGGGCAGCTTCGAGCGTGGGCCGAGCCGACGGCCAATCGGCAGCCTGGAGATCGATGACGGACGCCGCCACCCCGGTGGCGTCTTCCAACACGCCGTCCAACTCGGCGCGGGCCTGGGCCATCGCATCCTCGGCCTTCGACACGTCGAACCCGGCGGCGCCGGCCTGGGCGATGGCGGAGTCGATGTCGTCGGCCACGAGCGACAGCTGCGAGTGCGCCGCCACCTCTGCATCGGCCACGATGGTGAAGATGGTCTTCGGCGTCAGGATCAGATAGACCCGATAGTCCGTGGCGATCCTCGGGACCAGGTCGCCAAGCTCCTCGAGCGTGGTGGCAGCGGCGATGTCGTCACCGAGCTGGGCAAGCCCCGATGCCGTCGCATCGGTGTCTGCGAGCAGCGTCGCCTCGTGGTCCGCGGTCAGGTGCTCCGCATCGTTCACGAGCGCCGTCAGCTCGACCAGATGGTCCTGGCGTTCTGCGATCGCCTCGGCGGCTTGGGCCTTGATCTCATCGATGACATCCTCGAGATCGCCTTCGGCCTGGGCGTGCAGGCCTTCGAACTCGGCCTGAACGCGAGCCCGCAGGTCATCGGTTGCCGGACGGTCCTCCGCGGCGTCTTGGGCCATGGCCGCGGCCGGCACCATCGCCAGGGCCAGCGCAACGGCAACGGTCAGCGCGAACAGTCTTCTCATCACATCTCTCCTTCGTCGAGTCCAGAGTTCGCGAGCATCCGGTCGAGGTCGTCGAGCAGCGAGTCGAGATCGTCGAGCTTCGGCTCGAGCTCCTCGACAGGGGCCGTGGCCTCAGCGGCCGGTTCGGCCGCCGGTGTCCCGACGGTCGGCGGTGGGGTCGAGTCGGCCACGACCGGTGCCGGCCCGTCGGCTTCGAGCGCCGTGGTGCTGGTGGGCACCTGCGACGTGGTGGTGGCCGGATCGACGGCGCCCGGCTGGTGGCGTGGACCGCACGCGGGCGCCACCAGCGCAACGACGACGAATCCAGCGACGCGGACTCGGAACATCACCTCTCCTTTGGCGGCTCGTGTCTACGACACCTTTATGCGCCGCCCAGATGGGAGGGAGATGTGAGCTTTGTGAGAAGACGGTTAAGTCAGCGGCGGAAGCGGGAGAGGAAGCCGCCGCCGTCGGAGCTGACCTCGACGCCGCCCCAGAAGGCGACGTGATCCTTGATGTTCGCCGCCGCCGGCTTCGGGTCGGGGTAGTACCAGGCGGCCGCCGGATTGACCTCGCCGTCGACCACGACGTCGTAGTACTTGGCGGTGCCCTTCCACGGACACACCGAGGTCCGGCTGCTGGGGCGGACGAGATCGGGGTTCACCGTGTCCAGGGGGAAGTAGTGGTTGCCCTCGACGATGACGGTGTCGTCGCTCTCGGCGATGACGGTGTCTTTCCAGGTTGCGGTCGGCATGTGTGCTCCTCGGCGTGTCCGGTCCGTTGGTGCAACGAATACGTGTCTCGGTTGATTCCCGGATGAAGGTGCGTGCGCTTCCCCGACGAGTGTGCCTATTCCGGTCGCATATGCGACGAATAGGCACAACGAACGGACGGTCGCCCGCCCCCGGATCCCGACGAGTGTGCCTATTCCGGTCGCATATGCGACGAATAAGCACAACGAACGCGACGAACGGGCCCAGAAGGGCCCGTTCGTTCGATAGCTGGACGGATCAGGTGCGGGTGAGGTTGTCGCGGATCTCGGTGAGGAGATCCACCTCGCTGGGGCCGGCTTCGGCCTCCTCCTGCGCGGCCTTCATCTTGTTGTACTGCTTGACGACCAGGAACATGACAAACGCCACGATGACGAAGTTCAGCACGGCTGCCAAGAAGGCACCCACCGAACCCGCCGGCACGCCCGTCTCGGGGTCGATGTCACCGAACGTCATGGTGTTCTCGAGGTTCGAGACATTGAAGATCATGCCGATCAGCGGCGTCACGATGCGACTCGTGAACGACGTCACGGCGGCGGCGAACGCCAGACCCATGACGAAGGCAACGGCGATCTCCACCAGGTTGCCCTTGTTGATGAAGTCCTTGAACTCCTGAAGCATTCCCACTCCTCCGAGTTGCTTGTGTTTCCGATGACTTGGACCCGGCAGGTCGTGGTTTGTTTCCAAACACCACTCTGGGTGGCCTCCAGCCCGGCACACAACCACTCAACGGAGCGTGAGCGCCGCCCACCAGCCGTCCGGTATCTCGACGACCCGGGTCTGGGAGCGATCCACCCCTTCGGCGTCCGGTCCGATGCGTGAGACCTCGGACCGCGGCAGGCCCGCACCGGAGCCCTGCACGCCGCCCTCCTCCAGCCGATCGACGGTGACGTAGCTGACGGCGAGGTCCTCGACGCGCCCCATCGCCAGCAACTCCTCGACCCAGTTGGCCAGCAGCTCCTCCAGGCTGTCACCCGGTGCCACCAACGGTCGAGAGTACGTGGGTGCGATGTCGCCGACCGGAAACGAGCCCGCGAAGGCGGCGACACCGGCGTTCTCGAACAGTTGTGGCAACGTCTCGCCGTAAGCGACGAAACCGGTCTCGTTCAGCTCGAAGCGGCGATCCATCACCACACCCAGGGGATCATGCGTCGGGGCACGCGGGCGGCGTAGTCGGCGTACTGGGGGTAGGCCCGTTCCAGCAGCGATTCCTCATGGGCCGCCTTCCGGGAGAAGAAGATGGCCAGGACCAACGATGCCAGCAATGCCAGCGGCCGCCCTGTGAACACCGCCAGACCGGCACACGCGATGGCCACGCCTCCGTAGATCGGATGGCGGACCAGCCCGTAGATCCCGTCCTCGACCAACGGACGCCCTCGTACCGGCGCCGGTGTCGCCGATACCGCCTGAGGATGACTGGCGATGGCGACCGCAGCCAGGACCGCGCCACTCAGCGCCAGCACGGCGCCCACGATCATCCGCCCCATCCGGAGGGCGCCCAGCTGGGGACCGATGGACAGCGACACGGCGATGGCGAGCAAGAGCATGCCTTGGACCGCCACCCAGCCGCCACCTCGTCGCTGCCCGCTCACGGGCGCCATCGTACGCCGCGAGCCGACAGCGTTCACGGCACGGGTTCCGCTCCTTTACGGAAACGCCATGATCTGATAACATTGCGCTCAGATTTATTGATAGAGCCCCAACCCCTCTCGAGGACCACGTTTGCGTCCCCCGCCGTGCGGGAAGACACGTCGTGAGGTCAGCACACACCGACACGAGGTACCACACCCTCCATGGACATCAACAGCTTCACCCAGAAATCCCAAGAGGCGATCCTCGGCGCCCGTTCCGGCGCTGAGGCGCGCCATCACCAGGTCGCCGGACCGGAGCACCTCTTCGAAGCCCTGCTCGGGCAGAGCGAGGGTCTGGTGTACCCACTCCTCTCCGGACTCGGCGTGAACCCGGCGGCGATTCGCACCTCGGTGAGTCACTCCCTCGATCAGATCCCGAAGGTCTACGGGGACGCCGGCGAAGTGGGCTTCTCCCCCGAGCTCATCAAGGTCCTCGAGCAGGCCGAGAGCGAACGGACTGCACTCAGGGACGACTACACGTCGGTGGAACACCTCATCTTGGCGCTGGCCCAGTCGAAGGGAACGATCGGCGACCTGCTCCGCGCCGAGGGCGTCACCAAGGACGCCATCCTGTCGGTGCTGGCCCAGGTACGCGGCGCGCAGCGAGTGACCAGCCAGAATCCCGAGGACACCTTCGCTCCGCTGGAGAAGTACGGACGCGACCTGGTGCAGCTCGCCGCTCGAGGCAAGCTCGACCCGGTCATCGGTCGCGACGACGAGATCCGCCGCATCATCCAGGTGTTGACGCGCCGCACCAAGAACAACCCGGTGCTCATCGGCGAGCCGGGGGTCGGCAAGACCGCCATCGCCGAGGGCCTGTCCCAGCGCATCGTCGACGGCGACGTGCCGGAGGGCCTCAAGGACAAGCGGATCATCGCCCTCGACCTGGCGGCGATGGTCGCCGGCGCCAAGTACCGGGGCGAGTTCGAGGAGCGACTGCAGGCCGTGCTCAATGAGATCAAGGCGGCCGAGGGCAGCATCATCACGTTCATCGACGAGATGCACACCATCGTCGGCGCCGGTGCCGCCGAGGGCTCGATGGACGCCTCCAACATGCTCAAGCCGATGCTGGCGCGTGGCGAGCTGCGAATGATCGGTGCCACCACCCTCGATGAG
>JBFGCM010000077.1:0-18111 GCA_041581135.1 Acidimicrobiia bacterium
CCGCAGAGTGAAGTGGCTTCGGTTCAGCTCCTTCACTGATCGGACTCCGAGGAGCTGCATCGTGCGAGCGATACCGGCCGCGAACATCTCCAATGCACGCTCGACGCCGTGCTCTCCCCCGGCCATGAGGCCATACAGGTAGGCCCGGCCGATGAACGCCGCCGTGGCACCTTGGGCCACCGCCGCCACGACATCGGCGCCGTCCATGATGCCTCCATCGACGTAGACCTCGATCTGGTCGCCCACCGCGTCCGCCATGTGCGGAAGCAGCTCGAAGGTGGTCGGACCTCGGTCGAGCTGGCGGCCGCCGTGGTTGGACACGATGATCGCATCGGCGCCGCGAGCTACCGCCTCGCGGGCGTCCTCGACTCGCTGGATGCCCTTGATGACCAGCGGGCCGTCCCAGTGCTCACGAAGCCAGTCGATGTCGGACCAGTTGAGCGTGGGGTCGAACGCGTGGGCCACCAGCTCGGCGACCGTGCCGTCGAAGTGCCGCAGCGTTGCGAACTCGAGCGGTTCGGTGGTGAGCAGGTTGTACCACCACGAGGGATGCCGCCCCATGTCGAGGAGCGTCTTCAGGGTGAGCGACGGCGGCACGGTGAGGCCGTTGCGCACGTCTCTTGCCCGGAGGCCGGGAATGGCGGTGTCTACCGTCAGGATCACCGCCGAGTAGCCGGACGCCTTGGCGCGGATCAGCAGGTCGCGGCTGAAGTCGCGGTCCTTGAACAGGTAGAGCTGAAACCAGCGGTTGAGGGTGGGAGCCGCCGCCGCCACGGTCTCCGGTGTGGTGGTCCCCAGGGTCGACAACGCATACGTGATACCGGCTCGGGCGGCGGCGCGCGCCACGGCGGGCTCGCCCTCGTGCTGCATCATCCGCGTGAATCCGGTTGGGGCCAGCGCCAACGGAAGCCGTGAGGGAGCGCCGAGCAGGGACGTACCGGTATCGACTTCGGACACGTCCCGAAGCACGGTGGGGTTCCACTCGACCCGGCGATAGGCTTCCCGGGAGCGGCGGAGGGCGATCTCCTCGTCGGCGGCACCGTCGGTGTAGTCGAACGGGGCCCGGGGAGTGCGACGTTTGGCGACCTGGCGCAGGTCCCAGATCGAGGCGGCAGAGGCGAGACGGGCCTCGGGCCCGAGACCGGGCGGCCGGATCTTGACGAGCGGCTTCACCTCGCTCCACTTCGGCATTCGACGCGTCACCGCGACCTCCCTTCGGGCCAGGCCACCAGCGTAGGACCGGCGACTGCCTGAGGGCGGACTCGAAGTGAGCACCGCCGCGCCCGACCGAGCCCGCTAGGTCTCCCCTGCCGCGGCGTCGTCTGGCGTGGCGACGGGGAGCTCATCCTCGCTGGGCTCGACGGCATCGTCATCCGGTGTTGGTCGGTACTTGGCGATCAGCTCCGGAGCGATGCGGGTGAGCTCGGCATCGGCGTACCCGGCGAACAGCGTCCATGCCCGATCCAGCGTCTCGCCCACTGACCGCCGCTCCGTCCCCTGGTGGACGAACTCCTCCTCGAAATGGTCGGCAAACTCCAGCGAGCGCCGATCCTCGGCACCGAGGCTCGCCTCGCCGACGATGGCAACCAGCCGGCGCAGGTCGCGACCGGCGGCGTAGAAGGCGTAGAGCTGATCGGCGACGGCCCGGTGATCCTCGCGGGTGCGACCCGGGCCGGTGCCGGCATTCATGAGACGGCTCAGGCTCGGCAGCACGTCCACCGGCGGGTCGATGCCGCTGCGGTGCAGGCTGCGGGACAACACGATCTGGCCCTCGGTGATGTACCCGGTCAGGTCTGGGATCGGGTGGGTGATGTCGTCATCGGGCATCGACAGCAGGATGAGCTGGGTCAGGCTGCCGTCGTGGTCGCGAATCCTGCCGGCCCGCTCGTAGATCGTGGCGAGGTCCGTGTACATGTAGCCCGGGTAACCGCGCCGGCCCGGCACCTCCTCTCGTGCCGTGCTCACCTCACGCAACGCTTCGCAGTAGTTCGTCATGTCGGTGAGGATGACGAGGACCTGGTAACCGTGCTCGAAAGCCAGGTACTCGCCCGCAGTGAGGGCGATGCGCGGGGTGAGCAGACGTTCGATGGTGGGGTCGTCCGCCAGGTTCATGAACAGCACCGTGCGGTTGAGCTGCTCGCTGTGCTCGAGGAAGTCACGGAAGTAGGACGCCTCTCGGAACGTGATGCCCATGGCAGCGAACACCACCGCGAAAGGCTCGCCCGGCTTGGTGACTCGGGCACCGGCCGCCACCCGGGCCGCCAACTCGTTCGCCGGCAGGCCGAACCCCGAGAAGATGGGGAGCTTCTGGCCCCTGACCAGGGTGTTCAGGCCATCGATACTCGAGATCCCGGTTTCTATCAGCTCCGACGGGTATTCCCGCGCGGCCGGGTTGATCGGCAGGCCGTTGACGTCCCAGAACTCCTCCGGCATGGGCGGCGGCCCACCGTCGATGGGTGTTCCCGACCCGTCCATCATCCGACCCAGGAGATCGAGGCCGACCCCGAGACGTGCCGCGTCGCCACCCAACCGCACCACGGTGGTCGCCACATCGAGACCGCGCGTACCGGCATATACCTCGATGACGGCCCGCCGGCCGTCGACCTCGAGCACCTGGCCGCGACGAACCTCGCCGTCCGGGGCGACCACGTCGACCACTTCCTCGGCGTGAACCCCCGTGGCACGGTCGATGAAGATGAGAGGTCCCGACACGTAGTCCACGGTCCGGAACTCGGTGGTGTGCAGTCCGCGCCGAAGCCTCACAACGCCTCCATCTCTTCCCGAATCGCCGCCATCAGGACCCCGGCCCGGGACTCGACCTCTGCGGCCGGCCAGCGGCGCATCTGGGGGACCTCGGCGAGGGACGGCACCGTGCTCGCCAGTGCCGGGTCGATATCGCGCCGCACCGCCTCTCTCATGGCCTCGTCGGCGCTCCTGATGACTCGCAGCATCCAGAACTGCTTCTCGAGCGTGCAGAAGGCATCGACCGCGTCGAACGCCGACTGCTGAAGGAAATCCTCTCGCAACATGCGCCCGACGCGGAACACCACCTGTTCCGCCGGATCGAGCACGTCCATGCCCAGCAACTGCACGACGCTTCGCAGCTCGTCTTCCTGGTCGAGCAGCTTGGACGCCCACATCCGCTGCGCCTCCCAGTCAGGATGAACCTCACGGTCGAACCAGGCACCAAGCCGATACAGCGAGTAGCTGCGGCGCCAGTGGATCGCGGGGAAGTGACGCCGGCGGGCGAGGTCGGTGTCGAGCGACCAGAACGTGCCGGCCAGGCGCAGGCTGTACTGCGTGACGGGTTCGGAGAAATCGGCGCCCGGTGGGGACACCGCACCGACCACGCTCACCGATCCGGTCCGGGCATCTCGGCCGAGGCACGTGACCGCCCCGGACCGCTCGTAGAACTCGGCAAGCCGCGACGGCAGATACGCCGGGAACCCTTCCTCACCCGGCATCTCCTCCAACCGGCTGGAGACCTCGCGCAGCGCCTCACCCCAGCGGCTCGTGCTGTCCGCGAGCACGGCGACGTCGTAGCCCTGGTCGCGGTAGTACTCGGCCAGGGTGATGCCCGTGTAGATGCTGGCTTCGCGCGCTGCCACCGGCATGTTGGACGTGTTGGCGATCAGGATGGTGCGGTCCATCAGCGACCCGCCGCTGCGAGGATCGATCAGGCGGGGGAACTCCTCGAGCACCTCGGCGAGCTCGTTGCCGCGTTCGCCGCATCCCACGTACACGATGACATCGGCGTCGACCCACTTCGCCAAACTCTGCTCCTGGACCGTCTTGCCGGTGCCGAACCCGCCGGGAATCGTGGCGCTGCCGCCACGCGCCAGAGGGAACAGCGTGTCGATGACGCGCTGACCCGTCACGAGCGGAGCGGTGGGATCGATACGTTGACTCACCGGCCGTCGTCGCCGCACCGGCCACTGCTGGAGCATCGCCACCGGTTCGCCATCGATCCATACGACCGGGTCCTCCACTCGCGCCGGGCCCGGCTCCACCTTGGTCACGGCCCCGCTCTTGTCCCCTGGCACGAGCACGCGATGGTGCAGTGCCGACGTCTCGGGGACGGTGCCCAGCAGGTCCCCCGGGCCGATGTCGTCGCCGACGGCCACCGCCGGGCTGAACTCCCAATACCGATCTCGGTCCAAGGCCGGCGCCTCGATGCCGCGGCGCAAGAACGGACGGGCGAACGAGCGCCCGTCTTCCGAAGCGATGGCGGGAAGGGAACGCTGGATGCCGTCGAAGATTCCTCCCAGCAAGCCGGGTCCCAACTCCACCTGCAGCGGGGCGCCGGTATCGACGACCCCTGACCCGACCTGCAGGCCCGAGGTGCTCTCGTAGACCTGGATCACCGATTGGTCGCCACTCAACCGGATGATCTCGCCGATGAGGCGACGTCGGCCCACGCGCACGACGTTGTACAGCCGGCTCTGCAGACCCTCGGCCACCACCACCGGTCCGGCCACTCGAACGATCCTGCCTTCCGCGCTCATGACTCCGGCTCCGCGAACGAGATCTGGTAACCAATGGTGCGTTGCATCAGATCGGCGAGACGGGCGCGACGCGAAGATGGGGCGCCGGCGATGCCGCTCGGCAGCGCCACCAGCACCGGCACGGATCGAGCATGCAGCGGCGAGGTGTCGAGGAGGTCGAGAAACCCCTCGTCGACGGCGATGACGCCGGACTCACCCTCCGCCAACAGCCGGTCGAATGCCTGCTGTGCCTCTGCGGCCGACTCCACGGGGATGGTCTCGGCCCCGGCGAGCGCAAACCCGGGTACCAGGTCAGGTGTGCTGATGACGACCAGCCGGGTCCCGCGCTGCTCCCTCACCACGGTGTCACCATCACTTCCAGGGTGTCGGAGGGCGGAAGGCCTGCAGCGATGCTGCGACCGGCGAGCCGCAGATTGCGGGCTTCGTTCTCCACGGCAGCGGTGAACGCGATCGGTATGTCGATGCTCAGCGGGTCGCCGGCGGCGAACAACCCGATGAGCTCGTGCGTGAGCGCAGCGTCGATGTCATTGCTCAGCCGAGTGAGATCGCCGTGATCCGCCCACCCCGCCAGGGCCGTCGCCCACGGCGCGGGCACCACAGCCATGAGCATTTCAACGGTCCTGTCTCGGCTCGGCGCGGTGGCAGCGCTGCGCAGCACCGCCGGTGCTATTGATCCTCTGCCCCACGGTTCCTGCTTCGAGAGGACCACCTCATCTTCGGCGGACAACCGTACCGCCGTCATCACGTCCGTTCGGTCCGCCTCCCGTACGAACACCCGGTGCAGCACCGGTAGCTCGAGATCGGTGAGCTCCTCTTCCCAGCGGGAGGCGTACGCGTCGTCGATGGCCAGCTCCACATGGGCGAGGTCCTGGGTCGATTCGTACACCGGCCACGCGCCAAAGATGGCATTCGCCGCGCGACGGTCGGGGACACCGAGACTGACCAGCAGCTCGAGCAACGCCCGCACTCCGGAGGCCGCGGCCAGGGCGCGGAGCGTCCCGGCGTCGAAGGTGCCTGCCGGCACCATGGCCGCCTGTATCTGGGCCGGCGCCGCACGAGCGGCGGCACCACGCAACGCGGCGCGGAGGTTGCGGACGTCCCATCGTTCGACCAGGAGGCCCACCGCTCGCGCCGCATCTTCGGCATAGAACCCGGCGACCTCGCGCAGGGTGCGGCCGACGTTCAAGGCAACCGCGGCATCGAGCCGGCGCATGCCCCGAAACCGCGGCATGGCCGCCTCGACATCAGGCCGGTAGCGGGTGGCACTCAGTAACCCGAGCAGGCCGTCGACGCTATCCGCCGCCAGCATCGTGCGGAGATCCTGCACGCCGAACAGAGAAGACTTCCGAGCTCGCAGCCGTGCGTTGCCGTAGTCGTAGTCACTCATGTGGGCGGCCCCCGAGTTCGGGCATCAGCTCCAGCACGAGCCGACGCATGTGGGGGTCGGCACGGGTCAGGCGCTGCTCGATGGTGTTGTCCACGGCGCGTCCGTCCGAGCACTCGACGCGGCCACCGCACCATGTGTCCAAGTCCGCAACGATCTGCACGTCGTGATCACCGAAGAGCGCATGCGCCAGCGCTTCGTCGGCTGTGCCCACGCGCAAAACGGTCGCCTCGGGCAGGGCGGCTCGGGCCTCGACGACGAGCTGGACCAGAGCTTCGTCGTACCCCTGAGAGCCACGAAGCCCGGCGAGCCGGTGCCGCACGCCGTCGAACAGCTCGGCAACGATGGCATTGCGTGCCGTCTGCAGCTGTCGTTCGGCGTCGCGCCTGGCCCGGTTGCGGATCCGATCGGCGCCCATTTCGGCCTCGCTCGCCCGAGCCGATGCCGCCTCCGCCTCGATCTCCGCCGCTTCGGCA
The DNA here is from genome assembly GCA_041581135.1 of Acidimicrobiia bacterium. Taxonomy (GTDB): domain Bacteria; phylum Actinomycetota; class Acidimicrobiia; order Spongiisociales; family UBA5794; genus JBFGCM01. Next base: position 6,366 of record JBFGCM010000077.1, read on the forward strand.
GCGCCACGTGCTCGAATCTCAGCTGCGCGCCGCTGCGCCGCCGCCTCGATGGCGGCGATCTCCTCGGCGGTCTCGCGCTCGATCGCCTCGATGATGTCGTCGAGCGCCATCAGCCTCCCAAGAGGATGATGATCATCGCCGCCACGGCAAAGCCGAGGATCACCAAGGTCTCCGGGATTGCGATGAGCAGGATCACCCGCCCGGTCAACTCCGGCTTCTCGGCGATGGCACCGATCCCGGCGGAACCGATCCTTCCTTGGGCGTATCCGGTGGCGATGGCGCCGAGCCCGACGGCAAGACCCGCTCCTATGGCCAGCAAACCGACTTCCATGCTCGGTCTCCTTTCATTGCCGTGAGGAAGTGGCGGTCGAGCCGTTGCCGAACGGCTCGTACTCGCGACCTCCCTCCTCGTAGAACTTGCTGAAGAACTCGACGTAGTGGAGCCGGAGCGACTGAATCGTCGGGCTGAACGCACCGAGTGCCACGTTCAAGGCGTGGAACAGCGCGGCAATGATGATGCCCAGCCACAGGGGTCCAGTCGCTCCCAGCTCGTTCGCGACCCTGGCGAGGTAGACGGAGGCGATGCCGATGGCGCCGATGCGGAGGTAGGACAAGATGTTCCCTACGGTCCCGATCAGCTCGAGCGGTCCGGTGACCAGGCCCAGTGCCCCTTCGGCGGCGACGAGCAGCACCAGGCCGACGATGAGACCGGCTACTCCCGGCGATACGAAGCCGGCCGGGAGCTGACCCGCCGCAACGGCAACGATGAGAAACAGACCGCTGAGTGCGACCAGCATGGCGATCCGCTGGGTGAGCAACCGACGGTCTTGGGACCGGGCGGCTCCCCACACTCCCAGCAACAGGCCCAAGATCACGTGGGCGGCGCCGACTGCGATGGTGAACACCAGCAGCGGCTCGATCGCCTCCTCGCGATTGATCCACAGCGGCTCCCACCCGAACCAGCGGTGTCCCAGATCGCCGAAGAACTCGGCGTAGACGACACCCCACACGGTCGCCCATGCCGCGGACAGCATCAGCACGTGGCCCAGATCGGCGATCACGCGACTGCGGTGCCGGAATCGACGCCGGACCCACGCCACCAACGCCAGCAGGATGAGGCCGTAGGCGACGTCGCCCAACATCATGCCGAAGAAGAGTGGCAAGAAGATCGTCATGAGGATCGTCGGGTCGAGTGCGCCATACCGGGGCAACGACAGCAAACGGACGAGGAACTCGAAGGGACGGGCGGGGGGCGGGTTGCTGAGCAGCACCGGGGGCGTCTCGGACGGAGCCGGGGCCACCTCCTCCACGATCACCTCTCCGCCCAACTTTCGGGCCAGGTCCGAACGCAGCGTGGCTACCCCGCGCCGCGGCATCCAGCCGGATAACACGAAGGTGTGCGGCGTGGCACCCAGGTGACCGACCGCTTCGAGCTGCGCGATCCTGGCATCGAGATGCACACGCGCTGCCGGCCAGTCGATGTGCGTGCCGATCAGACGCTGCAACTCATGCCGGGTGGCGTCGAGCTCGGCCGGGACCTCCATCAAACGACGTTCCATCGCCGAGATCGCCTGCTGGAACGGCATGCCGGCGAACCGATCCGGGAGCCGCACCCGGGTGACGCGTTCGTGTCCGAGCAGGTCCTGGACGCGGGCGCTCTGCTTCCGCGGAAACACAAGGACGGCACCGATCGTCTGGGCATCGACCCGATCTGAGAGGATGGTGAAGTTGCTGCCGATCAGCTCCTCCATCTCGGCGTTCAGATCACCGATGACGCCTTGGTGGGCGACATCGATGAGAAGGGCAACGACCTCGTAGCCGGCCAGGTCGGGGAGCTCGGGCACCAGCGGCAACAGCCGCTTCAGCGACGCGACGTAGCGGGGCAGGGTGTCCAGCTCCGCCCCGAGGTCGTCGAGCTGGTGCGCCAGGCGCTCGATCTGGGGAGTGTCGGCATCGAGCTCCGCCTCGATCTTGGCCAGATCCACATCTGCGCGAGCCGGTAGCGCCGGCAGCGGTGCCAGGGCCAAGGCGGCATCGAGACGCGCCCGCAGGTACCGCAGCTGCTCGATCTGCCGTACGTGCTCCTCGTCGAGGGAGAGGGGCGGCAGGTGGAGGGACGCGTCTTGGGTGACGTCGATGAGCTGGACGCTCCCTGTCTCGTAGAGATGCTCGAGCACGTCGTCGAGGCGCCGACGATGTCCCAAGACGTGGATCTTCGCCATGGGAACTTGCATCAGCCGTCCTCCTCACCCGGAGGAGACAGCACGAGTGCCACCAGCTCATCGATGACGTCTTCGAAGCGAGTCGCCACGTCTGCCCGCACCGTGGCGGCCGCCTCGGCACCGAGGCGTCGGATCTCGGCCCCGTCGAACTCGGCGCGGGCGGTGGCCTCTTCGACCATGCGATCGGCCACCGCGCGACCCCGCTCCTTGGCGGCGGCCGCTGCTGCCCTGGCGTCAGCCTGGGCGTCGCGAATCTCGTCCTCGGCGGCATCACGAGCAGCATCGACGCGCCGAGCCATCTCCAGCTCCTTGTCTCGGATGGTGCTCAGGGCCGACGTGTCGGCCGGTTCTGTCATGCCGACACCACCTCGCCACGGGCAGATGCCCGGTCTTTGATGCGCTTCAGTCGGAAGCGGTCCTGACGCTCGCGTTCGTCGAGGACCGACTGGATGAAGTTGCGTTCGGCCAGCAGTCGAGGAATCACCACCAGCTCGATGGCGTTGATGCGACGAGTCGTCTTGCCGATCTCGTCAGCCAGGCGACGCAGGCGCACCTCCAGCGAGGCGACGTCGAGCAACATCTCAACTGTGGCCTCGAAGCGCCCAGCCGCTTCGTCGATCCTGGCACTGCTGCCGTTCAAGCTGTAGCCGCGTGCCGCCGCGCTACGGCCGATGGGGGCGTAGTCGATCTCGGCGATGCGCACGCCCATCACGGTGGCCGCCCGCACCCCGATGGGAAGCTCTCGCTTGGATGCGAGCACCGCCGAGGCCAGCTCCTCCGGCCCATCCAGTGCCTCGGCCAGATCGAGGGCCTGCCGAGCCGCAGTCGCCGCCGCCGCCAGCTCGTCGCTGCCGCGAAGCGCGACGTTGGCGACCCTCCGGAACTCCTCCAAGAGCTGGTCACGCTTCTGCTCGAGCAGGTCACGACCCTGTTCGGCAAGGGCCAGCTGGGCTCGACGCGCCAGCAGCTCGGTGCGTGTCGACGTCACCTGTTCCACGCCACACCTCTCGATTCCAGTATGAAGTGAGGCCGGCCCCGGTCGTACCTCCAATCGGCCCTAGTCGGAGGGGTCAAGGGTCCGTGGTTGTTCCGGCCCTCCGGGCCGGCTTGCTAGGCCTGGCCGAGTACCGGGGCCAGGATCTGCTGCATCGTCGGGCCGGTCTTGATGTCGAGGTCGTAGCGAACCCGCACGCTGGGCAGGTCGAGACCGAGGACACCGTCCAGATTGATCGGCGTGCCGATGATCACCACCTCCGCCTGTTCGAAGGCGGCATGGATCGTCTCCCGCAACTCGGTGCGTTGCGTGTCGCTGTACCCCATGGCGGGGAGGACCCGCTCGAGGTGCGGATAGTCCTCGAACACGTCCCGCAACGAGCCGACTGCGTAGGGCCGAGGGTCGACGATCTCCGCCGCGCCGTGGGATCGGGCGGCGATCATCCCCGCCCCGAAGGACATGCCACCGTGGGTGGTGGTCGGACCGTCCTCGATGACGAGCACTCGCTTGCCGGTGATGGCATCCGGGTCGTCGACCGCCACCACCGACGCCGCCTCGACCACGGTTGCCTCGGGGTTCAGCGACGCCACATTGCGGCGGACCTGGTCGAGCTGCTCGGCCGTGGCACTGTCGATCTTGTTGATGATCACAACGCCGGCCCTGCGCAGGTTGGCCTCACCGGGCCAGTACCGCAGCTCGTCACCGACGCGGTGGGGGTCGACCAGGCAGATGTCGATGTCGGGTCGGAGAAACGGCACGTCGTTGTTGCCCCCGTCCCACACGATGACGTCGGCCTCCTGTTCGGCCGCCGCCAGAATCGCTTCGTAGTCGGCGCCGGCGAACACCATCGCACCCTCGCGCAGGTAGGGCTCGAACTCCTCACGCTCTTCGATGGTCACCTGCGCCGCGTCGAGGTCCTCGAACGTGGCAAACCGCTGCATGCGCTGGAACACCAGGTTTCCGTATGCCATCGGATGACGGATGGCTGCCACTCGTTTCCCGGCTTCGGCCAGCACCTGGCGAATCTGACGGGACGTTTGGCTCTTGCCGACCCCGGTCCGCACCGCGGTGACCGACACCACCGGCTTCGAGGACGCGAGCATCGTCTCGGCCCCGAGCAGCAGGAATGCCGCCCCCGCAGCGTTGGCCCGCGCTGCGATGTGCATCACGTGCTCGTGGCTGACGTCGGAGTAGGCAAACACCACGGTGTCAACGCCGTGCTCTGCGATCAGCTCCTCCAACCTGTCTTCAGCAACGATCGGGATGCCGTCGGGATGGTGCGGCCCGGCCAGTTCGGGCGGGTACCGCCGGTTCTCGATGCCAGGGATCTGAGTGGCGGTGAAGGCCACGACCCGGCTGTCGGGGTCGCTGCGATACCGCACGTTGAAGTTGTGGAAGTCACGCCCGGCGGCGCCGACGAGGACGATGCGACTGGGCTCTGCCGAAGACATGGCGCCACGCTACCCGTGGACGTTGGGAACGGCGTCGGTCGATCGCCGGGTGTGACAACGTCCTCTGTACGCGGCCTCTCCCTTCACCGACAGTGGAGACAAACAACCAACGTCGATCTCAAACGGGTGCCTTCGCATCGCCAGGACGCCGGGGGTAGGACTCCCAGAGAGGAGGGGAGACGACGAGGGACCAGATCGGCAAGTTGCCGACCCGCCTCCGCTCGCCCGCACCGATGAAGGCTCTTCATCGAAGGAGGCCAAAGTGACTGCCAAGAAGAGCCTCGTGCTCGTCTCGGTACTCGCTTTGTGTATGACGGTCCTCATGGCCGTCCCAAGTGCGGCCACTCCCCCGATCGGCACCATCCCGGTGGAGCGGTCGCTGTTCACCGTGGATGGTCAGCTGGTCGACATCGAGTCGGGGCTGGCCCTGATGGAGCCGTGGAGCGATCCAGGAGCGGTGATCGTCAACGTCCCCGGCACGAGCTGCCTCACGTCGGCTCAGACCACCGGCGGCTTCCCGATCATCGGTGACCTGCACATACCGGCGGGAGCCACCCTCACCGAGTTGACGGGCGACTGGTACCACGACTCCGACTACACGCACTGGATCGACCTGTGGGTCTATGAAGACCCCGGGCTCACGCCGCATCTCGGCGGATTCTCGGTGGAAGGTTCCGGCTACGGCTCGACCACCATCCCGCTGGACTACACCGTTCAGGTCGGCGACGTGATCGTCATCGGCAACACCATGTACGGGCCCGAGGGCGAAGCTGCGGGGATCTGCGGAGTCGAGATCTCGTACGTGGCACCTGGAGCCATGCCGCTGGACATGGCCAAGGTGAGGATGGACCACAGCGTCCTGTCGGAGACCGTGGGCTCGCCGGTGATCATCGAGGATGATTTCACCGACATCATTCCGGTGGATGGGACCACGGGATGCTGGAGCGCGGCGGCGCCTAACACGAAAGTGTTCGGCGCGGTGGAGGTGCCGGTGGGGGCAACGATCATCGGGTTCACCGCCCAGTGGTATGACACCTCGAATTCGGTCGACACGCTCATCGAGCTGTGGGGCACGATGCCTGGCGGGAGCCAACAGGGCCTGGCCGCCGTGTCGAGTACCGGCTCGGCCTGGTTCGGGTCCTCGTTCACCGATCTGTTCTACACCGTGGCTTCCGGTGAGCTGATCGAAGTGAGCACGTTGTATCCCAGCCTCGATGATCCAGTGGCTGGGTTGTGCAGCATCGAGATCGAATACATGCCACCGATGGGTGCAGCGGCGATGGACACCCGGCTCGCCGGCGACTTCGACGCCGACGGCTATGGCGACATCGCCGAGTTCGACACCGCCACCGGCTACTGGTGGATCCAGCGGGCCCACCCGCTGGAGGGATTCCAGCCGCAGCTGTGGGCGACCTTCGGCACCAAGACCGGCTGGCAGGCCCGCCTCGCCGGGGACTTCAACGGAGACGGCAAGGACGACATCGCCCAATTCCACCCCTCCAACGGCACCTGGTGGGTGTCGACCTCGGCCGGCGACGGCTTCGGCACCTGGCTGTGGGCCGACTTCTCCACCGCGTCCGGCTGGGAGGGACACGTCGTCGGGGACTTCAACGGAGACGGCAAGGACGACATCGCCCAATTCCACCCCTCCAACGGCACCTGGTGGGTGAGCACCTCCACCGGATCTGCCTTCACCACCAAGATGTGGGCCGACTTCGGCACCGCGTCCGGGTGGCAAGCCCGCCTCGCCGGGGACTTCAACGGGGACGGCAAGGACGACATCGCCCAATTCCACCCCTCCAACGGCACCTGGTGGGTGACCACTTCCACCGGATCCGCTTTCACCACCACCCTGTGGGCCGACTTCGCCACCGCCGACGGGTGGCAAGCGAGGCTGGCGGGTGACCTGACGGGTGACGGCAAAGCCGACATCGCCCAGTTCCACCCCTCCAACGGCACCTGGTGGGTGAGCAGCTCCACCGGATCGGCCTTCACCACCACACTGTGGGCCGACTTCGCCACCGCCTCCGGGTGGGAGGCACGCACGATGGTCGACTGTGACGGGAACGGCCTACTGGACATTGCCCAGTTCCACCCGTCCAACCGCACCTGGTGGGTGTCGGCGTCGAATGGGAGCAGCTTCAGCACCGCACTGTGGGGTGGCCACACCTAGCACCGGCGACCGTTGCCGATACGAAGCCTCCGCCCCGGCGGGGGCTTCGTGCCGCCCCACCTCGCCGCCGCATCCTCAGCCGGGGGTCAGCACCTCCTCGATCTCCCCCAGCACCGCCGCGTCCTCGATGGTCGATGGCACTGCGTACTCCCGCCCATCCGCGATGTCCCGCATGGTCGCCCGCAGGACCTTGCCCGACCGCGTCTTGGGAAGCCGCCCCACGACGATCGATCGCTTGAAGGAAGCCACGGGACCGATGGTCGTGCGCACCATGGCCACCAGCTCGCGCTGCAACACCTCCGGATCCACGTCGGCGTCGGCCTTGAGCACCGTGAGGCCCACCGGCACCTGGCCCTTCAAATCGTCGGCGACGCCGATCACGGCGCACTCTGCAACCGCGGGGTGCGTGGCGAGCACCTCCTCCATCGCCCCGGTGGAGAGGCGGTGCCCGGCCACATTGATGACGTCGTCGATGCGACCCAGGATCGACAGGTACCCGTCTGCGTCGCGGTTGCCACCGTCGCCGGTGAGGTAGTAGCCCGGATACGTGGAGAGGTAGGAGGTCTGGTAGCGCGCATCGTCGTTCCACAGTGTGGGAAGCGTGCCCGGTGGTAGTGGGAGCTTGATGGCGACCACGCCGTCCTCGCCGGAGAGCACTGCGCTACCGGCGTCGTCGAGCACGTCGACCACATAGCCCGGCACGGGAACCGTGGCCGACCCCGGCTTGATGGGCAACTGTTCGATGCCCACCGGGTTGGTGGCCACCGGCCAGCCGGTCTCCGTCTGCCACCAGTGGTCGATCACCGGGATCCCGAGCAGCTGGGCGGCCCAGTGATAGGTGTCGGGGTCGAGTCGCTCCCCGGCGAGGAAGAGGTAGCGGAGAGCGCTCAGGTCATACCCGGCACGGTGTTCGCCGGAGGGGTCTTCACGCTTGATGGCGCGGATGGCGGTCGGCGCGGTGAACAGCACGTTGACACCATGCTCGGCGATCACCCTCCAGAACGCGCCGGCATCGGGAGTCCCCACCGGTTTGCCTTCGTAGAGCACGGTGGTGCAGCCGGTCAGGAGCGGACCGTAGACGATGTAGGAGTGCCCGACCACCCAGCCGACGTCCGAGGCGGCCCAGTACACATCCCCCGGCCCCGCCCCGTAGAGGTTCGGCATGCTCCAGCGCAGCGCCACTGCGTGACCGCCATTGTCTCGTACAACGCCCTTGGGTTTCCCGGTCGTACCCGAGGTGTACAGGATGTAGAGCGGGTCGGTGGCGGCGACGGGCACACAGTCGGCCGGCTCGGCCCCCTCCAGGACCGCTTCCCAGGTCAGATCACGGCCCTCCACCAACGCTGCTTCCGCTTGTGGGCGCTGCAGGATCACGCAGCGCTGTGGCTTGTGATCGGCGATCTCGATGGCGTCGTCGAGCAGGGGCTTGTACTCGACGATCCGGGTGACCTCGATGCCGCAGGAGGCCGAGATGATGAGCTTCGGTTTGGCGTCGTCGACGCGGATCGCCAGCTCGTTGGCGGCGAAACCACCGAACACCACGGAGTGCACCACCCCGAGCCGCGCACACGCCAGCATGGCGATGACGGCCTCGGGCACCATCGGCATGTAGATGATCGCCGTGTCACCCTTCTCGGCTCCAAGGCGGCGCAGCGCGCCAGCGAAGCGGGCCACCTCGTCGCGCAGCTCCCGGTAGGTATACGTGCGCTGGGAAGCGGTGACGGGGCTGTCGTGGATGAGGGCCGGCTGGTCGGCTCGGCCGTTGTCGACGTGTCGGTCGAGGGCGTTCCCACACGTGTTGAGTACGCCGCCGGCGAACCAGCGATAGAACGGCGCGTCCGCATCGTCGAAGACCGTCTCGGGTGGCCGGTACCAATCGATGGCGCCGGCGGCATCGGCCCAGAACGATTCTGGATCGTCGATGCTTCGGCGGTACACCTCAGCATACGTGTCCGTCACAACCACTCCTCACGGGGGACGCCGAGTATGGCCGACCCGCCTCGACCGGCGCCAGCCCTCCGCCCGCTGAGTCAGGCCGCTTCGGCGGCGCGCTTGATGGAGCGCAGCATGGCGCGGCGGATGAGGCCGCTGAAGGGGCGGACGGCCAGCCAGTAGGGCCGAAACCTCCGACGAGCGGCGGCATCGGTCGCCCGCACCCGGGTCTCGGTGGTCAGCACGCACGTGCGCCCGTCAACCGGATCGATGCGGAAGCTCCACACGGCCTTGACGTGGCCGGGCTCGTCGTAGGCCGCGAACTCCTCGGGATCCAGGTCCACGATGCCTCCCCGTAGCGTCCAGAAGCGACCGACCAGTCCGTGCACGAGCTCTCGATCGGCGTCGACGGCGAGGCGCACGAACCCCATCCGCAACGCCCCTTCCCAGGTGAGGGCGTCGTCCGGCAGGCCCCGCACCCGATAGAGAAGCCGGGCCAGGCGGGACTCGGAGAGGTCCAGCGCCAGCAAGGCACGGAACGTGCTGCCGGGATCAGCAGCCACCTCGACACGGTGCACTTCGCTGACCTCCCAGGTGGGCATGAACTCGTCGATGGGCACCCGACCATCGTCGCAGACATGGGTCCGAGTCACATCTGCAAGAGGTGTGGGAGATGCCAAAGTCACCTCCAACTCGCTGTAGAGCACTTCGCCCCTATACCGGCCGAATCCAGCTGAACAGGCTGGAAGGTGAATGGTGGTCCGTTCTCCGTGGAGGAATGTGCGGTGAACGGACCAACCGGACCGAGACGCCACGGCGGAACGGACCACATCACAGTCGCATTGCCTGGAGCGCAAGAAGGAGGCCCCCGGAGACGGGGGCCTCCTTTCCATTGCCTGGACCGAGGCAAGGAGGCCGGCGATGTCGGGGAAGACCACAACGTGGACGGTGCTGTCCGTCCTGCTACTCATCACGATGGTCCTGACACCCGCCCTGGGGGCGCAATCGCCTCCCACCCCGATGCTCCTCGACGACCCGGCCGATGGCGAGACGATCACACAAGCGCAAGCCGGCGAGGTTGACAGTGCTGCCGGCTTCTCGACTCTTTGGGGCAAGCCTGGGGGAGTCCACTACGCGGACGCCACAAGTGTCCAGGTCGATCCTTGGGACGGCTGGATCTGGGGATACGGCTGGCTTCCTGACGCCACGGTCGACGTCTCCGTCGGGGGCCTCCTGGTGGGTTCCCCCGGTACGGACGAATGGGGCGTCTTCTATTTCCAGGTCGATCCCGCCACGGTGAGTAGTGGGGTCATCGTGGAGGTGACCCAGGGCCCAACGGTGAAGTCACACGTGATCACGTCGCTCGAGATCGTCGGAGTCGACGACGACGCCGACACGGTGAGCGGCCTGGCGGCGCCGGGCACCGCCGTACGCGTCTACACCGGGAGTGTCTGGCGCAACGAGGTGACCGACGGTGGGGGCACCTTCACCGCAGACTTCTCCGTTCCGGGAGACACCCCGGGCGAGGAACTGACATTCGACTTGGTCCCGGATACGTATGGCGGCTCGTACCAGTGCGACGCCGACTTCGACTGCACGTTCGCATTCTGGTCGGTTCCCAATCCCCCGCGGTTCACCGTCTACTGGGACGGAGACCGCATCGTCGGAGAGGGGTGGGCGGTTCACCCGGACGTCATGGTGAACGTCACCGTCGACGACGACGACGATCCCACCAACGGCGTGCTCTTCGTCGCCGAGACGTTTCAAAACGGCGGCTTCTTCGAGGTCGAAGTGGCGTTCGACATCCAGCCGGGCCACTACGTCGTGGTCGACGACGGGTTCTCCACCAAGGACCACTGGGTGACGGACGTGACGTTCACCGGGGCCAACCCGGATCTGGACCTAGTGACGGGCACGGCCGAGCCCGGCAGCTCCGTGGAGGTCTCGGTCGAGTTGCTGGGTCTGGGGTGGGAGCACCTCAACTTCCAGTACGGACCGGACAACCGGAACCCGGACTCGCTCAACGAGCATCTGGCGTTCCGCCGGGCGGTGGCGCACGCCATCGATCGCGACGCCCTGGTTGCCGCCCTTCCGGGAGCCGGCTTCGGCCTCGACTCCTACGTCGACGCCTCCCTGCCGGATCTGTCCCAGCACGCCTGGGACCAGTACCCCTATGACCCGGCGGCGGCGCAAGCCTTGCTCGACGGACTGTGTACCGATCTGGGACGGGACTGCGTGACCGACCCACCCGTTGTCGTCTTCACGACGACCTCCAACAACGACGATCGGGTGCTCACGGCCGACCTGTTGCAGGGGATGCTCGCCGACGTCGGCATCGACTTCCAGATCGACCTGGAGGACTTCACCCTGTTCTTCGGGGACACCATCAGCGGGGGTACATGGGACGTGGGCGAATGGGCCTGGGTCGGGACACCCATTCTGCAGGAGCTCGCCGGCTTCCACTACCTGTTCGATCCCGAGGAGCGGTTCGCCGACAACTACTACAACTGGGGCACGCCCGACTCCTCGGTGATCAACGCGGCGACCGAACGCTTTGCCGAGCTCGTGGGACTGATGGAGGCAACCGACGACCCGGCGCTGCTCGTGGACTACATCCAGGAAGCGGAGCTGATCCTGGCCGACGAGATGATGTTCTACCCGCTCTACGTCCGGGGGCCGGCGCTCCTCGGAGAAGGCCCGCATCGAATGGTCGAAGCCGACCCCTCTGGCAACTGGGTTGCCGACTTCTCGGTGCCGTGGGAGGACCAGGACGCCTTCGACATCACGGAGGACACCACTGGGCTCGTCCACCAGTTCGACCAGGACTCTGACGCCACCGGCGAACGCTGGGAGGCGGGCATCTTCTTCGAGGGTGACATCACGGGGACGGTGTTTGGTGATACCGATGGCAACGGGATCCAGGGTGGTGCGGAGACGGGGCTGGCGGGGGCGTCGGTGACGGTGACCGACAGCC
>JBFGCM010000078.1:0-17526 GCA_041581135.1 Acidimicrobiia bacterium
GGAGCCACCACCGAGCGGCGCCGCCACTCCTCCCTCGAGCGCACATTGGAGATGTGCACCTCCACTGCGGGCCGTTCGACGGCCGCAAGCGCATCATGGAGCGCATATGAGTAGTGGGTGAGTGCCCCGGGGTTGATGACCACGGCATCGAAGTCTCGCTGGTGGAGCCGGTCGAGGATGGCGCCTTCGTGGTTCGACTGGAAGGTCTCGACCTTCGTGCCGAACTCGGATGCGGCGTCGGTACACATCGCTTCGACATCCGCCAGTGTCGCCGTGCCGTACACCTCGGGTTGGCGCGTGCCCAAGAGGTTCAGGTTGGGTCCGTTGACCACCAGGAGCGTCTCCATGGTCACGCTGCGGCCGGCAGATGGTCGGGGGCCAGGCTTCTGGCCAGCTCCAGTGTGCTGGCGTCGATGGTGCCGTCGGTGAGGTCGGCGAGCCGACCGAGGTGGTGAAGGACGGCGGTGATGACGTCCCCGGTATGAACACCGGGCGCCTGGTCGGTCAGGGCGCCGGCCGTCTCCGGGCGCCAGGGGAGCCCGAGGGCGGCGTACACCGGTTCCAGAATGGCTCGCAGCACCGCCGAGTCGCGCACCACGACAACACCGCCCACGTGGGCGGCGTGGCGGGTGAGCCGCTGTCCCACCCCCATCACCTTGATCTCTCCGCCGAGGTTGACGCTGTACTCGCCGGGGCAATACTCCCCGGGCACCTCGCCGACGCGGGCATCGAGGCCGAAGTCGCCGAATGTCGCCACCATCAGGTCGGCAAGCTGGCGGAACCGGTGGTGGATGTCGGCGGGGGGGTGGGCGGTGGGAATCGTCCACGAGAAGGCGAGGGTGTGCTCGTTGAACACTGCGGCCCGTCCGCCCGCCAGCCGCACGATCGGCAGGTACTCGCAAGCGCTGCTGGCGGCAACGGCCTCAGCGAAGCCGGGGCTGACCACGTCCTGCTTGCCGAACGCCACGATCCGGCCCGGAACGTGGAGCCGAAACGTCTCGCCGACTTCCCCGGCCGAGGCGCGCATGAGAAGGGCGCGGGACACGGCGGTGTCGAGGCCGGGCTGCTCCGGGTAGGCGTTGCGGATGATGGATATGGTCCGCGACATTGCCGGGAGCGTAGCGGGGGGCGTATATCCTGTTGCCACCGCGACCTGAGGTGGCCCAAGAGGCACGGCCGCATCGGGCTCGTATCCCTTATGTCGAGAAGCCGCCAGACTGGTCGGTCGGTACACGAGTGGAGTGTGTTGTGGCAGAGATGGAACGGCGGCCGGCGACGGGGTGGCGCGTCGCCGCTGCCATGCTCGCCGGCGCCGTGACGCTGCTGGCGGCGTGCGGCGAGGAGCGCCCGCTGGCCGATGTGGGTGATCTCTCCGAGCGATTCGTGCACGACGAGACCACGACGACCGCAGCGGTGTCCACCACCGTCGATCCCGACGGGCCTGGGGCCGGGTTCGTCCACTCGGCCGACGTCACGTGGTGGAACGACGACCTGGGGGTGCCGGTGTTCAGCACGGAGTCTGCGCTGCAGGCCGTGATCGAGCGCAACAACGGCACCAATGAGTTCGTGCAGGCGAGCCGCGAGGAGATCGCCTGGGCTCTGCCCGGGGTGGCGTTTCCGGCGCTCGTGCCCGAATCCGTGGCGTGGGTGACCAGTCAGCTGGTCTTGGACTTGGATTCGGGTCAGCTGGACGGCGAGACCTCCGCCGCGTTCGGCCTCTGGACGCTCGAGCCATATGTGTTCACCCGTGGTCAAGGCCAGGCGGCCGTCCTCACCGTCGGCGAGGTCGACCTGGAGCAGGACAGCACGCTCACCAGCATCCGCGTCGACCAAGGTCTGACGTTGGTGTGGCAGGACCGGCGTTACCGCTACGAGCTCTTCTGCCGCTCCACCCTTCCCGAGGACCTCTGCTGGGCCATGGCGGAGAACCTGGCGCCGCTCGAAGACCAGCTGCTGTGAGGAGGTACTGACATGCACGGCGGTTGGTGGTCGTATCTGCGCTACGACGAGGAGCAAGGGCAGCCCACAGTCGACCGGACGCTCCTGCGTCGGGTGCTGGGCTATGGCCGACCGTATGTGAAGCCGCTCGTGGTGGTGCTCGCCACCATCATCGTCATATCACTGGTCTCGCTGGCCCCGCCTCTCATCATGCGCCAGTTGCTCGACGTGGCCATACCGGAAGGCATCGCAACCGGCAGCCTGCGGGGAGTCACCATCCTCGGCCTGCTGATGGTGGCGGTCCCGGTGGTCAACGGAGTCGTCGGCATCGTGCAGCGCTGGGCGTCGGCCGCCGTGGGCGAAGGCATCATCTACGACCTGCGCCGCCAGCTCTTCAGTCACCTGCACCGCATGTCGCTTGGCTTCTTCACCGCCAGCCGGACAGGCGAGCTGATGTCGCGTCTGAACGACGACGTCGTCGGTGCCCAGAACGCCGTCACGGGCACCTTCGTCACGCTCGCCTCCAACATGGTCACCGTGGCGCTCACTCTGGGTGTCATGCTCGACCTCGAGTGGCGCCTCACCCTCTTGGCGGTCGCGATTCTGCCGTTCTTCATCGTGGCCACCCGCCGGGTGGGCAAGTTGTTGCGGGTGGTGCGCCGCGAGCAGATGGAGCACAACGCCGCCATGAACGCCCACATCGCCGAGGCTTTGAGCGTGTCGGGTGCACTGTTGGCCAAGCTGTTCGGGCGCCTCGAGTCGGAGGAAGACCGGTTCGAGGGTGAGGCGGCCGCGGTGCGAGACCTCGGCGTCCGGCAAGCCCTCATCGGCCGCTGGTTCTTCATGGCGCTGGGCGTGATGAGCGCACTCGGCACGGCACTCGTCTTCTGGTTCGGAGCCGTGCTCGTCATCCAAGGCGACCTCACCATCGGCACCATCGTCGCTCTCAGCGCGTACCTGGTGAACCTGTACGGGCCTTTGTCGGCGCTGTCGAACGCCCGCGTCGACTTCGCCACGTCGCTCGTGTCGTTCGAGCGAGTGTTCGAGGTGCTCGACCTCCCGCACGACATCATCGAGGCTCCGGATGCCGTCGAGCTCTCGAACATCCAGGGAGCGGTCGAGTTCGACGGCGTGTGGTTCTCCTACGAGGAGTCGGGGTCCGAGGGGCTCGAGGTGGTGAAGCGGTACAGCTCCCGCGAGGTCATCACCGACGCCGTGCAAACCCGGCGCTCGGACGAATGGGCACTGCGCGACGTGTCGTTCCGGGCCGACCCCGGCGAGCTGGTGGCGCTCGTCGGCCCCTCCGGGGCGGGCAAGACCACCACCACGTACCTGGTGCCCCGGCTCTACGACGTCACCGAGGGCCGAGTGCTGCTGGACGGTCATGACGTGCGGGACCTGAGCCTCGACACCCTCGCCGGTGCCATCGGCGTCGTCACCCAGGAGTCCTATCTCTTCCACAACACCATCGAGGCCAACCTGCGGTATGCGAAGCCAGATGCGACGATGGCCGAGCTCGAAGCCGCAGCCGGTGCCGCCAACATCCTCGAGTTCATCAACGCACTGCCGGACCGGTTCCACACGGTGGTCGGGGAGCGCGGCTACCGGTTGTCCGGAGGCGAGAAACAGCGCGTCGCCATCGCTCGAGTGATTCTGAAGAACCCCCGAGTGTTGATCCTGGACGAGGCGACCTCGCATCTCGATGCCCAGTCCGAGGCGCTCATCCAGGACGCGCTGGAGCGGGTCATGAAGGACCGGACCTCGCTCGTCATCGCTCATCGCCTCTCGACCATCCTCGCCGCCGACCGCATCGTGGTGCTGGACCGTGGCCACGTGGTCGAAACCGGCACCCACGCCGAGCTGTTGGATCGCGAAGGTCTCTACGCCAACCTCTACCGAACCCAGTTCCGCCACGCCGGCTGAGCCAATTCGGGCTTCGCAGCGAGTCCCGCCTCCCCCGGCGAGCCCTTACGCTCTCCTCACACTCGTCGAACATCCGCCGCCGAAGCTGTGGGAAGCACACCAAAGGAGTTTCCCGATGTCCACGTCCCTCGAGAGCAGCGCCAAGCTCGGACTGGCACTGTTCCTCGTCACCGCCGTCGTTATGAGCGGCCTGGCATTCGCCCAATCCGGGGGAGACGACCCCCTGGCCGGCCAGCCGACGACGGGCACCCCGCACGAGATCGATCGCGCTGGGGTGCGGGGGACCATCGTGGACGCTCTGGCCGACATCCTTGGCTTGGACCGGGCGGAGCTCGCCGCGGCGCTCACCTCTGCGGGGACCGTCGCCGCAGCCGCGGAAGCGAGCGGAGTGGCGGCGGCCGACGTGGCGGCAGCGCTGGAGGCTGTGGCTTTCGACCACATCGAGCGCGCCGATGCGGCGGGATTCATCGACGCCACCGAGAAGACCTACCAGAGGGTCTCCGACAGGATCGCCGAGTTCCTGGTGACCGACGTGACCGACCTGCTGGTGGGCCGCAGGACGCTGGCACGCGAGCGGTTCGCCGCGCTGCTGGGGATGACCGTGGATGATGTGCGACTCGCCCTCGACTCGGGGGAGACGCTTGGTGGCCTCATCGAGGCAACCGGTCGTGATGTCGACGGTTTCGTCGCCGAACTCGTGGCGCCCCTCCAGGAGCGGGCGGACCAGGCCGTGGCGGACGGTCTCCTCGACCCCGAGACGGCGGCGGACCATATGGACGCCGTGGTCGACCGGATCATCGACCGGATCGCCGGCAGCGGGCCCATCGACCGGCCCGGTGACTCGGTTTCGGATGTGCGGCGCAGCGACCTCGTTTTCGACGCCGCCAACTGAGCGCGGCCGGTCCGCCCGCCGCTCGCCTCCGTCCGCCGGGGGCGGCGGTACATTACGGCGGATGAGGTTCCGCACAGGCGTCATGATGTTGCTGCTCGTCGCCGCCGCCTGTGGTGGCGACGCCGATGACTCGGCTGCGGGGGCGACCACTGCGGCGCCTCCGACTTCTGCCGCAGTGCCGACCACCACGATGGCTCTGGATGCCACCTCGGCTCCGGCGGCGACGACGGCTCCGGCGGCCACCTCCGCGCCCACCGACGGGTGTGCAGACGTCATCGATGCGGCGGCCCGGCCCGGAGATGACGGCACGATGAGCTTCGACGTCACCGTGCGCTCTGCCGACACCGGCGACGCGAAGTACGCCGATGCGTGGCAGGTGGAAACCCTCGAGGGCGACGTGCTCGGCGTACGGGAACTGCTCCACCCGCATGTCAACGAGCAGCCGTTCACTCGTAGCCTCGGTCCCATCGAGATCCCGGCCGGTGTCACCGAGGTGCGGATCGTGGCCCGCGACTCCGTACTCGGGTTCTGCGGCGAGGCCTTCGTCCTCGAATTGCCATCATGACGTATCCGGTGTGGTCGGGGAGCGAGTGGCTCGAGTTCGCGCTTCCCACGATGGATGGGGAGGTGCTGTCCATTCCCGTGGCCGCCGCGGTCGTCTATCGCGACGAGGCCCGCACGGCCATTCTGCTGCAACGCCGGGATCGGCCCGGGGAGGTGGTGCGTGGGCGGGTCGAGCTCCCGGGCGGCAGGTGGCGGGCGGGGGAAACACCGGCCGACGTGGTGCGGCGCGAGGTGCTGGAGGAGACCGGCGTTCGCGTCCGCCTGCTCGACCCAACGGCGGCGACGATCACCGAAGGCCGCTGGTCGTATGTCGCCATTGAACCCCTGTTGGCCGTGGTCGCCACTGCAGACGCCCTGCCCACCCTGCATGTGATCTTCGAGGCCATCGGTGAGGGAGCACCCCGAGACGTGGAGGGGGAGACATCCGACGTGCGGTACTGGTCGACCGATGAGATACGGCAGAGTCTCGAGTCTGATCCGGAGACGTTCATCGGCCCTACTCGGGCGACGCTGGTCCACCTGCTGGGTGGCTGACGCAAGGAGCCGTGATCTGCGCGGTCGTCAACTGTCTCCGTCGGTGCGTTGCAGGAAGTCGACCACTCGGGCCGCCACCTCTTCGCCCTGATCCTCCTGCAGGAAGTGTCCCGCACCTTCGACCAGCTCCACCGGCCCGGCGCCGGGGATCCGGGCCGCGAACCGCTCACCCACCCTCGGCGAGAAGACTGGATCCTCCGTGGAGAAGAGCACGAGGGTCGGGTTCGTCCACTCCGAGAGCCGTTCCCGCACGCGCCGCATCTCCGCAGCACCTTCGTCGGTGTCAGCCAGCGGCACGATCAGGGGGAAACGGTGGGCGCCGACCTTGTGGTGCACGTCGGGGAACGGCGCCTCGTACGCCTCGAGCACCTGCGCCGGCCACTCCTGTACGGCGGCCCGGCTCATCACCAATCCGATCGGGAGATCCGGGGTGCGCTCGACGAACGCCCGCCACGCCTGAAAGCCGGGCGACGGGGCACCCTTGCCTCCGAAGAGTCCGGTGTTCATGATGACGAGACGATCGAACCACTCGGGATGGTCCACGGCCAGCCGCAGCCCGATCGGCCCGCCCCAGTCCTGAACCACTGCGGTGGCGTGTCTCAGTCCCAGCCCTCCCAAGAGCGACTCCATTGCAGCGACATGCGCGTCGTACGTGTAGAAATCGGGGTTGGTGGGCTTGTCGGACCTGCCGAAGCCGGGGTAGTCCGGGGCGATCGCCCGATACCCGGCGCCGGTCAGCGCCGGGATGATCTTCCGATAGAGGTACGACCATGTCGGCTCGCCGTGGAAGAGCACCACAGGGCGTCCGGCCGGGCCTTCGTCGAGGTAGTGCAGCCGGAGGTCGCCGGTCGTGTGCCAGCGCGGTTCGAAGTCGTATCCGTCGAGTCCGACGAAGCGAGATGCGGGTGTGCGCAGTACCGAGTCAGTCAACTTCGGCGCCGTCGAGCATCAGCTCCTTGACCGGCGCCGGGACCACCAGCACCGGACGTCCACTCTCGACCATGACCCGGGCCGATACGCTCTCCCACGCTCCGGACTCGAAGATCATTCGGGTGGCACCGAGGATGACGATGTCAACGCCGAGGGCGTTGGCGGTTTGCGAGATGACGTTGGCGGCGTCGGCCCCCTCCAGGTAGAGCGCCTCGGTCTCGATGCCGTCGGCGGCGAGTGCCGCCAGGAGCGGCTCGGTGTGCTTCCGGCCGCGTTCCTCGACGTACCGGGCGATGAGCAGGTCCTCTTCGGCCGTCCACGTAGGCTCCTCGCCGTCGTCGAGCGGGTGCCACGACTCGCTGCGCAGCGCGTTGAGGAACGAGCGGGGGACCTCGATGACGGTGATCACGGAGACCCGACCGCCCTCGCCGACCAGGCGACTGGCGAAAGCAGCTACCGGGCCCGGGCTGAGGGCCCCGGTCGTTGCGATGAGGGCATGCATCGGAGGGTGGTCCGGCATAGCGGGAAGCCTAGGGTCACCCGGCGGCAAACAGCTACTACTTCCTCCCAGGTATTGGATGGGGCGAGTCCGTTGGTTGGGGCCAGATAGTCGTCAGGGGTTGTGAACAATCCCTGAATAGACGGGGGCGTGCGACGGGGAACGTCGTACAGTGACCGCATGCAGGCAGCGCGGAGAGTGCTCGTCGTCGACGACGAACCGATGGTGCGTGAGGTCGTGCGCGCCTACCTGGAACGGGACGGGTTCAGCGTCGACGAGGCGGCCGACGGGGCCAAGGCTCTCGATTTGTTGCGCCGGGCCCACCACGACCTCGTCGTGCTCGACGTGATGCTGCCGGAGGTCGACGGCTTCAACGTGTTGAACCACATCCGCAAGCGCGGTGATCTTCCCGTCATTCTCCTCACCGCTCGATCCGAGGAGCCGGACCGCGTATTGGGCTTGGAGTTGGGCGCAGACGACTACGTGGTCAAGCCGTTCTCGCCGCGGGAGCTGTCGGCGCGGGTTCGCTCCGTGCTGCGGCGGGCACGCTCGTCGCCGGCCCCGGCCGTGATGGAGTTCGGGACGCTCACCATCAACGGCACGACTCGCGAGGTCACCGTGGCCGGCGAACAGGTCGACCTCACACCCAAGGAGTTCGATCTGCTCGCCTTCATGGCCGCCTCGCCGCGCCAGGTGTTCTCGCGCGGCCAACTGCTCGAACAGGTCTGGGATTCGTCGCCCGAGTATCAAGATCCGTCGACGGTGACCGTGCACGTGCGGCGGGTGCGTCAGAAGATCGAAGCCGATCCCGAAGATCCCCGCTGGGTGAAGACCGTGTGGGGCGTCGGCTATCGCTTCGAGCCATGAGCGCGCCGTGGGTGAAGCTCATCGGGCTGCTGCTCGGGGTGGTCATCGTCGGCGTTGCGCTGTTCGAAGCCACCATGCAGCCGTCGGCGGCGGACCGCAATGGGCTCCTCTACATCTTCCTGGTGATGGCCGGCCTCACCGCGCTGGCGGGGTGGTGGTTGCCGCGGCGCACCGCCAGGATCACGTCGTTACAGCGCACCGTCATCGTGGTGGCCCTGTCCTCGACGCTCGTGGTGGGCGTGGCCTCGGCGGGTGCGGCGTGGCAGATGTTCCTCTCCGCCCACGATCTGAATCTGTTGCTCGTGGTGCTGGGATTCGGGGTCGGGTTGGGCCTCGTGCTCGCCGTCACCGTGGCGCGACCGCTGGCCTCTGATCTCGGCCGCATCGAACACGTGGCCGGCCGGGTGGCCGACGGCGACCTGACGGCGCGCACCCGGGTGGCACGACCCGATGAGCTGGGAACGGCGGCTCGTGCCATCGACTCGATGGTGGTGCAGCTGGAGCAGGCAGCACACCAGCGGGAGCTCGACGAGCAGGCCCGGCAGTCGTTCCTGGCCGCCATCGGGCACGACCTGCGGACGCCGCTGGCGGCGCTGCAGGCGGCCGTCGAGGCACTCGAGGACGGGGTCGCCCCCGACCCGGACCGGTATCTGAAGTCGATGCGCCGCGATCTCACGGCACTCGGGGCCCTTGTCGACGATCTGTTCCTGTTGGCTCGCATCGAGGCCGGGAAGCTCGACATCGAACCCATCCCGGTGGACCTCGCCGAACTGGCCGACGAGTCGATCGAGGCGCTCGAGCCAGTGGCTAGGCAGCGCGGCGTGGGACTACGGCTGGAGACCGCCGGCAAGGTGGAGGCATTGGGTGGTCCCGATGCGCTGAGCCGCGTGATCCGGAACCTGGTGGACAACGCCATCCGCCATGCCAACACCGAAGTGGTGGTCACTGTCGGCCAGGACCCGAGCGCCACCGTGCACGTGCATGACGACGGGCCCGGATTCAGCCCGGGGTTCCTGGACGATGCGTTCAGCAGCTTCGTTCGCTCCGACCCCGCCCGCGCTCGCCACACGGGCGGAGCCGGGCTCGGGCTGGCGATCGCCAAAGGCGTGGTAGACGCCCATGGCGGTCGGATTTGGGCCGACGCCGGGCCGGGTGGGAGAGTCACGTTCACGCTGCCGCGCAGCTGACGAGCGCACGAAGGGAGAACGATGACCGACTTGCCCGACGAACTGCTCAACCGCGTGCTGTGGAAGATCCCCAACGTCCTCTGCCTGGTCGGATCCCGCCACGGCGAGGAGTGGAACGGCATGACCCAGAGCTGGGTCACGCAGGTGGCCATGGAACCGGTGCTCGTCGCCATCTCGGTTGACGTCAAGGCCGTGACGAACCGGCTCATCAAGGCGCAGGGCGCCTTCAGTGTCAACCTCTGGGACCGGGAGGACACCCGCCCGTTCGTGAAGTTCTCCAAACCCGCCACCAAGGAGGGGATGGCGCTGAACGGCCGGCCCATCCGCGAGGGCGTGACCGGCGTGCCGATATTCGAGGAGGCGGCCGCCTTCATCGAGTGCCGGGTCTGGCAGACCGTCGAGTGCGGCACCCACGATCTCTTCATCGGTGAGGTCGTCGACGCCGGGTTCGGGGCCGGCGAGGAGGACCCGAACGTGGCCCGCATGGAGGACACCCGCATGAAGTACGGTGGTGTGAAGCGCGGCGGCCACTAGGCCGACTCAGGGGCGCGAGTAGACCAACGTCGGTTCACCCTCCGGTACCTCGATGAGGGCCGACACGTTGCCTCCCACCACGCGCAGCTCGAGTTCGGCAGGCGTCGTCGCTCCGGCGAACGTGTCCGGCGCCGGATACGACAGGCCGATGGAGGACGTTCCGAGCGTCCACGTGCCCGTGTTGACGACGATTCCGGACCACACGCACTCGGAATCGGGCGGGCACGGCGCAATGAGATCGGTCTTGCGGAAGAGACCGTCGCTGCTGAAGCTGAAGACGGTCTCCCATTCGCCGATGGCCGACCACTCGCCGACGACCGACGCCACTGTCGGGTCGCGCGGGCTGCTCGGGCCATCCTCCGGCGCGGGGTCGCCACCACACGCCGCCAGCACGATGAAGACGGTGACGAAGCCCCACAGCCGGAATCGGTCAGGCATGGCCGGTCTTGATCGCGGCCACGATCTCGAGGAAGCGTTCCCCTTGCGGTGCATCCGGTGGGCGGGTCACCTTGGGCGAGACCTGTTCGTAGAGCTGGGCGGCGAGTGCAGCCCGCGGACCCTGCTGCAACGTGGCGCGGCGGTCCAGGAACCGCCGGATCACGCCTACTTCCTCCTTGCTCACCGCCGTGACATCCCAGCCGGTGACGGGGACGCTCGTGGCGGGGGGAAGTCGGGGCGCAAGCATGGGATCCTGGCCTCCTGCCCGCTTCACGACCACGGTGCCGGCAGCGAGGTCGCCCAGGCGCTGGTTGTTCTTGCTGGCGAACATCACCACCAGGCCGACGCCGTAGAGCATCGGGAGGAAGTCGATGATGCGCACCAGGTTGCGGATGAGCACGGGCAGGAACGACACCGGGCCGCCGTCGGCACGGACCACCTGGATGCCGGCTCGCCGCTTGCCGGGCGTCTGCCCCGAGTTCAACGTCTCGAAGAGCGGGAAGTAGGCCAGGACGAGCAGATTCCACAGCGCAAAGGCGATGATCGCCGCCGGCAGACTCTCGGCGAGGCCCGAAATGGAGACGACGAACCCGAAGCCGATGGTCGCTCCGATGATGATGAGCGCATCGAGGATCGCAGCCACGGCACGTGAGCCGATTCCGGCTAGCGTCATCTCGAGGGCCAAGCCCTCCGGAGTCATGATTTCCATGCGATCCACGGTGCCGTGAACTTAGCCCGATTCCAGGCCGACAGGAATGAGGCCTGGTCCGAGCTGGGCCGGTTGGTTACGGCCGCCAAAGGTCGGCCGCAACGGCTGGATCCCGATGAGTTGCTCCGGGCAGGGGCGCTGTATCGATCGGTGGTCGCCGATCTGGCGCGGGTCCGCCACCATTTCCCCGGCGATCCGGTGACCCGGCGTCTGGAGACGCTTGCGGTACAGGGGCGGCAGCTCATCTACGAATCGGAGTTCCGACGCTTTCGCATCGCGAGGTTCCTCGCCACCGGCTACTGGCAGCTGATCGCGTCGCGGCCAGTGCCTCTGCTCGTCGCTGCGCTGCTGCTCATGGGCCCGGCCGCGTTGGCATGGACATGGGCCATCGCGTCACCTGAGGAAGCGGTGAGCTTGGTGCCGGCGCAGTTCCAGGGCGCGTTGCAGCCGGGGCCCGAAGGAACGGACCAGATGATGAGCGGCGCCGAGCAGACTGCGTTCTCCGCCTTCCTCATCACGAACAACTCCATCGTGGCCATGCTGTCGTTCGCCGCCGGCATCGCCTTCTGCGTCGGTGCGGTCTACGTGCTGGTCAACAACGGTGTGGTGTTGGGAGCCGTCGGCGGGCTCCTCGTCGGTGGCGGCAACGGGCGGTTCTTCGTGGAGTTGGTGGCAGCGCACGGCGTGCTCGAGCTATCTGCAATCGTGGTGTCGGCGGCCGCCGGGCTGCGAATGGGATGGGCGCTCGTGGACCCGGGACCGCGCACCAGGCGCGCGGCTGTCGTCGAAGAGGCCCGCGCCTCGGTGCTCATCCTGCTCGGCACGCTGCCATGGATCGGCGTTGCCGGGATCATCGAAGCCTTTGTCAGCCGCAGCGGCTTCGAGGCCACTCCCATGGTGGTGGTGGGGCTGGTGGTCGGAGGTCTCTACTGGTTCCTGATGTGGAGCCGGGGGAGAGTCGAGGTGGTGGATCAGACCCTGGCGCGGGCTTTGGCGGCCAGGTAGGCGTCGACGCACTGCTCGGGAAGCAGGCCCGGAGCGGCATCGATGACGTCGACACCCAGATGGCGCAGGCGCCCGATGACCCGTCGCTTGGCCTCGAGCGCGTCGACTGCGACGACGGCGCGATAGACGTCGTACTCCTGGCGAGGCGGCTCTGCGATGGCACTCGAGAGATCGGCGTCGCGTGAGCCGGCGACGATCACTGAGTGCTTGCGCCCGATGATCGGCATGGCCTCCAGCAACGGAACCGCCGCCGTGTCTTCGAGGAGATCGGTGAACACGATGACGAAGGCGCGCTTCGCCTGCCCGATGACGCGAAAGGCGGCTTCGTAGTCACTCTCCGCCGAGGTGGGCTCGAGGTCGTAGATGGCGCGCACCACCTGGTCGGCGCCTCGGCGTCGGGGGGGCAGGTTGCGCACCACGGCGGTGTTGAAGGCGACGACGCCGGCGCGGTCACCCAGCTCGTCTGCCGTGTAGGCCACCGCGGTGACCGCATCGACGGCGGCGTCGAGGCGAGTGTGAGCGCCGAGTGGAGCTCCCATCAGGCGGCCGAGATCGAGGACGCAGATCACATCCCGGTCTTGCTCCACCCGGTACTGGTTGGTCATGGGGCGGCCGAGGCGCTGCGTCGCCGTCCAGTTCACCAATCGGATGTCGTCGTCGGGAGCGTACTCCCGCACCGATTCGAACTCCGTTCCCAGTCCCAGCGTGCCCCGACGGCGGCGTCCTTGCGTGCGGAACCGCTCTCGCACGGCGGCGCGGGAGAGCCGGCGCCCACCGACCACGTCCGGATACACGACGAGTGATGCGTCGCCGTCGATGCTGAAGTCACGCTGAGTGAGGCCGAGCGGGCCGTGGACCCGGGCGACGATGGGAGGCACGGCATGGCTGCCGCGGCGATGGGCCACCAGGAAGCCGACGAGATCGCCGCCTGCTTCGCTCGGTTCGGCACGTACTTCGGGCGGCATGGGTTGCTTCACGTGGACGCGAAGCCCGGGGCGGTGGGCCACCGTCACGCGGTACGGCGTGGCGTGGCCACGGGGGAGGATGTCCGGGAGCCGCCGCGTGGCGGCGGGACGCCCTCGGAGAAACCAGCCGTCGACGACCGTGGCGGCGATGATCGCGGCCATGGCGAGCAATGCCAGCGGTACGCCGATGATCACCGCCGTGGCGGCGGCCGCGCCGAGGACCACCGCGGCACGGGGCGTCGGTGACACCATCCGGCTACTTCGGAACGGGTACTGCGGCCAACGCCGTGGCGATGGCGTCCTCGGGCCGGTAGCGGTCGAGCTCGGCCTCGGGGCGCAGCAAGATGCGGTGGCGGAGGACGTCGGGAGCGAGGGCGGCGACATCGTCGGGGGTGACGAAGTCGCGGCCCCCCATGCGAGCCGCCGCCTTGGACGCCGTCAGCAGGTGCACCGCGGCCCGTGGGCTGGCCCCCAGCTCCACGCTCGGCAACTGGCGGGTCTGCCGTACCACCGCTGCCACGTAACGCACGACGTCGTCGGTCACGGCGGTGTCGTCCACCGTGGCGCGCAGCCGCAGGACGTCGTCAGGTCCGGCCACCGGCGTGACCCGTTCCAGTGACGTGTCGCGCAACCCGGAGCGTTCCACGCGTAGCAGCGCCAGCTCGTGGTCCTCTGAGGGGTACCCGACGTCGATCTTCATGAGGAACCGGTCGAGTTGGGCTTCGGGGAGCGGGTAGGTGCCTTCGTATTCGATCGGGTTCTGTGTGGCCATCACGAAGAACGGGCTGGGGAGCGGGTGGGCCGTGCCGTCCACGGTGACGCGTCCTTCTTGCATCGCCTCGAGGAGGGCCGACTGAGTCTTGGGAGGCGTGCGGTTGATCTCGTCGGCGAGCACGGCATTGGCGAACACGGGTCCGGCGCGGAATGCCAGCTCTCCCGCCCGTAGCGTCATGGTGCCGGTGACATCCGACGGCAGCATGTCGGGGGTGAACTGCACCCGCTTGAACTCGAATCCGAGGGCACGGGCGAAGGCACGCGCCAGCAGCGTCTTGGCGACGCCGGGGACGCCCTCCAGGAGGATGTGGCCGCCGACGGTGACGGCCACGAGCGCCGCATCGATGACTCGTTCTTGTCCCACGACCACGGTGGCGATCGCCTCGCGGACCCGGGCGCGTAGCTCGTTCATGCCTGCTCCTTGCTGAGTGCGGCGAGCACACGGCCCACTGCCAGAACGGATTCGGTGTCGCCCGCCTCGCGGAACGCCAGCCTGGCGTCCTCGGGCGCAACGCCCAGGCGCACTGCGGTGGCCTCGAGCTCCTCGGGGGTGGGCGTCACGGCACCAGTGCGGCCCACGAGTCGACGTTCGATCTCTCGGCGGAGCCCGGCGACGGCCCGACGCGGCTGCTGGCTCTTGCGAAGGCCGGCCGCCAGAGCATCGACGTAGCCGACGCGAGCGGGGGGCAGCTCACGCGCCTGCGGTGTCGGTGGGCCGAAACGGCGACTCTTGGCGAACAGCCAGATCAGGCCGGCCACGGCGATGGCGCCGAGCGCGAACTGCCAGCGCCACGGCATGCCGCCGCTGCCTCCGATACCGTGGACGTACTCGGCGAACAGGACCCGGGGCCGGGTGCCGGCGAGTGCCAGGCCGAGCGCCGCGTTGTCGGCGTTCGCCAAGCCGGCATTCTGGAGGACGGATTGGTTGGCCACTGCGAACATGGCCCCTCCCGAGTCTTCATGGTGGGCCACCACCAGGTCGCCGCTCTCGTTGCCATAGAGCGGCACCATGGGTCCCGCATCGGCAAACAGCCGGGCACCGTTCACGCTGAGGTCGGTCACCCCGCCGAACTCGGGGTGGGGGAGTACGACGGAGTGGCTCGGATCGAAGTCCGAGGCAAACGCGGGGGCGGGCCCATCGAACGGAACAGGGATGGTGTCGATCACGACGAGACGCCCGCCTGCGGTCACGAACCGCTCCAGGGCGGTCACCTCGGACTCCTCGAGCACGGCGCGCACCACGAAGAGCGTGGCGTCCGGTGGCGGCCGCTCGACCGCCACCGAGGTCGTCAGATGGTCCACGTCGTAGCCGCTCTCGGCCAGCAACGTGCGAACGGCGGCGTACCCGGCCCGCTCGGTGGACAAGCTCGAACCGGCCGGCTCGGGACCGGAGGCGGCGGGCGCCACCAAGATCGATACGACGATCGCCAGGCCGAAGACGGCGACGGCAACCGCCGCCGCCCTACCGCTGAGGAGGGTGTCGTTCATCGCATCCCCGCCAGGATCCTCGGCCAGGTCTGTTCTGCATCTGTTGCATCGGCTGCGTCGGCTTCGGCGTTCCCGTAGGCCACCCGGTCGAACGTCGTGGCGAGTCGGTCCACGTCGTCGGAGGGCAGTGCCCGACGCACCGCGCCCGAGGTGGCGGCGGTCGCGGTATCCAGTGCACCGCGCTCTCCCAAGCGGAGCACCGCGGCGGCGAAGCGCAGGCGAACGGCCGTCGAGTAGTCCCCGCGTCGCGCCGCATCGACGGCCGCTCGTTCCAGCTCGGCCGGCGAGGTCCCGTCCGGCGTGTCCGGCTCGACCTCGCGTAGTTCTCGACCGCGGCGCACCTGGCGGCGGCCCGAGGTCAGGGCCAGGGCCGTCACTGCCAACAGCACCAGCAAGCCGATGATGCCGAACGCGGTGCCGGTTCCCTCCGGGAGCCGATCGAGGATCCACTGTATGGCCCGGGCCCAGAGGGGCGGGTCCAGTTCGGCATCGAGGTCGGCGTACTCAGGGCGCGAAAGGATGTCCGCGGCGCGCGAGCGGGCGTCGCCGGTGTCGACCGCCGACTCGACGGCAGGTAGCTCGGCGAGGGTCCGCACCTTGGCGGCCCGGTCGGAGGACAGCAGCTCGGTCATGTCGACCGGGCGGCCGTTGACGGCATCGACCTCAACGAGCCGGTCGGCGTCGGTGCGCGCTCGACGAGTGAGTTCGGCGAAATCGACGTCGTCGGCCGCGACCGGTGAGGCGGTCGCCAAGAGCCCGAACGTCGTCGCCACCACGACCAATGACCGCCACGACCACCGGAATCCGGCGGTGCGCCTGCTGTTGCTCACGCCTCCGGGTAGGGGCGAGGCTCTTCGACGCTCTGTGCCAGGAGTTGCACGTCGAGGCCCTCCTTGCGGATCCGGCCGTCGTAGTACGCAACCGTCGTGAAGATCGGCACGATGGGGAACGTCACCGCGCCGGACACGATGCTGAGCAGTGCGGTGCCCATCGAGAAGACGGCGATGGAGTCGGTGGACAGCACGGGCGTGAAAGGGAGCGTGATGACCAGCGAGAGCACCAAGCTGATGAGGAAGGCGACGATGGCGACGCCGAACACCGACCAGTACCGGCCGGAGATCAGTTGGTTGCCTCGGCTCAAGGCCTTGATCACTCCGACCTCCTCCGCCCAGAACGCAGGGGCCGCCAGCGACAGCCACACGGCGACGAAGATGGATCCGATGATGAGACCGATGAGGCCCACCATCACGGCGAGGAAGTAGAGGATCACCAAGCCGAAGAACGGCAACATCCGCCGCACGCCGTAGCGCAGTGCCACCACCCAGTCGACGTCGATGCCGACGAAGGAGCGGGTAGCCACCGTCCACGCCGCGCCGTAGCCGATCGCCTGGCCGATCCAACCAATGATCGCGACGGCCAGCGCCCCGAGCACCCCACTCGTCGAGTAGGTCGCCGTTCCGTCGCTGATGGTCGAGATCGTGGCGAAGTTGTACACCATCGCAACGAGCTGAACCGGCACGATTGCCGCCAGAACGATCAAGAAGAACTTGAGGAAATCGCGGCGCCACATGCGGAATCCGGCGTCGAGCATGTCGCCGACGCCCATGGGCTCGAGCGCGATGGGACCCGGTTGCATCGCCCGCACTCTAGCTACGGTGGCTGCGGGGTCCGGGGGATTCGCGCCTACCATGCCGGCCCAACCCACCGTAGAGGAGCCGCCAGTGGAGGTACGGGTCGACGACAAGGTAGCCCTGGTCACGGGGGCCAGTCGCGGGATCGGAGAAGCCACGGCTGCCGAGTTGCTCGCCAGTGGGGCGCGTGGGGTCGTCATCACGAGTCGCAAGGCGGACAACGTCGCCGCTGCGGCGGAGCGCCTCGGTGAGCCCGATCGCGTGCTCGCCGTCGCCGCCGCAGTGGACCGAGAAGAGGACGCCGAACGCGCCGTCAGTGAAACAATGGCGCACTTCGGGGCCTGCGACATCCTCATCAACAACGCCGGCACCAACCCGGCCGTCGGTCCCATGTCGACGGTCGACCTGGGCGCCTTCGACAAGACCTTGTCGGTGAACCTCCGTGGGCAACTCCTGATGGCTCGTGCCGCCTACGGGCAGTGGATGCGCGACCACGGCGGCTCCATCGTGAACACGTCGTCGATCCTGGGTCTCGGTGTCGCTCCGTTCATGGGGGCGTACAACATCTCCAAGGCCGGCGTGGTGCACCTCACCAGGCAGCTGGCGTTGGAGATGGCTCCGGGCGTTCGGGTCAACGCGGTGGCGCCC
>JBFGCM010000079.1:0-17374 GCA_041581135.1 Acidimicrobiia bacterium
GCGGATGGCGATGCCGTCGTTGTAGCGACCCAGGATGTCCCCGATCTCCTTCCAGGTGTCGCCGTGACCGATCTGGGTGCTGGTCGAGTCCATGAACATGGCATGGCCGCCGAGCTGCGCCATGCCGGCCTCGAAGCTGGCGCGAGTGCGGGTGCTGGAGAAGAAGAACAGCATGGCCAACACCTTGTTGGCCAGGAGCGCATGCTGCTCGCCCATCGCCCGGCGTCGCTTGAGCTCGAGCGCCACGGTGATGATCGTGTCGAGCTCGTCCTTGGTCCACTCCTGGGTCGTGATCATGTCGCGACCCTTCAGATACGTCTGCATGGAATCCTCCTTGCTCCGGGGGTGCGGAGGCAGCTCACGTTCCGCTCCTCCTCCGGATGATGCGAAACCGCAGAAGGTCGTCGCGGAAATACGACGTCGCGTGCACCACGGCCTCGTCGTGCTGGTCGAAACCGACCTCGACGAACGAGAGCCCGGCCGTGCCCGCTTTCACCCCCAGGCGCTTGGCCACGGCGGCGTCGAAGGCCACAGGCACGATCTCCGACAGGTAGTACACCAGCCGACGGTCCGCGTACTCCTCGAGGAACTCGTAGACCGGCAGCTCGTCGTGCTCGTGCTCGCCGAGCAGTTCGGCCGGGATGTGGTTGCGGGTGAGAATGACGGGCTCGTCGTCCTCACGGAAGATCTTCTCGATCGCCACCACGGCGTCGCCGGGGGACAGCCCGAGCGCCTCGGCGACCTCGGGCGGCGCCGCAATCACCTCGTCGCTGAGCACTTCGACCGATGGTGTGTAGCCGTGGTCCTCCAGCACCTTGGCGTAGGACCAGATCTCTTCGAGGCGCGACCTGATCTGGTGACCGGCCTTGGTCACGAACGTGCCGGCACCCTGCTTGCGGTAGATGGCGCCTTCGTTCTCGAGCTTGGCGAGCGCGTCCCGGACCGTGGTCCGGCTCACGCCGAGATCCTCGGCGAGCGTGGCCTCGGGCGGAATGCGACCGCCTTCGAACAGGTCGTCGAGGATTCGCTGCTTGAGATGCGCTTTGACCTGGTCCGTCAGCGAAGGATTCCTGGTGATCACACCTGTGCCTCTCGCTCGGCGAGGACGTTCGGACTATTCGGTCAGGTAACCATATTGTACGATGGTACTACCAATCGAGCAACGGGAGGACCTCGCCTGCCGATCCCGAGGAGGTCACATGCGCAGCTTCGCCGGTCGCGACATCCTGTCCTTGAAGGACTTCGAGCACAACGAATTCATGCACATCTTCGAGATCGCCGACCGTCTCGAGCCGATCGCCCGCGGTCGACGGAGCACCGACATGCTCGAGGGCAAGATTCTCGTCACCGCCTTCTATCAGCCCTCGACGCGAACGCGCCTCGCCCACGAGGCGGCCATGCATCGCCTCGGGGGCCACGTCAACGGGTTTGCCGACGCCAAGATGACCCGTGCCGGGGACTTCTATCAAGAGTCCATCAAGGACACGGTCCACATGCTGGAGTTCTACGGCGATGCCATCGTGATGCGGCACTTCCAGCAGGGAGCCCCCCACGAGGCCGCCACGTGGTCGTCCGTTCCCATCATCAACGGAGGTGACGGCTGGGGGGAGCACCCCACGCAAGTACTCACCGACCTCTACACGGTGCAGCGGGAGATGGGCGACGTGAACGGCAAGACGTTCCTGGCCATCGGCGACCATCGGATGCGCACCATGCACTCGCTGGGCTACGCGCTGTCCCAGTTCGATGCCGAGTTCGTCATCCTCGCCCCGCCCGACGAGGCGCCCACCGAGGAGTTTCTCGCCGAGCTCGACGACAAGGGAACCAACTGGCGCATCGTCGAGCACATCAACGACGCCATCGCCGAAGCCGACGTCATCTACGTGGAGCCGGTGATCCAGGCCAACTACGCCGTCGGCCGGGACGAGCAGGAAGGCGAGATCGGTCACACGCCGGGCGCCTATCAGGTCAGCCGAGAGGTCATGCGAAAGGCCAAGGGCTCCGCCATCATCCTCCACTCGCTGCCGCGCATGGACGAGCTGCTCCCCGAGGTGGACAAGCTCCGCCAGGCCCGGTACTGGGAGGAGGCCTACAACGGCGTG
Organism: Acidimicrobiia bacterium; assembly: GCA_041581135.1. Lineage (GTDB taxonomy): Bacteria > Actinomycetota > Acidimicrobiia > Spongiisociales > UBA5794 > JBFGCM01. Next base: position 2,103 of record JBFGCM010000079.1, read on the forward strand.
GTCATGAGGATGGCATTGCTGTCGCTGGTCATGGGAGCGTGGGAGTGATGCCGCGGGTCGTCATTGCCATCGGAGGCAACTCGCTGATTCCCGACGCCGGGCACGTAACCGTGCAAGACCAGTACCTCGCCGCGGCGGAGACCGACGATCACATCGCCAACCTGGTGCAAGAGGGGTGGGACGTGGCCATCACCCATGGCAACGGTCCCCAGGTGGGCTTCATCCTGCGTCGTTCCGAGCTCGCCAGCAACGAGCTCCACGAGGTGCCGCTCGATTACTGCGGCGCCGATACCCAGGGCGCCATCGGCTACATGCTCCAGCAGAACCTGGTCAACGACTTTCATCAGCGGGGCATCGTCAAGAGCGTGGCCACTGTGGTGACACAGGTCGAAGTCCATCCGGACGACCCGGGGTTCGCCAAGCCGAGCAAGCCGATCGGGTCCTTCATGGACGAGACCAAGGCGATGCAGCGGCGCGACGAGGACGGCTGGGACGTGCTCGAGGACGCCGGTCGCGGCTGGAGACGCGTGGTCGCCTCGCCCGTTCCGAAGCGCATCGTCGAGTTGGAGGTGATCCGCCATCTGCTCAACGCCGGCGTCGTCACCATCGCTGCCGGTGGTGGAGGGATCCCGGTGATCATGAATGAGGACGGCGACCTGGAAGGCGTCGCGGCCGTGGTCGACAAGGACCTCGTGGCCGCGATGCTCGCCAGGCAGGTGGACGCCGACCTCCTGCTGATCTCGACGGCGGTGGAGAAGGTCGCCCTCAACTACGGCAAGCCGAACCAGGAGTGGGTCGACCGGTTCACACTCGAGGAAGCACGCGGGTATCTCGAAGAGGGTGGGCACTTCCTGGAGGGGTCGATGGCCCCGAAGATCCGAGCCGTCGTGCAGTTCCTGGAGGGAGGCGGGCGAGAGGCGCTGATCACCAACCCGCAGAACCTCGAGCTCGCCCTGGCGGGTGAGACGGGCACCCGCATCGTCCGCTAGCCGAGGCCTCGAGTGGACCGCGGGGGCGGAGAGCGGCGCGTGCCGCCACAGGTCCGTGTCTGCGTACCATGGACGGGTGACGGCGGACGAGCGGTTTTACAAACTGTAAAGTGCACCCGTGACATCGGAGCGCACCTCATGGCGAGGCTGATCAACATCGGAGCGGCCCAGCTGGGGCCGATCGCCAAGGACGAGTCGAAGGCGCACGTCGTCGACCGGCTGATCGCACTGCTCCACGACGCCGCCGAGCAGGCGGTGGAGCTGCTGGTGTACCCGGAGCTGGCGCTCACCACCTTCTTCCCTCGCTGGCACGTCGCCGATCCCACCCAGTTTGACCACTATTACGAGACCGAGATGCCCAGTGGCGATACCAAGCGCCTCTTCGACGAGGCCAGGCGGCTGCGCATCGGATTCGCCCTCGGGTACGCCGAGCGCACCAGCGACGAGGAGGGTGTGGAGCACCGGTACAACACGTACGTGCTGGTGGACAGGGAAGGCCACGAGGTGGGGAAGTTCCGCAAGGTGCACATTCCCGGTCACGCCGACCATGAGCCCTGGCGTGAGTTCCAACATGCCGAGCGGCACTACTTCGAACCCGGGCCTGACGGATTCGGCGTGTGGTACGCCTTCGGCGGCGTGGTGGGGATGGCCATCTGCAACGACCGCCGCTGGCCCGAGACGTATCGGGTGATGGGCTTGCAGGGGGCGGAGCTCATCCTCATCGGCTACAACACGCCGATCCACTACGCGCTCGACCCGACCCAGAACGCGCTGGCGTCGTTCCACAATCACCTCGTGATGCAGGCCGGCGCCTATCAGAACGGCACCTTCGTGGTGGGCGTCGCCAAGGGCGGCATCGAAGAAGGCGTGGACTCGTTGGCGCAGAGCGTCATCATCGCTCCCTCGGGCCAGATCATCGCCCAGGCGATCACCACGGGCGACGAGGTCATCGCCGCCCGCATCGACCTCGACTTCACCAGGAACTACAAGGGGCTGCTCTTCGACTTCGACAAGTACCGCGTACCGCACCACTACGCCAAGATCACCGAGGTACGGCGTGACGAGGAGGCCGACCGCTGATGGTCGGTGTGACCGACGGAGATACCCCGGGGACCGCGCCGGCACCATGCCGACCGGTCTCGTTGCCACAGGAGGATGCATGACGCTGGACGAACGGACCACGGTGGCACTCACCGTCAACGGCGATGGCGTGGAGGTCAGCAGCGAGCATCCTCACCTCCTCGCCGCCTTGCGCGAGGAGTTGGGCCTCACCGCGGCCAAAGACGGCTGTGCGCCCTCTGGGCAGTGCGGTTGCTGCACCGTGCTCGTCGACGACAAGGCGGTGGTCAGCTGCCAGATGCCCCTGGACAAGGTCGCCGGCAAGGAGATCCTCACCCTCGAGGGGTTCGATCCGGCCGAACGTGACCGGCTCGCCCGAGGTTTTGCCGCCACCGGAGCTCTCCAGTGTGGCTTTTGCACGCCCGGCATCGTCGTTCGGGCGAAGAACCTCATCGACAAGAAGGGAGCCGATCTCGATCGGCGCACCATCGAGGGACGGCTCGGCGCCCACCTGTGTCGCTGCACCGGATACACGAAGATCATCGAGGCCATCGAGTTGCTCGCCTCCGGGGAACCGATCCCGGATCCCACCCTGCCCAACGGCATCGGCAAGCGCGGCGCCAAGTACGAGAGCCGGCCGTTGAGCCTGGGCGACCGGGACTTCATCGACGACATGCGGCCCGCCGGCCTCCTCCATGGCGCAGTGCGCCTGGCCGATCACGCCCGCGCCGACGTGCTGTCGATCGATCCGGCACCTGCGCGCGCCGTGCCCGGCGTGGTGGCCGTCTACACCGCCGCCGACGTTCCCGGCGACCTGCGGGTCGGGCTCATCCACAAGGACTGGCCGGTGTTCATCCCCGAGGGCGGGCGAACCTCGTACACCGGTGATGTGATGGCCATCGTGGTGGCCGAGACCATGCAAGCGGCCCGCGAGGGTGCCGACGCCGTGGCCATCGAGTACCGGCCGCTCGCTCCGATCACCGATCCGGCGGCGGCTCTCGCCTCGGATGAGGATGCCGTCTGGCAGCTGGAGGGCAATGAGCTGTCGCGGTCGGTGTACGCCCGGGGCGACGTGGATGCCGCCTTGGCCTCCTCGGCGCACACGATCCACGAGGTCTTCCAGACCCAGCGGGTGGAGCAGGCCTTCCTCGAGCCGGAGTCCACGGTCGCCGTGCCACACGAGGACGGCACCGTCTACGTGTACTCGGGCGGTCAGGGGGTGTGGGACGATCGCGATCAGATCGCCGCCGTGCTGGGGATCGACCCGACTCGAGTCGTCGTGGAGCTGGTGTCGAATGGTGGGGCATTCGGCGGCAAAGAGGACATGTCGAACCAGGCGCAGACCGCGCTGGCCGCATGGCTGCTGAAGCGGCCGGTGAAGTGCACGCTCACCCGTGAGCAGTCGCTGCACCTGCATCCCAAACGGCATCCCATCCGCATCGAGCTGTGGGCCGGCTGCGACGAGGACGGGAAGCTGACCGCACTCAAGGCACGCATGATCGGGGACTCCGGGCCGTATGCCTCGGTGGGGATGAAGGTGTTGGAACGGGCCGCCGGCCATGCGTCCGGTCCGTACGTGGTGCCGAACATCGACGTCGACTCCATCGCGGTGCGGACCAACAACTCGGTCTGCGGGGCGTTCCGGGGCTTCGGAGCCAACCAGGCCCAGTTCGCCATGGAGGGCGCCGTCGACCGCTTGGCGGAGAAGGTGGGGATCTCCGGATGGGAGATGCGCCACCGGAATGTGGTTCGACCGGGCGCGGTGTGGGGTCCGGGCCAGGTGATGGACGACGGCTCCCTGGGCGGGCAGATGTGTTTGGACGCGGTGAAGCCGCACTACGACGCCGCCGTGGCCGCCGGCAAAGCGGTCGGTCTTGGTCTCGGCCTCAAGAACTCCGGGCTCGGTAACGGCTTCAACGAGATCGCCAGAGCGGTGGTCAGGTTCGAAGAGGACGGAGCCGTGGAGGTGCGCCACTGCTGGACCGAGATGGGCCAGGGGGTGCACACCGTGGTGCTACAGGTGGCGGTCGAGGAGTTGGGGCTCTCCCCGGACAAGATCCGGGTGGTGGTCGACACGACCCGCGAGTTGGGGGCGGGTCAGACGACCGGGTCTCGCGGCACGCTGATGGGTGCCGGCGCGGTCGCCGACGCCTGCAGGGTCGCCAATGAGGGCGGTCGGGTACCGGGGGTCGATTACGAAGGTCGTTACGTGGTCGATTGGACCAACAAGCTGGAGGACGGCGTCGAGAACCCGATCATCCACTCGACCTTCGGGTACGCGGCGCAGCTGGTCATCGCCGACAAGGAGACCGGCGCCATCGAGATGGTCGTAGCCGCCCACGACGTGGGACGAGCCATCAACCCATTGCTGTGCGAGGGTCAGGTGGAAGGCGCGGTGCACATGGGCCTGGGCTACGCGCTCAGCGAAGAGTTCCCGTGCGATGGCGACGGCGTACCCACCCACATGACGTTGCGCAGCCTCGACATCATCCGCCCCAAGGACATGCCGGAGGTCGACGTGATCCTGGTGGAAGCGCCGCAGCCCAATTCGCCCTACGGCATCAAGGGTGTCGGCGAGATCGGCTTGGTGCCGACGGCGGGTGCGGTGGCGGCGGCGTGGCATGCCATCGACGGCAAATGGCGCAACACCCTTCCGATGAAGCACGACCCGCTGCAGGTGTAGGGGCAACAGCGACGTCGGCCGAGAGGCCGCCCTCGTCTTCGCCTGTCTCCGCCGGTTCATAGACTCGGCCGATGCAGGCTGTGCAGCTGACGGATCCCGGCGAGTTCCTGGAGCTGGTCGAGCCCATGCTGCTGGCGACCGAGGCCCGCCACAATCTGATCATCGGCGTGGCGCACACCCTCGTCACGGCGCCCGACGTGTATCCGACGTACGGCCTCTGGGTGGTCGTGGACGCCGCGGGATACCCCCAGGGGGCGGCACTCATGACGGTCCCGTACAACCTCGTGCTCGCCGAACCGAGGGACGGCCGGGCGCTCCAACACGTCGTGGACGCGGTCCGCAGCACCACGCTTCCGGTGCCCGGCGTGGTGGGTACGGAGCCACATGCCGGGCGCTTCGCCGAGATCTGGACGGCGAAGACCGGGCGAGCCACGAGGCGATCCATGGCGCAGGGCATCTTCGCCCTGGAGTCGGTCGAGCCGGTATCGACCGCTCCCGGACGGTCCCGCCCGGCTACGAAGGCCGATCATCAGCTCGTCGCCGACTGGTACCTCGCGTTCACGCGTGAGGCGTCTCCCGAGCCCGAGATCAACGAGGAGCGAGTGCGGGCCGCGGCGGACCGGAACATCAGGGGCGCCGCCGGTGCCGGGGTGTGGCTCTGGGAGGTGGACGGCAAGCCGGTGTGCCTGAGCGGCTACGGGGGCCCCACGCCCAACGGCATCCGCATCGGCCCGGTGTACACGCCCCCAGAGCATCGACGGCGCGGCTTCGCGACGGCACTCGTTGCCGAGCAGTCGCAGTGGCTGCTGGATCAGGGGAGATCGTTCTGTTTCCTCTACACGGATCTCGCCAACCCGACGTCCAATGCCATCTACCGCCGCATCGGCTACCGACAGGTCGCCGAGTCCGCCGAGTACCGCTTCGCCCCGTAGGGCACCCTGCGGTCGTGCCAGACTGCCGTGTCCATGGGCGATCACCTGACACCCGATGAGCTGCTGATCCGACTCGCCGAGCTCGGGATCGAGGCCACCACCCACCACCACGTGCCGGTGTTCACGGTGGAGCAGGCCAAGCAGGTCCGTGGCGGGCTGCCGGGAACCCATTGCAAGAACCTGTTCCTGAAGAACAAGAAGGGTCGGATGTGGCTGGTGGTGCTGCCGGAGGACTTCCCGTTGGACTTGATGCACCTCGGTGACCGGCTCGGGTCGGGTCGCCTTTCGTTCGCCAGCGAGCGCCGCCTGGACGAGCACCTCGGCGTCATACCCGGTGCAGTCACGCCGTTGGCCGTCATCAACGACGTGGCACAGCAGGTCACCGTCGTCTTCGAGCGGTCGGTGCTCGCCACCGATCCGATCAACTGTCACCCTCTCGACAACTCGATGACCACGGCGATCGCTACGGCCGATCTCTTCAGGTTCCTGGAGAGCACCGGACACCCACCGCAGGTGCTCGACCTCGACTGATCCCGCCATCGTGGGGATGGTGCCCCAGACCTGCCGTCCACACGAACCGCCGCGCACCAGGCCACAGGGGAACTCCAAGACGGTTCCTAGAACCACGCTGCACGATCGCGGAACGACCGAGGAAGGGAGTTGTGATGGAGCACAGTGGCCGCCGGTGGGGGGTACTTCCAGCCGTGAGTGCCGTCGCGGCGCTCGAGACGTTCGTGTTCGGAGTCCTCATCGTGGGGGACGCAGGATTCGCCTCGGACGAGGCGATACATGTCGGCGCGGCGATCGGCATGACAACGCTGCTCGTCGGCAGCATCATCGCGTTGCCAAGCCGCCGGCTCGGCGCAGCGGCCGCCGCGCAGGCACTCGCCGTCGCGGTGGCAATCCTGCTGGCTGCTGCCATCGTCGGAGACCCCGACAACGTGGGCGGTCAGGCCGGCCCCTTCGACCCGGTGTTTGCGATCGTGGTGGCGCCGATTCTGGGGCTGGCCGCATGGCGACTTCGCCACGCCAGGTGTGGCGCCGGGCCCGATCCGGCGCTGTCTCTGGTGGTGGTGGCGCTGGTGGCCGCAGTGCCGCTGGGATGGTACGGACTCGAGGCGGCGTTGGAACAGCGCAACAGCTTTCCGCCGGTCTCCGATCCACATCACAACGGGCACTGGCTTGCGGTAGCGCTCATGGCGTTCGCCCTACCGCTGACGGGGTTGGCCGCCGCGTTCAGGCTCCGAGGTTGGCGGTTGATGGCCGGCGCTGTCGCCGCCACAGGTGCCGGATTCGGAATCGCTGCGATGGTGTGGCCGACCGCATCCTCGTCAGTCGGCTTTGTGCGCGGCGCCCTGCTCGTCGCAGGGTCGGCGCTCTTCGCAACCCTCGCCTGGCGTGCCGGTGGCCCTAGCGGTCCTCGCGCTCCGGAGATGACGGCAGCAGCTCCCAAGTCCGCCGCTCACCAGCAGTAGGCGGCGGAAGACCATCCTCCGGGGCTTTGCGAGCGGCGTCAGATTCGCTTCGGGCGAGCGCCCACTAGAGAAACGGTGGAACTCCCCGTTCAGCCCCGAGGAGCCCCTTGACGCCGGGCTTGGCGCCGCTCTGGGTTCTTCCGAGCCGTCCACCCGACGCATGCTCGACCCCGCCGGCTAGCTCATCGTGGCCCGGGTGCGCCGAGCCGTCGGCGCACCCGGTACGATTCCGGCTCCGAGCGGAGACCAACCGAAAGGCAGCTCGTGATCGGCATTGCATCTCTGCTCGTGGTGGTCCTGCTGGTGCTGCTCATCGAGCGAGTGGCCATCGTGGCCCTCATCGCCACCGGGTTGCCGTTCGAGGTCGCCAAACTGCAGTCTCGCTCGGCACTCACGGGGGTCGGCTACACGACGACGGAATCGGAATCTGTCGTCGGCCACCCCCTTCGGCGCCGCGTCGTGCTTCTGTTGATGATGGTCGGCAACGCCGGCTTTGTGACCGTCATCGCATCACTGGTGGTCTCGTTCTCCAGCTCGGGTGGTACGGACGAGATCCTCACGCGGCTCGTCGCCATGGTCTTCGGCCTGGTGCCCATCGCGATCATCGCGCGCAGCAAACGGTTCGAGCGCTGGTTCGCCCGCGTCATCGGCCTGCTGCTCAATCGCTTCTCGGAACTCGAGATCCGCGACATGGCCAACCTCATGCAGCTCACCAAGGACTACGGCATCGCAGAACTCCAGGTGGCGCCTGGAGACTGGGTGGAGAACAAGCCGCTGAGTGCGCTCCACCTTCCTGATGAGGGAGTGCTCGTTCTCGGTATTCAGCGAGCCGACGGCACGTTCATCGGGGCACCGCGGGGCGGCACGGTGGTCCACACGTATGACATGCTGGTGCTCTACGGGCGGACCGCAGTGCTCGCCGATCTCGACACCCGCCCTGCCGACCAGCGCGGCGACCGCGCCCACGAGGAGGCGGTGGAAGAACAGGAGCACATCATGGACGTGGACGAGAGCGAGACGCCGCCGCGTTGACACCACCAGCCCCGCTTGACAAAATGTAAAAATGTCCGCCGTCACCCCCGGGCTGGTGTGTGCCCACCACCATTTGTACTCCACCTTGGCAAGGGGGATGCCGGCACCGCCGCAGACGCCGACCACGTTTCAAGAGATCCTCGAGCAGGTCTGGTGGCGGCTCGATGCGGCGTTGGATCTCGAGATGCTGGAGTGGTCGGCGAAGCTCGGTGCCCTCGAGGCGCTGGAATCGGGCACCACCGCCATCATCGACCACAACGAGAGCCCCAACGCCATCGAAGGCTCACTCTCGGTCATCGCCGATGCGTGCGCCGAGGTCGGGGTGCGCGTCGTCACCGCCTACGGAGTCACCGATCGCCATGGCCCCGCCAATGCCGAGGCCGGCTTGGCCGAGAATCGGCGCTTCATCGGCGAGGGCGGTCGCGGGTTGGTGGGCATCCACGCCGCGTTCACGTGCAGCGATGACACGCTGCGCGCCGCTGCCGAGTTGGCGCTCGAGCTGGGCGTGGGCGTCCATGTCCATGTGTGTGAGGGGCCCGAGGACGTCACCGCCGCCGAACGGCTCGCCGGCCTCGCCACCGACGACTGGCTCCTGGCCCATTGCGTCCACCTGCCAAGCGATCACCGGCTCGCCGGCACCATCCTCCACAACCCGATGTCCAACCTCAACAACTCGGTGGGCTACGCCGACCCGCGGCGGTTCGCCAACCCGGTGGCGCTCGGCACCGACGGGATCGGCGCCGACATGGTCGAGACGTTCCGGTTCGCATACCTGATGCACCGCTCCGTCGACGTCACGGCCACGCCCGACACCGCCTGGTCGTGGCTCGAAACCGGCTGGGAGCTGGTGCCCGAAGCCCGCGACGATCGGGTCACCTGGTCGTACGATCCGATGGAACCGTGGCATGTGGCCTTCACGGCGGGCATTCGTCCGCTAGACGTAGAGGTGAATGGCAAGCTCGTTCTGGCCGGCGGAGTCCCCACCCGAGTGGACGCCGCCGAGATCAGGGCGAAGGCCGCAGAGCAAGCGCAGCGACTGCACGCGAGGTTGTGATGCCAGAGGTGCCACCACTCACTCCATTCCCCCTCGACGTCCTGCTCGGGCGCATCGCCCACGAATGGAACACCCGCCAGCGCATCTTCGACCTGCCCACCGCACGCTTCTGGAAGGGAAGCCCGGACGTCGACCTGACCTTCTCGTTCCTGGGCCGTCCGGCGGCCACGCCGGTGGGCCCGGCGGCGGGTCCGCACTCCCAGATGGCCCAGAACATCGTGCTCGGCTGGCTGGCGGGAGCCCGGTTGTTCGAGCTGAAGACCGTGCAGGTGCTCGATGAGCTGGAGATCGGTCGACCCTGCATCGACATGCAGACCATCGGTTACAACATCGAGTGGAGCCAGGAGCTGCTCGTCTCCGAGTCGCTGGAGGAGTACGTCAAGGCCTGGATGCTCATCGAGATCTTGCGGCGGTGGGAGCCGATCTCCGACCTCGTCGGCGAACCCGGGCCCCACGTGTTCGACATGTCCGTGGGCTACGACCTGGAGGGCATCGCCACTGACAAGGTCGCCGGCTTCATCGATGGGCTGCTCGATGGCACCACCGAGATCGAGCGGCTCCGACCCCTCATCGGGGGCGCATTCGCCGAGTATCGCGACCTCGAGTTCCCGAGCCGCATCGCCGACACCGTCACTCTCTCGACCTTCCACGGCTGTCCGCCGGACGAGATCGAGGCGATCACCAAGCACCTCATCACCCGCCACGGGGTGGACGTCATCGTCAAGCTCAACCCCACGCTCATCGGCTTCGATCGAGTCGACGACATCCTCCACGACGTCCTGCACTACGAGCAGATTCCCATCACCAAGGATGCGTTCGACGCGGATCTCCAGTTCCCTCGCGCCCTCGATCTGATCGGCGAGCTTCGCGACTTCGCCGCCGAGCACGGCAAACGGTTCGGGATCAAGCTCACCAACACGCTGGTCGTGGAGAACCACAAGGGCTGGATGCCGGACAACCCGATGTATCTCTCGGGCCCGCCGCTGCACACCATCACCGTGTCGCTGTTGCAGGCGCTCATGGATGCGCTGCCCGGGGTGCTGGCGGTGGGCGACCAGGGCGGCGACGTGCAGGTGAGCTTCTCGGCCGGCATCAACAAGGAGAACCTGGCCGAGACGCTGGGAACAGGCGTGGTGCCCACCACCATCTGCTCGGATCTGCTGAAGCCGGGCGGGTACGGCCGTCTCGCCCCGATGCTGAAGCGCCTCACCGAGGAGATGACCGAGGCAGGTGCCACGGACCTCGCCGCCTGGCGGCGTCATCGCCACGAGCTGGCGGTGGCCGCCGGTCACCGCGACGCGGTGGCGGCGCATGTCGACGCCATGGTGAACGGCGACGAGAACGCCATCTACAACCGGGAAGGCAACGAGAAGCTGCCTCGGGAAGTCGACCACGTGCTGGAGATGTGGGGCTGCGTCGCCTGCAACTTCTGTGTCACCGTGTGCCCCAACGACGCCTTCTTCCGCCTGCCGACCCCGGAGGACTCCGGCGTCGACGGTCGCCAGCAGTATTTCGTACTCATGGAGCTGTGCAACGAGTGCGGCAACTGCCTGACGTTCTGCCCCGAGGAAGGCGATCCGGCCCACATCAAGCCGCGGCTGTTCATCGATCGCTCGCGGTTCGACGCCATCCAGGGTCAAGGGTTCCTCATCGAAGCTGACAACGGCGGATTCTCGATCACCGCCAAAGAAGGCTGGGAATCCGAGGTGCCCCGGCTGCACGAGATGATGCACGCCGAAGAAGGTCTGCCACTGGACCCAAGCACTCTGTAGCGAGGACCTCCGCCCCTAGTCGCAGGCGGATGCTGCGTATCAACGTGAGGGCAGGTCTCACCGAGGAGGACCTGTGAAGTACCGCGTGCAATCGGAAGGCGAAGGCTCCGTCGCCATCCCCACCGCCAAACGGGGCCATGCGCTGCTCGGGGACGCCATCCTGAACAAGGGCTCGGCGTTCACGGAGGAAGAGCGCCACATCTTCGGCCTCGACGGGCTGCTTCCGCCGCAGATCACCGATCGCGACACGCAGGTGGCCCGGGCCATGGAGCACATTCAGCGCAAGGGTGACAACCCCCTGGAGAAGTACATCGGACTGGCGGCGCTCCAGGACCGCAACGAGACACTCTTCCACCAGCTGCTCGCCGCCCATACCGCGGAGCTCGTGCCCATCGTGTATACGCCGACGGTGGGGGAGGCGGCACTGCAGTTCAGCCACATCTTCCGCAGGGGCCGTGGTCTGTGGATCACGCCCGAGCACCGCGGCCGAATCTCAGAGGTACTGGGGAACGCACGCAACGAGGACGTCCGACTCATCGTGGCAACAGACAACCAGCGCATTCTGGGGCTCGGTGACCAAGGTGCCGGCGGCATGGTCATCCCCATCGGGAAGCTGGCGCTCTACTCGATGGCGGCAGGCATTCACCCCGCGTTGACCCTCCCGGTGAGCCTCGACGTGGGCACCGACAACGAGGAGCGGCTGGCGGACCCTCTCTACGTCGGATGGCGCCGGCGCCGCCTGCGCGGGGCCGAGTACGACGAGCTCATCGAGGAGTTCGTCGAGGCGGTGGCGACTCGCTTTCCCGATGCGCTGCTGCAGTGGGAGGACTTCAAGAAGGCGAACGCGTTTCGCCTGCTCGCCAAGTACCGGTACCGGCTGCCGTCGTTCAACGACGACATCCAGGGCACCGGAGCGGTGGCGGCGGCGGGTGTGCTCACCGCATCCCGACTCAACCACTGCAAGATCGCCGATCAGCGGGTCCTCATCGCCGGTGCCGGCGCCGCCGGCATCGGCATCGCCAACCAGCTCCAGCACGCCATGGCCGCCGCCGGGATGAGCGGTGACGACGTCCACCTCTCGCTCGTCGTCGTCGACAGCATGGGCCTGGTCACCGATGCCCGCCCCGATCTCGAGGACCACAAGGCGCCATTTGCGTGGCCCGAATCGCTGGCGCGATCCGAAGGTCTGCAAGACGGTGCCTCCCTCCATGAGGTCGCTGCTCGGCTCCGCCCCTCGGTGCTGGTGGGAACCACGGGCGAGGCCGCGTTGTTCGACCGTGAACTGATCGAGAGCCTCAGCGAAGACGTGGATCATCCTGTGGTGATGCCGCTGTCGAACCCGACGAGCAAATGTGAGGCGGCTCCCGCCGACGTCGTGCAGTGGAGTGGCGGGCGAGCGGTCATCGCCACGGGCAGCCCGTTTCCCCCCGTCGTGTATGGCGGCAAGGAGATGCAGGTGGGCCAGTGCAACAACGTGCTCGTGTTCCCCGGAGTGGGCCTGGGCGCCATCGCGATCGGGGCGCGAACGGTGACCGACGAGATGTTCGATGCCGCCTCGCGAGCCCTGGCCGATGCCGTCGACGAAGAGGACCTCGCCGCCGGGGCGCTGTATCCGCCCATCACCGAGCTGCGGAGTATCACTCGGGGAGTGGCGGAGGCGGTGGCGCGCTGCGGTGCGCAGCGGCTGAGCGAACACGAGGTGGCGGCCGCCATCGACGAGCACCGATGGAGCCTCGACTACCCGCGCCTGATACCCATCTGACCCGGCGCCCGGTGCCGGTGCCGGTCCTGCGGGGCGCTTGTAGGATCGCGCCCATGACCGATCTCGGCCTCGAAACCACCGTCGTCGACCAGGACGCCTACGACCGCGCCGTCGAACGGTTCAAGGAGCGTCGGATCGCCTTGCCGACCTTCGCGCAGCTGGCTGCCGCCGACGTTCCGGAAGCCGTCGCCGCCGAGCTGGCGGGCGTCGACCGCAACGCGCCCGACGCCAGGAACCTGTGGCGGGTGCATTGGTACAACGATCTGCACGGCGGCGTGGTGGACGTGCCTGAGTACATCGAGCTGCCGTCGAGCCTGACGGGCGTGGAAGCCCGCATTCTCGTTGCATTCGGCAATCGATTCCCCATGATCGGGGCCCACAAGGTCCTGGCCGCCTACTCGTGCCTCGCTCCCCGCATCGTCACCGGGCAGTTCGACCCCACCACCAAGCGGGCCATCTGGCCTTCCACCGGCAACTACGCCCGGGGTGGGGTGGCGATCTCACGCATCATGGGATGCCGCGGTGTAGCGGTGCTGCCGGAAGGGATGTCGAAGGAACGGTTCGACTGGCTCGATGAGTGGATCGCCGATCCCGAGGACGTCATCCGGACCACCGGGACCGAGAGCAACGTCAAGGAGATCTACGACGCCTGCGCCGTGCTACGGCAGAACCCCGAGAACGTGATCCTCAACCAGTTCTCCGAGTTCGGGAACCACCTCGGCCACTACGCGGTGACGGGCCCGGCCCTCGCCCACGTCGTAGAGCACGCCGCGCCCGGCCACGCCGCAGCGGTGTACGTCTCGGCGTCCGGGTCGGCGGGGACGCTGGGCGCCGGCGACTACCTCAAGGACCACGGCGGCACCGCCATCGTCGCCGTCGAGGCGTTGGAGTGCCCGACGATGCTGTACAACGGCTACGGCGAGCACAACATCCAAGGCATCGGTGACAAGCACATTCCGTACATCCACAACGTGACCAACACCGACGCCGTGGTCGACATCTCCGACAAGGCCACCGACCGGCTGGGGGTGCTGTTCAACACCGACGTCGGCCGCTCTTACCTCACGGAGCGGCGCGGCGTCGCCGCCGACGTGGTTGCCCAGTTGGGACACTTCGGCTTCTCCAGCATCTGCAACATGCTGGCCGCGATCAAGATCGCCAAGCACCACGAGTGGGGCCGTGACCGGGTGATCGTCACGGTGGCGACCGACGGGTACGAGCTCTACCTGTCCGAACACGAGAAGGTGCTGGCTCGCGACTTCCCCGATGGCTTCACCGAGGTCCACGCGGCAGAGGTGTTCGCGGAGTACCTGGCCGGGGTCGACACCGATCACATGATGGAGATGGGCGTCGTCGAGCGGAACCGTGTCTTCAACCTCGGCTACTACACGTGGGTGGAGCAGCAAGGGGTCGCCCCAGAGGACTTCGATGCCCGACGCGATCAGTCGTTCTGGGACGGCTTGCGCCCGCTCGTGGCCACATGGGATGAGCTGATCAGCGAGTTCAACGGACGTACCGGCGCCGCGTGAGCTCGCAGAACCCGTTTGTGCGGTACCGCCACCTGCTCGATTCGTACCGGCGGGCCATCGACTCCGGTTGGTCCGACGAACGGTTCGTCGAGATGGTGGACCGGTTCGACGCCCGCGTCGCCGCCGTAGACGGCCACGGCTTCTCGGTCACCCCGTTCGCTCGCAGGGAGAAGCTCGAGTCCGCCTTGGGCGCCGAGCACGAGATCTGGGTCAAGGACGACACCGGCAATGTCGGCGGCAGCCACAAGGCGCGGCACCTGTTCGGGTTGATGCTGCACCACGCCGTGTCGCCTCCCGCCGAGGAACAGCCCTGGGCGATCGCCTCGTGCGGCAACGCGGCGCTCGCCGCCGGCGTCGTCGCCCACGCCGTGGGGCACCGGCTCCAGGTCTTCGTCCCGACATGGGCCGACGAGATCGTGCTGGGCCGGCTCACCGACCTGGGAGCCGAGATCAACGTCGCCGAACGCCGCGCCGGCGAGGAAGGCGACCCCGCCTACCTGCGTTTCCGCGAGGCGGTGGCGGCGGGCGCCCAACCGTTCACCGTGCAGGGTACCGATGCCCCGGCCACCCTCGACGGCGGCCGAACGATCGGCTGGGAGATGGCGGAGCGGTTGGGCGACGAGCAGGCCGGTCTGGATCGCGTGTACGCGCAGGTGGGGGGAGGGGCCTTGGCGAGTTCCTGCATCGCCGGCCTCGCCGACGGAGTCGCCGAAGGGTGGCTGGCTGCGGTGCCCGAGCTGTATCCCGTCCAGGCCGAAGGCTGCGCCCCACTGGCCCGAGCGTGGGATGAGCTGCGTGCCACAACTGCGGGGCTCGACGGTCCGGCGGTCCTGCGTGAGGCCGCCTCTGGCGACTACATGCGGCCGTGGGACGATCCCCACAGCGCCGCCACCGGCATCTTGGACGATGTCACGTACGACTGGCTCACCATCGTCGAACCGATGCTGCGGTGGGGCGGGGAGCCGGTGGTGGCCACCGAAGCCGA
>JBFGCM010000080.1:0-17083 GCA_041581135.1 Acidimicrobiia bacterium
ACTGATGCCCCGGGGCGCGTGCTGGCATGTGCCAAGCACTACGTGGGCGACGGTGGCACCACCTGGGGGACGGCGTGGTCGCCCCCGTGGGTCGATTGGTGGGAACCGTGGGGTTCGACGTGGCAGATCGACCAAGGCGACCTTCGAGTCGACGAAGCCGAGCTGCGACGCACCCACCTCCCTCCCTACCGGGCGGTCATCGACGCCGGCGCGATGTCCGTGATGGCGTCGTACAGCTCATGGAACGGCGACAAGCTGCTGACCCGCCGCGATCTGCTCACCGACGTGCTCAAGGGAGAGCTGGGGCTCCAGGGATTCGTGGTGTCCGACTGGATGGCGGTCGATCAGCTGGACCCGGACTACGACAAGGCGGTCGCCACGGCCATCAACGCCGGTATGGACATGTGCATGGTGCCGTTCGACTTTCGCCGCTTCATCGATGCGACCACCCGTGGGGTCGGGGACGGCACGATTCCCATGGAACGCATCGATGACGCCGTGCGCCGCATCCTGGTCGCCAAGCACGCCATCGGGTTGTTCGATGGCGAACGGCCGCTGCTCCCGTTGGACGTGATCGGAGCGGCGAGCCATCGCCGGCTCGCTGCCGAGGCGGCCCGGCGCAGTGCGGTGTTACTGACCAACAACGGAGTGCTTCCGCTGCGGGAGGATGCGTCGGTGTATCTGGCCGGGCCGGCCGCCGACGACATCGGCCTGAAGTGTGGGGGCTGGACGGTCGGGTGGCAGGGATCGCCCGGGCCGACGACCGACGGGATGAGCTTCCGAGCGGCGTGCAATGCGTCGCTTGGCGCTCGCCTGCGATACGACGCCGGCGGTCGGTTCGCCGGGGATGAAACCGCCGAGATCGGTGTCGTGTGTATCGCCGAGGACCCGTATGCCGAGGGTCCCGGAGACCGGGAGCATCCGGAGGCGCGCGACGTCGACCGTGAGGTCTTCGCCCGAGTCCGGGAACGATGCGAGCGCGTCGTGCTCGTCATCTTCTCAGGGCGCCCACTCGCCATCCCCGATCTCATCGACGATGCCGATGCCGTGATCGCCGCATGGCTGCCGGGTAGCGAGGCAACGCAGCTACCCGGGCTGCTGACCGGTGAACACCGGTTCGAAGGACGATTGCCTCAGCCATGGCCTCGTCACGTGTCGGATCTCGGATCCCCGGATGCGCCACCGCAGTTCCCGCTCGGTCACGGGCTCGGCCTGACCGCTGACGGCGGCCCTCCCACAGCGGGGGAGCGCTCACCATGACGCCGATCCAGCCTGCGCTCGGGGCAGAAGAAGAGGGTTTTGTCGACATCGACGGGGTCGGCTACTACGTGATCCCTGACCTGGATCGGATGGATCCCTTCCTGATGAGCATCGTGAGCAACTCCGATCATTGGATGTTCGTGTCGAGTCGTGGGGGCCTCACCGCGGGCCGACGTGACTCGTCCTTGGCCCTCTTCCCCTACGAGACAGATGATCGGCTCCACCATGCGAGTTGCAGCACCGGGCCTGTCACCTTGATCCGACCCACCGGGACGTCCCAGTGGTGGGAACCGTTCCGGGACGCGGCACGGCCCGAGGTGCAGCGCAACCTGTACAAGTCGGTCGTGGGGGACCAGGTGATCTTCGAGGAGATCCATCACGGGCTCGGCCTGGCGTTCCGCTATCGCTGGTCGACGAGTGACCGGTTCGGTTTCGTGCGGACCGTGACCCTCGGGAACGTGGGCGACCGCTCCGTGACCGTGGACCTCGTGGACGGGCTGCTGAACGTGATGCCGTTCGGCATCGAACCGACGTTGCACCAGCGCCTGAGCAACCTCGCCAACGCCTACAAGAGAAGCGAGATCGTCGACGAAGCGGCGCGCCTGGCGGTCTATTCCCTGGAGTCTCACGTGGTCGATCGTCCAGAGCCGGCCGAGGTCCTCAGGGCGTCGGTCGTCTGGTCACACGGGCTGCCGGCTGCGGACGTCGGGCTCCGCGCTGATGCGCTCGAGCGCATGCGTCGCAGTGAACCGTTCCCGACCGCTCCTTTGGCCACCGGTACCCCCGGCGCCTACCTGGTCTCTTCGACGAAGGAGATCGCGTCCGGTGCCACTGCGCAATGGTTTGTGGTCGGAGACGTCAACGCCAGCCAATCTGATGTGATCGAGTTGCTGGCCTATCTGCGATCGTCGCCCGATGTCGACGGCGATCTCACCGCCTCGATCGAGGACGGCTCCGAGGCACTGGTGGCGCGCATGGCCTCCGCCGATGCCCTGCAGCGGGCCGGGGATCGGATGGCCACCGCACACCACTTCGCCAACGTGCTGTACAACACGATGCGAGGCGGCGTGTTCATCTCGGGCACCATCGTTCGAGGGCGTCACTTCGCTGCCTTCGTCGAGGGCCGCAACCGTGTCGTTGCCGCTCATCATCAGGCTCTGCTCCTCGATCTACCGGATGAGATCGGGCGACACGAGCTGTATGCGCGGGTGACCGCCGCCGGCGACCCGCAGCTGATGCGGCTGTTCCTCGACTACCTCCCTCTCACGTTCTCGCGCCGCCATGGCGACCCGAGCCGTCCATGGAACGAGTTCACGATCCAAGTGGAGGATTCCAACGGCGAGCCCCTCGTGCACTACGAGGGCAACTGGCGGGACATCTTCCAGAACTGGGAGGCGTTGTGCGTCAGCTTTCCCGAGTACCTGCCGAGCGTCGTCTCGGTCTTCCTCAACTCGTCCACGGCCGAAGGGTTCAATCCATATCGGATCACCAGCGACGGGTTCGAGTGGGAAGTCGAGGAGCCGGAGAACCCGTGGAGCAACATCGGCTACTGGGGTGACCATCAGATCGTCTACCTGTTGCGCCTGCTCGAGTTGGCCGGGAAGTTCGAGCCCGGTGCACTCCATGACATGCTGGGTCGTCCCTGGTTCAGCTATGCGGAGACCCCGTACCGGCTCGCCTCGTACAGCGACCTCGTCCGGAATCCCAAGGAGACCATCGAGTACGACTACGCCGGGGCGGAGGAGGTCGCCGCTCGGGTGGATGTGGTCGGCGGCGATGGCCGCCTCGTAGCGGGTCGCGACGGCGATGTCTACACCGCCACGATGCTCGAGAAGCTCCTGGTGCCGGCGTTGTCGAAGCTGGCGAACTTCGTGCCGGGCGGCGGCATCTGGATGAACACCCAGCGTCCGGAGTGGAATGACGCCAACAACGCGTTGGTTGGGTACGGCCTGTCGATGGTGACGCTCTACTACCTACGTCGCTACCTCCACCACCTTGCCGACTTGGCGTCCTCTTCGGACCTGCCATCGGTCGACATCACGTCTGAGGTGGTCGACTGGTTGGAGCGCACGACCAAGATCCTGGACCGCCATCGTGACCACCTCGGCGGAGACCTCACGGGGGTGGTCCGCAGGGCCGTCATGGACGAGCTCGGGGAAGCGTGCTTCGAGTACCGATCCCGCATCTACGAAGCGGGATTCGCCGGCTCGCTGCCCGTTGCCCCGGCTCGCATCGAAGCGCTCTGTGAGTCGGCCATCGCGCACCTCGACGACACCATCCGGCGCAACCGCCGGCCCGACGGGATGTATCACTCGTACAACTTGGTACACCTCGCCGCCGACGGCCCTGCTGCGCACGTCGAACACCTCTATGAGATGCTGGAGGGCCAGGTGGCCGTGCTCAGCTCGGGCGTCCTGACCGCCGAGCAGCAGCTCGAGGTGCTCGAGGGGCTGTTCGACAGCGCAATGTACCGGCCCGACCAGCACAGTTTCCTGCTCTACCCGGCGCAGCGCCTGCCCTCCTTCTTGGAGAAGAACGTGCTCCAGCCGGCCGACGTCGCCGACAATCCATTGTTGGAGGGACTACTCGCCGCCGGTGACGAATCGATCGTGGTGATCGATGCGGGGGAGCAGCACCGGTTCAACGCCGAACTCTCCAATCGGGCGGACCTCGAGCGCGTACTCGACCTGCTGGCCGGCGAGCATCAGTGGAGGGAGCTGGTCGCCGCTCACCGAGAATCCACGCTGGAGACCTACGAACGGGTCTTCCGCCATCACGCATTCACGGGCCGATCCGGGTCGATGTACGGGTATGAGGGCATCGGGTCGGTCTACTGGCACATGGTCGCCAAGTTGCTGCTCGCTGTACAGGAGGCGCTGGTCGACGCCTCCGACGCAGGTGTTGCCGATGACGTGGTGGCGGGTCTCGTGGACATGTACTGGCGGATCCGCTCCGGTCTCGGGTTCGAGAAGACGGCAATCGAGTTCGGTGCATTTCCGGTTGATGCGTACTCGCATACGCCGGCCCACGCCGGCGCGCAGCAGCCCGGCATGACCGGACAGGTCAAGGAGGAGCTGCTCACCCGCCCGCTCGAGCTCGGCGTTCGCGTGAAGGACGGCGAGATCCGGTTCGATCCCGTGCTGCTCCGGGCCGACGAGCTGTTGCGCAGCTCGGAGACATGGCGCGTCGTTACCGTCGATGGGCGCACAGAAGACATCGAGTTGCCGGCCGGTGCGCTCGGCATGACCTTGTGCCAGGTGCCGATCGTGGTCGCCGTGGTCGACGGTGCGCCTTCGGTGGAAGTGTTCGGAAGCGACGGCACTCGTCGCCCCTTCGATGGGCTGAGGATCGACCGTTCCACGAGTGCCGCGATATTCGATCGCACCGGCGACGTGTCCCGGGTGGAGGTACGGATGTCAGCATCTGCCGTGACATCCAACCGCGACTGAGCGACGCCGGCGAACCAGGCCTCCTCCCGCCCGGATCGGTACCTTCGAGACATGACGACCTGGCGGACGGCGCTGGCGACTCGGCTGGTGCGCCTCATCGGTATCAAGCGGCGCCTGCAGGAACTCGCCCATGTCGACAACGACCCCCAAGCGTTGGCGCGGCGGGTGGCCAAG
Source organism: Acidimicrobiia bacterium (assembly GCA_041581135.1). Taxonomy (GTDB): domain Bacteria; phylum Actinomycetota; class Acidimicrobiia; order Spongiisociales; family UBA5794; genus JBFGCM01. Next base: position 4,884 of record JBFGCM010000080.1, read on the forward strand.
GTGCGTCGCACCGATCGACCCACTCCGCCCCTGCGAGTCAGGCGAACATGGAGCCATGAGGCGATCGACGTCGGCGGATTCCCGCTGCATGTCCTCGCACCAAGGGCAGGCCGCGGCGACCGGGTGATCCTCTACCTGCACGGCGGCGGGTACCTGTTCGGGCCGTTCGGCACCGAGTGGGCGGCGATGCGGAAGGTGGCCGCGGCCACGGGCAGCGACTGGGCGATGCTCATCTATCCCAAGGCGCCGGAACACCACGCGGCACAGACCATCGACGTTGCGCATCAGGCCTTCCAGCTCCTCGCCGATCGTTATGGCGCTCGCAGCGTCATCGTCATCGGTACCTCCGCCGGTGGCGGGCTGGCGCTGGCCGTGATGAGGGAGCGACGAGACCGTGGCGAGCCCTTGCCGTCGATGGCGGTGCTGTGGTCACCAGGCGTCGACATGACGTTGGAGGAGGACGTTGCCCATCTGGAGGCCGGCGATGTGCTGCTGTCGGTCGATCACGTCCGGTCCGCCGGTGCGCTGTACGCAGGGGAGTGGGGTGCCCGTGACCCCCGAGTCTCACCGACGTTCGGCGACCTGAGCGGCTTGCCGCCATTGCACGTGTTCGTCGGCACGGCCGAGATCGTCTACCCGAGCATGCTGACGTTCGCGGACCGAGCTCGAGTGGCCGGCAGCGAGGTGCACCTGATCGTGGGGGAGGGTCAGCAGCACACGTGGCCGGTGGCACCGACGCCGGAGGGCAGGGAGGCGCTGGAGCGAACGATCGAGATCGTCCGCTGAGCGTTCAGCGGCGCCGGCGGGCGAACACCACGTAAGGCGACAAACCGAGGCCGCTGCGGTCCGTTGCCGTCCCGAACCGCGTCACCAGGTGATCGACGTCATGCGGATCAAAGCTGGATCACCAGCTTGCCGTGGGCGTGGCCTTTGGAGAGGTAGCGCAACGCGTCGGGCATCTGCTCCAACGGGTAGGTCTTCTCGATGACGGGCACCACCTGGCCGCTCTCGAGCAGACCGCTCAGGTACTCGAGGTCCTCTCGATTCACTGCGGCCGTGAACCAGGAGAGCCGCTTGCTGCTGAACAGGGACGCCATCTTCCGAACGAGCAGCTCGCGCATCGGCCCCAGCCAGCGGTGCTTGGGTCCGGTGATCGCTACGTTGGTGCCGCCCGGCTGCAGCACCTTGCCGGTCTCCGACCACGGCCGGTTCCCGACGTTGTCGAACAACACGTCGTACCCGCGTTCGGTCTTGGTGAAGTCGTCCTTCGTGTAGTCGATCACGGTGTCAGCACCGAGCGACAGGGCCGTCTCGACTTTCGCCGTGCTGCACACGGCGGTGACCTCGGCCCCGAGTGCCTTGGCGATCTGCACGGCGAAGGTGCCGACCCCGCCCGAGGCGCCGTTCACGATGACCTTTTGGCCGGGCTCGAGCCCGCCTTCGTCGCGTAGTCCCTGCAAGGCCGTCAGGGCCGCCATGGGCACCGAGGCTGCGTGCTCGAAGCCGAGTCCGGCCGGTTTCGCTGCGAGGTGCTTGACATTGACGGCGGCGTACTCGGCGAAGGCGCCGGCACCCACCTCACCGAACACCTCGTCGCCGACGCCGAACTCGGACACGTTGGGACCCACCGCCGCTACCACCCCGGCAAGGTCGGCACCAGGGATCGGGTGTTTCGGCTTGGTGAGGCCCGCCACGGCCCGCACCATGTAGGGCGTCCCGGTGGTCATGTGCCAGTCGTAGACGTTCAAGGCTGCGGCCTTCACGCGGACCAGCACCTGGCTCTCGCCCGGAGTGGGCACGTCCACCTCGCGCAGGTGGAGGACGTCGGGCACTCCGTAGGTCTCCTGGACGATCGCCCGCATCCGTTCGGGCACGGGGCGCGGCGCGGTCGGGTCCACGGCTTCGCTGCGATCGGCGTCCTTCTCTTCAGTGTGCGGCGTGGTCATGTCCCTCCTCGGTGAGTTCGTACACCGTAAGGTAACCGTACGGCGTAAGATCGTCAAGCCTTACTGTGTACGGTACGATGCGAAACATGGTGACCGAGCAGACCCGGGTACCGCTGAGTCGCGAACGAGTCCTGCGCGGCGCCATCGCCCTCGCCGACGCCCAGGGCATCGAGGCGCTCACGATGCGCAACCTCGCCCACGAGCTCGGCGTCGAGGCGATGTCGTTGTACTACCACGTCGCCAACAAGGAGGCGCTCCTCGACGGCGTCGTCGACATGGTGATCAGTGAGATCGCCGAGGAGCTGGGCGGGCTCGACATCGAACCGGGCGAGCAGCAGTGGAGGGCCTTGCTACGCCACCGGATCCTGACCGCCCGCCGGGTGATGCTCCGGCATCCGTGGGCCCCCGGCGTGATCGAGACCCGGACGACCATGACGCCGACCCTGCTGCGGTACATGGACACGCTGCTGGGCATCCTCATCGAAGGTGGGTTCTCCAACGATCTGGGTCATCACGCCCTGCATGCCCTGGGAAGCCGCGCCCTGGGATTCAACCAGGAGCTGTTCGCCCCGGGGAGTGCCACCGACGAAGAGGAAGGGCAAGCCATGCTCGCCGATCTGGCCCCGCAGCTGCCCTACATCATGGGGATGCTCGTCGAGGTGTCCCACGACGATGAGGACTCGACGCTGGGCTGGTGCGACGACCAGACCGAGTTCGAATTCGGACTCGACCTCATGCTCGACGGCCTGGAGAAGCAGCTCGCTGCCGGCTGAGCGACCGGTTGCGAAGGCCGCGGTATAGCCTGCCGCCCGTGTTCATCGGAAGCCTCCAGCTCCAAGACGATCTGTCGCCGGCCCGGTGGATCAGCGACCGGATTCACCCGTTCGCGCAGGACGTCGGATCGCTGATCCCAGAGGGCTTCGACGCGTACGTCCGCGTGCTCCACCCCGCATACCGCCATGAGGGGAATGATCGGGTGGCCGTCACCTGGGCGGAGATCGCCGCCGCCAACGGGCGCACCGTGCACCCCGAGATGCAGTGGCCGCACATCTCTGGTGTGTGGGAGCACTCCGGGGGGCGCCACCCCGGTGTGTGGGATCAGGAGCCCGAGGTCGGCACGCTGCCCCGCGACCATGCTGCGGTCTTGGCCGATCTGCTGGTGACCTACACCGCCACTCCGGAACGGGTGTGGTTCGGTGTGTGGGACGGCTGGGGTGGGTCGTTGGTGGAGGGCGTTCTGGCCGGCGGTGCACGGCGCCCGAGGCGCCGGGACGAGAGGTTGCCTGCGGCGCCCCGGCTCGAGCTACCCGGTCGCAGCTACTACCTGCTGTCAGGATCGATCGATGCTGTGGCTGAGTCCTTGGTCGGGCCGCCGGCGTGGCAATCGGCCAACCTCTGGTGGCCCGAGGATCGCGCCTGGTGCGTCGCCACCGAGATCGACTTCGCGTGGACGTACGTCGGTGGTCGGCAGGCTCTGATCGAGGATCTTGGTCGGCACCCTGGGCTCGAGGTGGTGCCGACCCGCATCGATCACGGTGTCACGTACGACTCCGACCAACTCAATCCGAGGCCCCCGGGCGGGCCCGGCTCGTGAGGATTGCGTCCCGCGGTCAACGCTGCGAACCCGTCACCCTGCAGCCAACCGACGGGGCAAGTGGCAGGCCGAGTCGTTCGATTGGCAAGCGCTGAGGAAACCCCTTCTGACGCCTCAGCCGTCAGGGCCGAAGTCCGGTACCGGCCGGGCATCGGCGTCGGCCTTGGTGAGCGCGGGGCCGTTCTCCTCGATGTCTGAGATGAGCCACTCCATCTCGGCGATCTCCCGGCGCTGAGCTTCGATGATCTCTCGAGTGAGCTCCTTGACGCGCACGTCGTCGATCTCTGCCCGCTCACTGGTGAGGATGGCGATGGAGTGGTGGGGGATCATCGCTCGCATCCAGGATTGGTCTTGCACGGTGGTCTGGCTCCGGACCAAGAAGATCGCCAGCGCGAACACGATGATGCTGCCGACGACGATGGCCACGTTCATCGCCGGGTTCCGGTACATCCTCCACATGAAGCCGAGCATGATCACGGCCATCGCGGCTCCCATCACGAACACCATGTAGAACCGAGTCTCGCTCCAGCGCACGTGGGACAGGTCGTACGAGTTGACGTAGGTGAGCACGAACATGGCGGCCATCGACGTCAGGATCATGGCGCCGAATCGCCAGTAGGCGGACGAGTGGTCGCTGGACCGGTGGGCGCGTCGCGCCTGCCCAGCCGGGCGGTGGTCGAGCGTTGGCAATTCGGTGGTGTTCAAGACGTGCCTTCCCTGTTGCGAACCTCTCGCACCCGTACCCGGCGCCCGGGTGGCCGAAACCTCCGGACCGACCGACAACCCGGTCAAACCGCCTACCGTCTGCGCCGATGAACACCCCCATGAGCAACGAGGCGATCCGGTTCCGAGGCGTGAAGCGCGCCTTCGGCGACATCGTGGCCATCGACGACCTCGATCTCTCCATTCCGGCCGGCTCGGTCACGGTCCTGCTGGGGCCGAACGGTGCCGGCAAGACCACCACGGTGCGCTTGGTCACCGGCGCTCTCGCTGCCGACGGCGGCTCCATCGCCACCCTGGGGCTCGACCCGATCGCCGACGGCACGCATGTGCGGGCCCGCTGCGGTGTCGTGCCGCCCAAGCCTGCGCTCTACGACCGCCTCACCGGGTCTGAGAACCTGCGGTTCGCCGCCGAGGTGTTCGACGCCCCACGCTCCGCCATCGCCGATGCGGCGGCACGGTTCGACATCGCCTATGCGCTCGACCAGGAAGTTGCCGGATACTCCACCGGCATGCGCACCCGCCTCGCCTTGGCCCGTGCCGTGTTGCACGATCCCGACATCCTGCTGCTCGACGAGCCCACGGCCGGGCTCGACCCGGAGTCGGCGCGCGCCGTGCTGTATCTGATCCGTGATCTGGCGGGCCGGGGTCGCACCATCGTCATGTGCACCCACTTGCTCCACGAGGCCGAGGGCATCGCCGACCAGGTGGTGCTCATGGACAACGGCCATGCCCGGGCCGCCGGCCACCCGGCGACGCTGGCGGCCACGTACCTGGCCGACCCGCGGGTGCTGTTCGATGCCGAGGACCGCACCACCCTGGATGTCCTTGCCGGCCTGCCGGGGGTGCTCGAGGTGGCCAACAATGGCGTGGTCGAGGCCACCCTCGACGATCTCGACCGGTTGCCAGACCTGGTGGTGGCGCTGGTGGACGCCGGCGCCCGTCTCACTCGGGTGGAACCGATGGTGCCCACCCTGGAGCATCTCTACTTCGAGATGCAGCGCGCTCACCGGGAGCCGTCGTCATGAAGGCCTGGACGGTTGCTCGGCTCGACATGGCAGTGCTGTTCAAGAGCCGCGACTACTGGCTGCCGATGAGCATGCTGGCCGGAGTCTTCTTCGTGGTCGTGCCGCTCTTCATGCTCTCGGTCGTGACTTCGAACACCAGCAGCGAGCTGGCGCAGCAGCTGGGCAACGTCATCAACACGCTGCCCGACACCGTGCAGGACCAAATCCAGGGCGACACCCCGCAGACCCAAGCCGCCTTCGGGTTCGCCGTGTACCTGCTCGCGCCCATCGCCATCGTCGTGCCGCTGACCATCTCGTCCGCGGTGGCGGCCAACGCCCTGGTGAGCGACCGCGAGAAGGGCACCGGCGAGTTTCTGGCGCACTCGCCGCTCACCGAACGTGACATCTACCTGGGCAAGCTCATCGCCAGCCTGGTGCCCGGATACGTCGCCACGGTCGTCGGATTCGGCATCTACTCGGTTATCGTCAACACGCAGGTCGGCCCGCAGCTGGGCGGGTGGTTCTTCCCGACGGCGGGGTGGTGGCTGTTGATCTTCTGGGTGGTGCCGCCGTTCATCGCTTTCGCCATCTCCGTCATCGTCATGGTGTCGGGGCGAGTCCGTAGCGCCGCCGCCGCCCAGCAGACCGCCACCTTGGTGACGCTCCCGGTGATCGTCTTGGCCTATGCCATCGCCAGCGGCCTGCTCTACGACCCCGTGGTCTCGGCGCTGACCGTCGGTGTGGTCGCCTGGCTGGCAGCGGCTGTGACACTCGGATGGGGAGCACGGTCGTTGCACCGAGCTCGACTCCTCGGGGTGGGGCGCGACGCGTGAGCGACGGTCCGGTCGGCCAAGCCGTCGAGCTGTACTTCGACGCCGTCTCCGAAGCTCGGCTGCTCGCCGAGTGGGACCGGATCGGAAGCGACCTGGCACAGCTCGGTGCCCGACCCCACCTGAGCCTGGCGGTGTTCCGGCCACCTACCGATCCCACTCTCGTCATCGAAGCCATTGATGCATGGACGGCCCATGAAGATCCCATGGAGGTCAGCCTCGAGTCCGTCGGCATGTTCGACGCCGGGGTCGTGTTCCTGGCGCCTGTGGTGTCGGCCGAGTTGATCGCCGCCCACGGGCGGTTCCACGCCTTCCTCGGCGACCTGGAGCGATGGGACCTCTACCGGCCGGGCCGCTGGGTGCCCCACTGCACCATGGCGACGCGCCTCGGCCTAGGGGAACAAGCTCGGACGGCGGCGCGACTCCTCGACGGGAACGGCTTCGGCCCCGCCCGGCTCGAGCGGGTGGGCCTCGTCGAGTACGACCCGGTCAAGTCACTCCACGACGCGGCACTCGAGTAGTCGCTCCCTGCGGGTCGTCTGGCGCCGTCAGTCGGGAATCACCTGACCCGGCGGCCGGGTGGGTTGCGGCACCTCGACGGCCACGCTGCTCGGTGGGCTCGGCTCCTCGACCCTCTCCTCGACCACCGACGTGGTGGTTGCCGGTTCCTCGGCGATGTCCGGCGGTGGTGCCGGCTGCTCCGTCCCGGACAGTCTCGGGATCGACACTTCCGGGACATCCCGGAGCACCAACGCCCCTTCGCCATCGCGGACATACTGCGTCAGCGGGTAGAGGTTGCCCACCACCCGCCCGTCGGCATCGATGCGGACGTCCGACTCGATGCCGTACCACTCGTCGGCGTAGGCCCCGACCTCGACGGCTCGTCCGGCGCCGTCGTAGACGAACACGTCTCGGAGCAGCTCGCCATTCGCGTCGTACACGTACAGGTTCGTGATGCCCTCGCCGTCGGGATGGGTGAGCAGGCCGGGTTGTTCCCCGAAGGGGTCTGCCATGAAGGTCTCGACGAACACCGTTTCCCGGGGCGATACGAAGAGCGCCGACCACAACACGATCACGGCGGCGATGCCGCCGATCACGGCGACGGCACGCCAGATGCGTCCCTCGTCCTCCCCCCGCAGTCCGGCTCGTGCGCTCAAGCCGATGGCCACGGCGAGGGCCAGCAGCCCGAGGAGATGCCGACCCGGGATGATGAGATGCCGGCTCCAGTTCCACGCACCTTCGGTCAGCATGCCCAGCACCACGAGCGGAGCCCACGCCCGCACGATCCACCATGCCGGCCGGAGCATCGGCACGAACTCGTGGACCGGCTCCATTCGGGGATGGTCGAGGACGCTGCGCACGCGATCGCGAGCGGCGATGCCCCACCGCCCGATCCGTCCGGGTTGGTCGACGTGCTGGTCCAATCCCGCGCCGGCGCGCAGCTCTGCCGCGTATGCCGCAGGATCGCCCATCTCGGCTTCGAACGCATCGGGGGCGTCGGCGGCCAGTTCCTTGAGGTGCTGTTCGAGGTCGGCGAGCAGCTCGTCACGTTCGGCCTCGGGCAGGTCGGCGAAGTGCTCGCCGACCGCGGCGGCGAATTCGGCGACCCGATCGTCGATGGTCATGGTGGCGCTGCTCACGCTGCAACCTCCTCGGGGAGCAGATGATCGATGTTGTTCACGAACGTGCGCCACTCCTTGGCGCCGATGGCCAATTGGTCTCGGCCGGTATCATTGATTGCGTAGTACTTCCGGTTGGGACCCTCATCGGAAGGCTTGACATACGAGGCCAGGCATCCTGCTTGGAACAACCGTCGCAAGGTGCCATAGACGGAGGCATCGCCCACGTCCTCGATGCCGGCTTCACGCAGACGGCGGACGATGGCATACCCATAGGCGTCATCGTCGTGCAACACTGCCAGCACGGCCAAGTCCAACACCCCCTTCAGCAACTGGCTGGTCTCCACGCCCCGCATTCGTCCCTCCAAGGTCGATGAGCGGTACTACGTGGCGCACACTAATACGTTTGGCGAAGTAGTGCTAGTGGTGATTCGTGGACCGGTCCAAGGGAGCGGGTGACGCAGCAGCCCAGCCGAACGGCCGGCCTCAACCCTGCGTCCGTTCGTGCCGACGAAACAAGGACATGTCTCGCACCGATCCGAGCCGCGACACCCGCCGTCGGGGGCCGTCGCCGTGGTGGCTAGTGGCGGCACTGTTCGTGTTCGTGCTGGCGACTGTGGCGGCGGTGACCGGCGTTGCCCAGTATCGGGAATCGAGTCGGCCGGTAGGGGAGGGCGAGTTGTTCTCCGACGAGGCCGAGGTAGCGTCGCTGGTGGTCGGGGACCGCATCGGGACGGGATGGGCACTTGCCGACGCGCTGCGGTCGGCCCGCAATCAGTTGAACGTCGAAGCGGTGGCTGCGGTGTCCAGTGGTCACGTGGTCGCGGCGACCTCGTCGACGCTCGAGGAACTCACCGTCAATCCACTCCTCGCCGGTGCCAACGAGCGACAGCGCTTCTTTGCGGTGGCCGCCAGCCCGGAGGTTGCGATCGCGATCGATGGCGTCGTCGAGTGGAACGGCGACGAGATCCTCTACCTCGTGCATCAACCCGAGGCTCACGGTGCACCGGCGTTGCTGTTGTACTACGACTTCGACGAGCTCCTCCTCCGGCGGGCGCGGGCAGTGCAGATCCAACCGTGGACGTTTCAGCTGTTGGTCGCGGCCGTCGCGATGGGCACGGTCGGCGTTCTGCTCGTGCTCGGCCGGGCTCGCGCCTGGAGCCGGTACCGGCGTATGGAACTCGAGTCGGACCTGCTCCGGCAGCACGCAGCAGAATTGGAAGCGACCAACACCGAACTCGAAGCGGCCCGCACCGAGGCGGAGCGAGCGCTCGCCCTGGCTGAGGAGACAAACCGCATCCGCAGCGAGTTCGTGCTGATGATCAACCATGAGCTGCGGACGCCCCTGGCCAGTGTCGTGACAGGGGCCGAGCTGTTGCAGGTGGACGACGGACTCACCAAGGAGGATCGCGCCCGCTTGGTGGACGACATGGTCGCCGACGGCAACCGACTCCACGGCATGATCTCGCAGATGCTGGCGGTGGCGAGAATCGAGAACCGCGGGTTCGAGTTCGACCTACGCCGGGTTCCGCTGCTGCAGTTGTGCAGCGACATCGAAGCTGCCCACCCAAAGCTCACCGTCGACCACCTCGGTACGCCAGACGAGGTGCTCGCCACCGTCGCAGTCCGCACCGATCCGCAGACCGTGGCGCAGCTCGTGGCATCGCTGGCCGACAACGCACTCACCCATGGGGCGTCGACGGTCAGATTGGAGTGCTCCGTCGACCTCGGGTTCGAGCCACTGCTGGCCAGCGGAGTCTCGCCGGAGGAAGCGGTGTACTTCACCGTGATCGACGACGGCCCGGGCATCGATCCCGAGTTCCTCCCCCGTATCTTCGAGAAGTTCGAGAAGAAGAGCTTCAGCAGCGGCACCGGTTTGGGTCTCTACCTCGCCGATCTGATGGTGAATGCCCTCGAAGGATCTCTGTCGGTGACGACGAGCACGTCCGGCACGTGCATCGCAGTGGCAGTACCTCGCCTGCAGGCCACAGCCGGCTTGGAGGTCGTGGCGTGAAGCTGCTCCACGCCGGGTTGCTCGCCGTCGTACTGGCGGCGTGCTCGGCGGTCCAGGCTTCGAGTTCCGTCGTCGTGACGATGTCGGAGTTCGAGATCGATGTGTCGGTTCACACGCTCAGCGCAGGAACGGTGCAGGTGCGACTGGTCAACGACGGGGAGTTTCCCCATACGCTCGTGGTGGAGGACACGAGCGGCGCCGTGATCGCCGCATCCGAGGCGCTGCTCGCAGACAGTGCGCGCGACCTCGAGCTCGAGCTTCCCGAGGGGCGCTACCGATTCACGTGTCGGATCGTCGTCGAGAAGTCCGATGGTGAGATCGTCGATCACTATGAGCAGGGAATGCTGACGACCGTCGACGTGGTGGCCGGCAGCTAGCTCGCGGAAAGGTGCCGTCGCCGCACATCGCCGAGACGGAGCCGGCTCGACGAGGTGTCGTCTGCCCGGATGGTGCTGGCTGCGTTCGACGGCTTCCCGATCCTGGCGGCCCTCCTCACCGGTGTGGCGCTGCTGATCTTCAGCGGTGGCGCGGCGGTGTGGAACGGGCCCATTGCCTCTGGATGGCGCGCCGGAGCGCGGTCCACACTGAGGGCGGGCGTCGGGCAGCCGAGGTCGACTCGGCGCGACCCCCCGCCCGGAGGCATGGCCATGAGGCGTCGGTTCGTCGTTCTGTTGGCCGCATCGCTGGTGTTCGCCGCCTGTCAAGCCGAGAACGACGTCGTTACCGGCACGACCTCGGCCCCGTCGACGACGATCTCTCCGTCGACGATCCCGTCGCCGACCACGACCGCGGTACCCATCTCACCACCGACCACGCCCGCTACGACGTCTGAGATGCCGGAGATCTTGCTGGCGGATGGCGCCGGGATCCGGTTGGTCGGAGACGCCGGTGCTGCGGTGGTCTTCACGAATGCCGCCGCCACCTTGGCGGTGCCGGATCTCGTCGGAGGCGTCGTCTTCCAAGGGGTGGTCAGTGAGCCGACGGGGCTGGGCTACGACGAGTCGCTGGGGCGCAACGTGTTCGAGTGGGCTGACGGCGGCCCCGAACCGATCTGGCACCTGGCGGCTCCGGGCGCCGAGGCCGTTGCCGTCGTCACCCACCCCGACGCCCGGCTCGACCTGGTTGACGTCGTGGAGTTCGGTGGGCATCCCACGGTGCTGTACCGGATGCTCGTCGGGGGCCCGGGGGGCGATGAGGCGGCCTGGTACCAGGTGTTCGAGTGGTTGTGCCTGTTCGACATGGTCACTGGGCACACGCAGATGCTCGGGCTCATCGGCTCGTACGAGAGCTCCATCACCCAGATGCGCCTCGGTGGCGACCTGGTGGCGGTTGGGTTCGATGCCTACGCGGAGAGCTTCGGCACCCAGATCGGGTTCGTTCCGACGGCCGACCTCTCCGGGCCGGTGGAGTACGCCTGGTTGCCCCGTGTCGCCATGGATCACTTGATGTACGGACCCGCCGTCGCATGCGAGCAAACACCTGGTTGTCACAGCTGGGCGAGGGTGACGGCGGCGTCCGACGGTTCGCGGATCAGTTGGGTGCAAGGTGGCGTGCTGGCCGTTGAGGGTGGGACCGAGCCCTGGCCGACCGAAGTGGTGACGCTCGACCGGGCGAGCGGCGAGCAAACCACGCGCTTCGAGCTGGGTGCGGCCGCCGGCAACGCAGAGCCGGTGCGATTCGTCGACGACGACGGGTCTTCGATCGTGATCAGCGGAGTCGGTGTCGACCGCGACGTGATGGTGATCGGCGCCGATGATGTGGTTCGCTGGATGGACGTGCCCGGGGCAACCGCGAGCCTGTGGCAGTCCGCAGCCGTCACGGTCACCGATCCCATCGTTTCGCACACCACCCTCGCGCTGCGTGGCGACGGGCTGGGGGTCGTGATGTTCGGCGCACCCCTCGACGCCGTCGCGGCCTACCTCGAGGTCGAGGCGGGGCCGCCCAGCAGCGAGTACCGGGAGATGTACCACGTGTTCGAGTGCGAGCACCTCGGACTGACCATGCGTTACGCCGTGTCTGACGACGGGGTGGAACGTTTCGTCGGGTGGAGCCACTGGCCGGGGACGTTGTTGTCGCCGCTCCGTACCAGTCGGGGAATCGGAGTCGGTGACACCCTCGGCGACCTGCTGGCGGCGCACGGCGACGCTGCAACCATCGTCCGCGGCGACGACGAGTGCATGCCGAGCTGGTACGTGGAGATCGCCGAGCCGTCCAACGAGTGGAGCCTGATCGTCGAGTTCGACGGATCTCCCGACGATCCTTCCAGTCCGGTCAGCGGAATGTGGGCAGGAGCCACCGAGGGCTGCTGATCAGTCGGGCTCACTTCTTGGGCTTGCCCCCGCCCTTCGTCTTTTCGACCGTGATCTCGGCGGTCGCCGTCTCGTACCAGGCGTCGCCGTCGAAGTTGGCGACGAATGTGGTCGTAGCCGCCAGCGTGTGGGTGACGCTCAGCTCTCCGTCGGCGTCGACC
>JBFGCM010000081.1:0-16774 GCA_041581135.1 Acidimicrobiia bacterium
CCCCCCCCCCGACTCCTTCTGGTAGGGGAGCGGCGCTCGAGTGGCGTCGCTCTTCCGCGTGGGGACCTCATGTGGTCTTGGAGCGGCGTTGACTTCTATGCGGACTACATATATGTTAGGTGCATCGAAGCCAGGAGTGAACGTGACCGAGATCAAGCGCTACCCCATCGTCTCTCATCTGCGGGCGGAGCCCACCAGCCACGTGCTGCGCTATCGGGAGGGCAGGCTCGTCTCCTCGACGGCCGGCGCCGCCTTCTTCTTTCGGCCGCTGCGCACGGCGGTCGCCGAGGTGCCCATCGACGATCGGGAGCAGAGCTACCTGTTCTCCGGTCGCACGTCGGATTTCCAGGACGTGGCGGTGCAGGGCGCCGTCACCTACCGGGTCTCCGACCCCGAGCTGGCGGCTCGCCGCATCGATTTCGGCATCGAGCTGCGTACCGGCCTCTACCTCGAGGACCCGCTGGAGCGTATCGCGCAGATGGTCAGCCAGACCGCCCAGCAGCTGGCCCTCGACTGGATCGCCCATCGCACGCTCGACGACGTGCTCCGCGAGGCGGTCCAGGAGCTGCGCCCGCTGATGGACGATGGCCTCCGAGGCGACCCCACGCTGGCGTCGGTCGGCATCGAGGTCGCCACCGTCCGGGTGACCCGCGTCGCACCTACCCCCGAGCTCGAGAAGGCGCTCCAGGCACCGACCCGTGAGCGACTCCAGCAGATCGCCGACGAGGCAACCTTCCAGCGGCGCGCTCTGGCGGTGCAGAAGGAGCGAGCGATCGCCGAGAACGAACTGGCCAATCAGATCGAGCTGGCGACCCGCGAGGAGCTGTTGATCGGCCAACAGGGTGCCAACGAACTCCGGCGGGCCGAGGACGCAGCTGCGACCCGCCGTATCGAGGCTGAAGCGATGGCCGAACAAGCTCGTCTCGGAGCCGAGGCAAAGGCCGCAGGCATTCGGCTGGTCGAAGACGCCGCCAACGAGGCCGAGGCGGTCCGGGTGGGGATCTACGAGGACGTGCCCGGCGTGGTGCTCATCGGGCTGGCCGCCCAGGAGCTGGCCGGCAAGCTGGAGCGGATCGAACACCTGAACGTGACGCCCGACGGCCTCGGAGCGATGCTCCAGTCACTGGTCACCGCCGGCACGGCACACCTCGAGCGGAACAGCCACGAGGAGTGACGGCGATGAGAACGATCGCACCTCGGGTCGTGCTGGCCAGCCGGGCCTCGGAGTGGGAGATGTTGCTGGCCCGCCATGCCACCGCCGGCCAAGCCCGCTTCTTCCTCGAACGGCGGGGCGGCGACCCAGACGAGCTGATCACGCGACACCGGCGCCAGCTCGAAGCCCTGTCGACGGTCGAGCTGGCGGTGCCGTCGAGCTGGCGCCGAACCCGCATCACGCGGTCCCAGTTCGCCGGGTTCCTCTTCGAGCCGTCCGACGTCGTCGTCGCTGTCGGACAAGACGGGCTCGTTCCCAACCTGGCCAAGTACCTGAACGGCCAGACACTGCTCGGGGTGAACCCCGACCCCGACCGGTATGAGGGCAGCTTGGTGCGCTTCGCACCTTCCGAGGTCGCGGCCGCCCTCCCGGCTTCTCTGCACCACGTCGAAGAACGCACGATGGTGGAGGCGGTCCTCGACGATGGACAGCGGCTGGTGGCGCTCAACGAGGTCTACGTCGGCCATGAGTCGCATCAGTCGGCGCGGTACCTGCTGAGATGCCCGTCGGGCGAGGAGCGGCAGTCCTCGTCGGGGCTGGTGGTCACCACCGGCACCGGGGCCGGGGGGTGGGCTCGTTCGATTGTGAGGGAGCGGCGCTCGGAAGCCGCGCTACCCGCCCCGACCGACGACAAGCTCGCATTCTTCGTGCGGGAGGCCTGGCCGTCCGTTGCAACCGGCACCCGCCTGACGGCTGGGATACTCGGTGTCCGCGAGCGGATCAGTGTGGTGAGCGAGATGGAACATGGCGGGGTGGCATTCGGCGACGGCATCGAGCTCGACCGGCTGACCGTGGAGTGGGGCCAGCGGATCGAGATCGGCATCGCCGCCGAGCTGCTGCGTCTTGCAACCCCGTGAGTGACGAGCGTGACTTCTTGGCGGCCTACGACCCCAGCGAGTTCCCACGACCGTCGCTGGCGGTCGACGTCGCGCTGGTCACCGCCGATGCCGGCAGCCTCAGGGTGTTGCTGATCGAGCGTATGGAGCATCCGTATTCTGGTGATTGGCAGCTGCCGGGTGGCTTCGTGCGCATCGACGAATCACTCGACGAGGCCGCCGCCCGGGTTCTGGAGGCCAAGGCAGGGGTGTCTGGCGTCTTCATCGAGCAGCTGTACACGTTCGGCGAGGTGGACCGAGATCCCCGCACCCGGGTCGTGTCGGTCGCCTACTACGCACTGGTGGACCCGGACCGCCTCACCATCGAGGACGGGCGGGTCTTGGCCACCATCTCGGTGCCCTGGTCCGGCGAGGAGGGCGGGCCGGTGCACTTCCTCGCAGATGGCAGGCCGCTTTCGATCGCTTTCGATCACGCTGCCATTGTCGCCATGGTGGTCAAGCGACTGCGAGGCAAGCTGCGATACACCCCGGTCGGCTACGAGCTCCTCCCCGATGAGTTCACGCTGTTCGACCTGCAGCGGATCCACGAGATCATCCTGGGCGAGTCCATCAACAAAGACTCGTTCCGCCGGCGCATGCTCGCCTCGGGGGAGCTGGCGCCGACCGGCCGCCGTCAAGAGGGGGTGGGTCATCGACCTGCGGCGGTGTATCGCATCACCGCCACCGGCCGAGGGTGAGGCCGTGATCCCGGAAGAGATATGCCGATCTCGCAGCGACGTCGAACACGTCGCAGCGAGCCGGGCTCTAGAAGGCCAGCCAGGCCACCACGTAGGTGCCGAGAGATCCGGCGGCCGCGCCCATCGACCTCACGAGGCCACGGTGCGCTTGGCGGAACCCGTTCCACCAGCGGCGCAGTGCGCCGGTACGAACTTCCGGCAGCTCCTGGGTCGCAGTACTGGCATGGGTCATCGCGGACACGAACTGATCGGCGGTGACGAATCGGTCCGTCGGCGCCTTGGCGAGGGAGCGCAAGATCACCTTCTCGACGGTCGGTGGCAGCTCGGCGAGCTGGCTCGGTCGGGGCGGCGGCAGGGTCTGGTGGGCCACCGCAACGGCGACCACGTTGTCGCCATTGAACGGCTTGGCTCCTGTCACCATCTCGTAGAACACCACGCCCAGCGAATACAGATCTGACGCGGCAGTTCCGGGTGCTCCCATCGCACGCTCCGGTGACAGGTAGTCGGCTGTGCCCATGGTGTTGCCGTCGGTGGTGAGACGTCGCTCGAAGGCGGGAAAGCTCGCAATGCCGAAGTCGACCAGGACGACGCGGCCGGTGCCTGCCTCCAGGATGATGTTCTCCGGCTTGATGTCCCGGTGGAGAATCCCCTGCTCGTGGGCATGAGCCAGCGTCATGGCCACCGATATCGCGATGCGCTGGGCCTCGGTCCACGGCAACGGCCCGGCTTCGTTCATGCGCTGTCGCAGCGTCTGACCCTGGATCAGCTCCATCACCATGTAAGGACCACTGTCGCTGGTCCCGGCGTCGAGCACGCGGGCGATCCCGGCATGCTGCAACGAGGTGGCGATGGCGATCTCCCGCTCGAATCGCTGCACGGCTGCGGGTTCGTCGGCGATGTGGGGATGGAGGCGCTTGATGGCGACTTGTCGCCCGGTTTCCCGGTCGTACGAGCGCCACACCGATGCCATGCCTCCGGTGGCGATGCGATCTTCGTCGACGTACCGGTGTGCGGTGTCCAGCGTCGCTTCCATGGGACCTCCATACCCCAATGCGAGTGAGACGAAACGTGGGCTCCGTTGGTTCCCACTTTTCCACCGCGGGCGAGGATCGCGGCGGACGGCTGCGAAATCGAACCGGTGAGAGCGGGAAGGTCGGTCTACAGCTCGGCGTCTGGCACCGAGTGGTCCACCCAGGGCTGCTTCTGAAGCTCCTTCAGCTCATCAGGGGGAATGTGGCACTTGATGGTGTGGCCCGGTGAGGCCTCCATCACCGGAGGTTCGATGATGTCGCACGTGCCTGCGATGAAGCGATGGCATCGGGTGTGGAACACGCAGCCGGGCGGGGGGTCCTTGGGGGAGGGGATCTCGCCCTTCAGCGGGATTCGGTTCTCTGCCTCGCCGTCGACGCTGGGCACGGCGGACAGCAGTGCCTCCGTGTACGGGTGGTTGGGGCCCTCGAACATCGCGTCGGTGGGCCCGAGCTCCATCACGCGGCCGACGTACATCACGGCGATCCTGTCCGCCAGATACCTGACCACGCCGATGTCGTGTGTGATGAACAGGTAGCTGGTGCGCACATCACGCTGTAGGTCGGCGAGCAGGTTCAAGATGGCAGCCTGAACCGAGACGTCGAGCGCGGACGTCGGCTCATCTGCGACAACCACCTGCGGGTCGCCGGCAAACGCCCGGGCGATGGCGACGCGCTGTTTCAGCCCGCCGGAGAGTTGGCGAGGGCGCATGTCGAGGTGGCGATCGGAGAGCTGCATGGCATGGGCGACGTCGACCGCTTGGGCGTCAGCCTCTTGCCCGGTTTTGCCGGTCAGCTTCGACACGGCGCGGGTGAGGATGCGCCGCACCGTCCACGAGCGGTTGAGTGCCGAGTCGGGGTTCTGGAACACCATCTGGATGGCCTGAATGGACTCGGTCCGGCGTTCGGTTGCTTTGGTCGCCATCGGCCTGCCGCGCAGCGTGATGGCGCCGCCTTCGTCGGGCTCGTGCACCCCGAGCATCGTCTTGGCAAGTGTCGACTTGCCCGAACCCGACTCGCCGACGAGCCCGAGTGTCTCGCCCTCGGCGAAGCCGAGGTCGACGCCGACGAGGGCGGGAACTTCACCGGAGCGCTGATGGAACGTCTTGGACACATCGTGGACGCCGATGATCTCGACGTCGCCGATGGTGTGTTCGGTGGCGATCCTGTCCGGCTTCGGGACTTCGTCGATGCGGTCGGGATAGTGGCACCGCGTCCAGTGACTGTCGCTGCGGGCGACAACGGGTGGGATCTCCGACCGGCAGGTGTCCGTTGCGAGCGGACAGCGGGCGACGTACACACAGGTGGGGAGTGGGTCGCCGATCTGTGGGAGGTTCCCGGGGATGGTGAACAACGCGTGGTCCGTCTTACGGGCACCGTGCCGCGGAATCGAGTTGAGCAGGCCGACGGTGTAGGGATGACTGGGGTTGTCGAAGACTTCGTCGACGGTCCCCTCTTCCACCATGCGGCCCGCGTACATGACGCCGACGCGATCACACATCGTGCGAATGACGCCGAGGTTGTGGGCGATGAGGAGGATCGCAGCGCCGATGTCGTCGCGCAGCTCGCGCACGAGATCGAGGACCTCGGCCTCGACCGTGGCGTCGAGGCCCGTGGTGGGCTCGTCGAGCACGAGCAGCGATGGGTCCGAAGCGAGCGCCATGGCGATCACGACTCGCTGCAGCATGCCACCGGACAATTGGTGGGGATACCGGTCGAGCACGCTGACCGGATCGGCGATGTGCACCCGCTCCAGCGCCTTGCGGGCGAGGTCCTTGGACTCGCCCCTGGAATGGCCGAGAACCTCGAAGGACTCGGCGACTTGGCGGCCGATCTTCAGCACCGGGTTCACCGCTTGGACCGGGTCCTGGTACACCATCGAGGCGCGGTGGGCCCGGAACTCGCGCAGCTCCTTGGCCGACATCCGGGTCAAGTCCCTGCCGTCGACAGAGATCGTTCCGTTGGTGATGATCCCGTTGCTGGGCAGATAGCGCAGCGCCGCGTACGCCGTCGTCGACTTGCCGCAACCGCTCTCGCCGACGAGCCCGAACGCCTCACCGGGGCGAACGTCGAACGTCACTCCGCGCAAGACCGCTCGCGGCGTGCCCCGCACGATGTACGACATCTCGAGATCCTTGATCTCGAGTGCCGCCGGGCGGGCTTCGGTCGTGGTGCTGGCTGCGCTGGTCTCGGGGGTGCTCATGACTTGGTCGCCCGTTCTATCGAGTCTGCGATCAGGTTCACGCCGATCACGAGGGTACCGATGGCGAGTGCCGGGAACACGGTCGGCCACCACACCTCAGCGACGATCTGCTGGTAGTTCTGCGCAACATCAACACCCCAGTTCGGGTCGGTCACGTCGCCGCCCGACAGGCCGAGGAATGCGAGCGTGGCCAACGTGAAGATGGCGTAACCGAGGCGCACGGTCACCTCGACGACCACAACGCCGGTCACGTTCGGGAAGATCTCGCGGGCGATGATGAAGAGGCTCCGTTCGCCGCGCATGCGGGCCGCGGTGACGTAGTCGAGCTGCGCTTCCGCCAGCGTGGCGGCGCGCACGGTTCGAGCAATCGGCGGGATGAACAGGAATGCGATGGCTCCGATGATGACCGGGTTCGTAGCGCCGAACGTGAACACGATGACAATTGCCAGCAGGATCGCCGGGATGGAGAGAATGGCCTCGAGCAGGCGGCTCACCAGCTCGTCCACCCAGCCCTTGAAGTAGCCGCTGAGCAGCCCGAGCAGCGTGCCGATGAATGCGGCGATGAGCGTTGCCGCCGGCGCCGCGATCATGATCGGCCGTGATCCGTGGATGACTCGCGAGTACACGTCGCGCCCAAGTCGATCGGTGCCGAACCAGGCGGTGGAATTCGGCGGGGTGCGCGTCAGCGTCTGGCCGGCGTCGCCCGTCACCGGAGCTTTGGGATCGAAGTTCGCCAGCAGCTCGGGCCAGAACGAGGACACGATCCACAGCAACATGATGAAGGAGCCGATGAGGAATCCGGGGCTCCGGTAGAGCACACGCCACTGCTCCTTGCGGACCTGTCGCCGAGTCGCCGCCGTCGCGGCGATCTCGTCGATTGCGGCGTCGTGGGGTCCCTCCGAGCCGGCGTCCGGCATCTGGATCGACCTGTCCAGGTCCTTGGGCGACATCGTCATCTACGCCTCACTCAGGCTCAATCGGGCACGGGGGTTCATCCAGGCTATGAGCAGATCGGCGGTGAGTGTCGCCAGCATGTAGATGATGGCAACGGTGATGACGCCGCCGCGAAGCACGGGATAGTCCGCGGCATCGACCGCATCGAAGATCAACCGACCCAAGCCGGGGTAGTTGTAGATGAGCTCGAGGCCGACCATCCCGCCGAAGAGATAACCGAGCTGCGTGCCGACGACCGCGACGGTCGGCACCAGCGAGTTGCGAAGTACGTGCCTGCGGAAGACCTCACGCGTGCTGAGCCCGCGCATGAAGGCGGTGCGCGTGTAGTCCGCATCCAGCGACGTGATCGTGCTGGCTCGAGTGATGCGGGCGATGTACCCGAAGTAGACCGTGAGCACGGTCAGCGCGGGGAGGAGCAGGAATTGCAGCTGGGTGAGGAACCCGGCATCGGCCGGTGGGTCGGCTATGACTTTGAAGAAGGTGAATGGGACGGCGAGGAGCGCCAGGAACAGGACTCCGACCACGAACTCAGGCAGAGAAGAGAGCGCGACGCCCGCATTGACGATCACGCGGTCCAGCCAGGTGTCTCGCCGGTAAGCGGCGATCAGCCCGCCGGCAATCGAGATCGGCAGAACCAATATCAGAGCGAATATGACCAGCTTGGTCGAGTTCCACAGCGAGGTCGTCACCAGGCTCGTCACGCTCGTGCCCGGCCTGGTGAAGGAGTCTCCGAAGTCGAAGCTGAGTGTGCTGCTGACGACGTCGCCGAGCTGCTCGAGGACGGACTTGTCCAATCCCAGTGACTCCGTGACGGCCCGCAGCCGCTCCGGAGATGCAGTGCCGCCGGCGATCTTTCGGGCGGGATCTCCCGGCGCCAGATTCGGGATAAGCGTGATGATGACGATGATGATGGCGAGTGTGAGCAGCGAGAGGAGCAGTCGGCGCGTGATGAACTGCCTCACGAATTCACCTCGTCCAGATTCACCTTCGTGACCTCATCCCTGAGCCGCCGCTGCGGCCCGTGTCTCGATGCTCCATGATGGCAGGGCCGGCTCGGCCCTGCCATCACCCACTTGTCTCGATTACGTGCTGATCGTGGCCCTCTCGAGCTTCATGTGACCGAGCGCCGTCACCTGCACGCCGGAAACCGACTCGTCGTGGCCTGACAGGTAGTCGAAGAAGAACGGGTACAGCGCAGGAGCTTCCTCGTGGAGGAGCTGCTGGATCTGACCCACCGCTGCCTGCTGGCCTGCCACGTCCACGGCCGACTGGTAGTCGGCGAACAAGCGGTCGAACTCAGGCGACGCGTAGTTCGACGAGTTCCAGTCACCGTCGGTCTCCAGCGCACGCCCGAAGTACACGTCGGGCGTCGGGCGATGCCCGTAGTCGACGATGCCGATCGGGGCTGACGCCCCGCACGGCCGGCCCGGTCCTCCGGTTTCCGGCTGGTTGCCCCACGGGGCGCCGGTGCACCAGTACTCGCCGTAGAAGTCCGAGTTGGCCGTCACGTTCACCGTGAGGTCCACGCCGGCTTCGAGGGCGTTCTGCTGGACGATGGCCCCCATGTCCGGACTTACCAGGATGTCGCCGGTTTCGATGGTCGCCGACAGACCCTCGTGGCCGGCTTCTGCCAGTAACGCCTTGGCCATCTCGACGTCGCGCGGCCGCTGCGGCGTGGCGTCCGGATCGAAGAACGGCAGCGTCGGATGGACCGGATGGTCGTTGCCCACGATGGCAAATCCTTCGAACAGGACGTCGACCATCTGCTGGCGATCGAGCATGAATCCGAATGCACGCCGGACGCGAGCATCCGTGAACGGACCTCCCTCCGGAAGCTGCGTGTTGAACCAGAGCTGCCGGTGGTTCGCCGAGGGCGGCTTGAGCACCGTGAAGCTCTCGTCGTTGAGCAGGCTCCTGCCGTCGACAACACCGAACTGCTGGATCATGTCGAGCTCGCGGGCCTGCATGGCGGAGACCCGAGCCCCCTCCGAGCCGAACCCGATCAGCGTGATCTCGTCGAGCAACGGCCGCCCGTTCCAGTAGTTCTCGTTGGCCTTGAACACCGTGGTGAACGTGGTCGGATCGTGGCTGTCGAAGATCCACGGGCCCGTGCCGGCTTGGCGGGCGTCGAGCGTGGTGCCGTCTGAGTAGTCGGCGGGTGTGATCAGCGACTGCGGGTTGTAGATGGAGATCAGCACCGGCAGGTTGCCGTTGGCTTTGTCCAGGTTGACGATGGCCGTCAGATCATCCGGCGTCTCCACTGCACCCTCGCTCACGACACCGGCGAGACCGGCGCCGGCCGCGACCATTCGGTCGACCGTCGCCGCCACATCTGCCGAAGTGAACGGCGTTCCGTCATGCCAGGTGATGCCCTCACGTAGCGTGAACGTCCATGCCGTACCGTCGGCGTTCGGTGACCACTCGGTGGCCAGACCGGTGTTGCCGATGTTGCCGTCGGGTGCGAGGCCCACCAGGTACTCGAAGCTCTGGGAGAGCACGCTATAGGTACCGAGGTCCAGCATGTTCAACGGGTCGAGACCCGAGTTCGCATCGCCCTGCTGAATGCCGATCCTCATCGAGCCGCCCTGCGTGGGTGTCCCGGTGGCGCCGGGGGCGTCCGTGGCCCCAGGAGCCGCAGTGGTTGCCGTGCCGCCTTCGTCGTCGCCTCCACATGCGGAGATGACACCGGCCATCGCGCTCATGCTGAGGCCGAGGATGGCGCCGCGCTTCACGAAGTCGCGCCTCGAGATCGCGCCGCTTGCATAGTTCTCGATCAAGTCGACTTCGAGCGGATTCGAGTTGCGCCGAATCCAGTCCAGTCGTTTCCAGTTCATTCTCTCTACCTCCGGGGGGAGCGCACGACGCGCGGCCGCGGTCGACCGTGCCTGGTGCCCCCTTCATGCTTTCCAAGTGTGAGGCGGTTTTGCCGCCCTACTCGGCGATCACCATAGGGGGGTGCCGGGGCGGAAACAACCGATTCGCCATTTCTGGCAAGGGGATCGCCGTCCGGCTGTGGCCTTCCAACCGTTGCTCTGAAGGCCGCTCTCGGCGCGTGGAGCGATTGCGCGTACGATCGACCAATGCAGGAATCCTTCATCGAGCGTCAGATCCGCGAAGCGATGGAGTCCGGCGCCTTCGACGATCTGCCGGGTGCAGGCAAGCCCATCGAGGACCTCGATCGCCCGTACGACCCGGACTGGTGGGCCCGCAAGTGGGCGCAGCGCGAAGGTCTCAAGGAGAAAGGCCTGGCACTGGCGCTTCGCATCGAGCGGCGACTGCCTCGCATCCTCGCCGGACGTGACGAAGCCGAGGTGGCGCTGGCGTTGCAGGCGCTGAACGACGAGATCGCCACCGTGAATGCCGAGCTCGATCCGGCAGACCGTCTCGAGCCGCTCGACGTGGATCGAATGCTCGCAGCGCGTCGGAACAGGCGAGGCTGAGGCGTAGATTCATGGGCGTGGACACGCGCCCCGAGTCCGATGACGTCCCGACGCCGGACTCTCTGTCTGCGTTGACCACCCGAGCGGCCTTGGTGCTGGGTCTGCTGCTCGTGCTCATGGCGTCATGCAGTGAATCCGACGTCGTGCCGCTGACGACCCCGGTGGCGACGCTCGCCACCACCGCGGCCCCGACCACGGCCGTCCCTGAGGCTCCGCCGACGGGCGCGGTCGATCCCGTGACGACCACGGCGCCGAGCACGACGACCACGGAGATCACCGTGCCTACGGCTGCCGTCCCCATGCTGGACGTCGTCGATCGGGTCCCGGACGGTGTCGAGGTGATCCCCGGCGGCCCGGTGTTCCCGGTGGCGGCGACGACGTGTCTGATTGGCGGGGTCTCCGCAGACGCGCAGTTCCTCTCGTTCGCCGGTTTCCAGGACTGGGACGTGGACGCCGGCGACCTGGTGCAGCTCTCGCCGGCGCCACCGTTCACGGGTGGTGAGACGTACCGAGTGGTCGGTCCCGATGGAGAAGTGGCGACGAGCCGCGGCGACGAACCGGCGTTCGTGTGTGACCCGGTGCCGGATTCCTTGTATGTCGAGTTCGAGCCGTCGCTGACGGAGGACTTCTGGCAGGTGAGTCCGCTGGCCATCGGGGGAACATGGGAGCTCTTCCCGCAGCCCGTCGATCGGCTCGCCACCGATCAGCCCGTGTATCTCGACGCCACCGTGGCGCTGCTGGCCTCCCTGGGCCTCGATGATGCCGAACCGATGATTCGACACATCAGTCGTGTCGACCTGGAGGGCGACGGCGTGGACGAGGTGGTCATCGAGGCGTCCAACATCGATGCCCAAGAGCACGGCGGGGCTCCGTACCTGGATGCCGGAGAGTATTCCGTGGTCTTCGTGCGCAAGCTCGTCGAGGGCGAGGTGCTCACGGCTGTGCTGGGTGCGTCGGTGGGTGTCGGCGATGAGGCCTTCTCGCTGCTCCACCGCCTGAGCGCCGTCGCCGACGTCAACGGCGACGGCGACATGGAGATCACCACCGAAGCGGGGTACTACGAGGGCATGGGCCACATGGTGTGGGACTTCACGGGCACCCGGTTCGAGGTCGTGCTTGCCTGCGGCTGCGGGGCGTGAGCCGACCGGGCCCTGATCAGATCCAGCCCTCGTCCCGGTACTTGTCACGCATGATCTCGTGCTCGTGGCGGAGCAGGCCCCAGATGGTGTGATCGAGCCACTCGTCACCCACTCGCACCTCCTCGCGGAGCGTGCCCTCCAACAAGAAGCCCAGCTTCTCGGCCACCCGTTCCGATGCGTGGTTCCCCACTGCGATCCTCAACACGATGCGATGCATGTCGAGTTCGTCGAAGCCGAGACGCAGGATCTCGGCCGTCGCTTCCGTGATGACTCCTTTGCCGGCCTCCGCGCTGTGCACCCAGTAGCCGATCTCGCCGGTGGGGCCCTGTCGTGACGTGTGCCAGATGGACACGTTGCCGATGTGGCGATCCGGGTTGGCGGGGCGCCGGATGGCGAAGTCCCACGCCCGGCCCTCCGACCAGGCGCTCATGCTCTCGCGGATGTAGCGCGCGGCGTCGCCCTTGGCGTAGCCGGCGGCCGCCCACGGCAGCCATCTACTCAGGTCGGGTAGGGACGCCTCCACGGCGATCGACAGCGACTCTGCATCGCGACGTCGAAAGGGTCGGAGTACCAGGTTCGGGGTGCGTCTGGGTCTCGGGGAGGGCGGCCTCGACATCGTGCGCCAGCCTATCGGTTCCGATCTCGTTGTGAACCGGGCCGCAGGGCCCGCAACGTGGCCCGCACGTTCCGCACGGGGCCGCCCGAAGCACACGTATCCTGCGGAACGTGTCCGACTTGTGGTCGTCCCTTGAAGCGCTTCCGCCCGTGGCCAGTCCGGCCGGGGCGCGAGCGGCAGTCCTCGTGCCGCTGTACCCCGACGCCGAGGGTCACATGCGCGTCATCCTCACGAAGCGACCCGACGACATGCGTACCCATCCCGGCGACGTCGTCTTCCCGGGGGGCAAGATCGAACCGGGGGAAGGGCCGGAAGACACCGCGATACGCGAAGCGTGGGAGGAGATCAGGCTCGAGCCCGCTTCGGTGACCGTCATCGGGGGCTTGGATCCGGTCACCACGCGGAACCGATCGAATCTGATCATCCCGGTCGTCGCCAGGCTGGACGGCCCGCAAGAGCTCGTCGCCGACGAGGTGGAGGTCGACGTGATCCTGGAGCCCATGGTCAGCGAGCTCCTCGACGAGTCGCGATGGCGTCTCCAGGACTTCATGGGCCACCATCTCTGGTTCTTCGAGTTCGCCGAGGGCATCCTGTGGGGGGCCACCGCATTCATGATGCGCGACTTCCTCGGCTACCTCAGTCGGTGAGCTCGCGTCGCGCCGCCTCGGCTTCGAATCGCACCTGAAAGTCCGGATCGCCGGTCAAGGCTTCCACCGTCGCTCGGCTGGGCTCGGCCCCGATGGTGCGGAGCGCCCGCAGCGACCTCCAGCGCGTCCACGGATCGGGATCGGTCGCCGCCTTCTCGAACAGCGGCCGCAATGAGTCGTCTGCGCGGTCTCCGGCGGCATCGATCGCCGTGCGGCGAACCACCTTCGAGCGGTCGGAGTAGGCGGCCCGCAGGGTCTCGGCGGCGAACTCGGAGTCGGTGGACTCGGCGGCTACCGCAACCGCCACCCGCCGAAGCCGCGGGTCGTCCGCGATGAGGGCTTCGAGCAGTCTCTGCCGGGAGCTCGGATCATCGGGATCCATGAGGTGGAGCTCGTCCACCGTGAGTCCGGTGCCAGCCTCGGCGATCATCTCGTCGCGGCTGAAGTCGGTGCCGCCTTCGTTGGGAGCACCAGTCCAGAACAGCTCGGTGATCCGCTCGATCATCCCGTCGAGCCGTTGCTCCCATGACGCGGTGCGGTCCAACCCCACCGTGACGAAGTGTCCGGCGACCATGACGTCGGTCACTCCCGGCTCTTCGAGCAAGGCGGCGGCGCGCGGGTCATCGGGTGTGTCGCCGTGCAGATACCAGACGCCGGGGGCGGGCGTGCCTCCCGTCGTGAACTTCACCTTGCGAGGGTGCGGAGTGGGTTCCGGGATCACCGGGCCCGAGAACACGCGATCGAACAGGCCGCGACCGTCTTCGGTCGGAGTTCCCGTCACCGTCAGGCGATACCGACCAGCTTCCCAGCCGTGAGCCATCGTGAACGGACCCAGCTGGTGCTCCCACCAACCCTCACCATCGCCCACCAGGTCGGCCAACCCCGTGGCGTCCTCGTCTGTCCAGGGCTGGGCGGAGAAGAAGCGCTTGAGGTAGTTCTTGAACGCGACGAGCTGATGGAATTCCAAGCCCATGGCCACCTCTTCCGTGAGATGCGCCGACGCGTCTCCAACCAGCTCCTCGGCGGCGATGCTGCGTCGAGCCAGATCGAAATCGGCTCGGTCGTCAGCGTTCACGCGCCGGCGGTGTGCCGCAGGAGGCCGACGACCAGCCCGTCGACGACGGCCTGCCACGCGGCGTCGATGATGTTGGTGTGAACGCCGACCGTTCCCCACACGTCGTCGCCGTCCGAGTGCTCGATGAGCACCCGGACGCGAGCGCTGCTGCCGTCTGACGAATCGAGATCGCGCACGCGAAAATCGGTCAGGCGGAACGAATCGAGCTCGGGATAGGCAGGCAACAGGGCCCCGCGGAGCGCTCGGTCGAGTGCGCTCACCGGCCCGTCGCCCTCCTTGGTGGTGACCAGGCGCTCGTTGCCGACGAACACCTTGACGGTCGCCTCGGCGCTGACCTCACCGCCGCGGTTCTCGATGAAGACCCGGTAGGACTCCAACTCGAAGAAGTCCTGCTTCCAGCCTTGGGCCGCTCGCAGCAACAACTCGAACGAGCCATCGGCCGCTTCGAACTGGAATCCCTGGTGCTCCAGCTCCTTGATGCGGTCGACGACGGCCTGCGCCGCATTCCCATCGAGCTCCAGCCCCTGTGCCTTCGCCTTGGCCAACACCGTCGAGCGGCCCGCCAGCTCTGAGACGACCACCCGGGTGGCGTTGCCGACGGCTTCCGGAGCGAGGTGCTCGTAGGCGTCGGCCCGCCGCGCCAGAGCCGATGTGTGAAGGCCCGCCTTGTGCGTGAAGGCCGACGTACCCACATAGGGGAGATGGGGGTCGAGGGTGAGGTTCACGATCTCGGCGATGTGGTGCGAGATGGTGGTGAGCCGGGCCAGGCGCTCCTCGGGCAGCGCACCCAGTCCCATCTTGAGGGAGAGGTTGGGGATCACCGAACACAGGTCGGCATTGCCGGTGCGTTCTCCGTAGCCGTTGATGCAGCCCTGGACCTGATGGGCACCGACCTTGACCGCCGTCAGCGAGTTGGCGACGGCGAGGCCGGTGTCGTTGTGGAAGTGGCAACCCACAGATCGTTCCGGAAGCACCTCGGCCATGGTGCCGACGATGCGTTCCACGTCGTCGGACAAGAACCCGCCGTTCGTGTCGCACAGCACCAGGCGCTCGGCGCCGGCGTCCGCTGCGGCGCGAACCACCGCAGTGGCGAACTCCCGGTTGTCTCGATACCCGTCGAAGAAGTGCTCTGCGTCGAAGAACACCCTCCTGCCCTGGCTGCGCAGGTAGTCGATGGAGTCCTGCACCATGGCCACCGCTTCGTCGGGCGACGTGCGCAGCGCATGCTCGACGTGGTAGTCCCACGCCTTGCCGACGAGGCAGATCACGTCGGTGTTGGCGGCGAGCAACGCGGCCAGCTGAGGATCGTCCTGGGGCAGCACGCCGGCCCGGCGGGTCGCCCCGAAGGCGACGAGGGTGGCGTGCTCCAGTTCCAGTTCGGTTTGGGCGCGCTGGAAGAATTCGTCGTCTTTGGGGTTGGCCCCGGGCCAGCCACCCTCGACATAGTCCACTCCGAGGTGGTCCAGGAGCCGAGCGACGCGCAGCTTGTCGCCTGCCGTCAGCGAGATGCCCTCTTGCTGGGTCCCGTCGCGCAGGGTGGTGTCATAGATCTCGACGTGGTGCATGGGTGGTACTCGATCGGTGGAAAGAAAAGACCCCCCGCAGAGCGGAGGGCACGGTGACGCATACGCCGGTCGTGGCGTATGCGCTTACGTAATGATGCCCCCGTCGTTGACCGGGGCTCCGGCTGCGGTGTTCACGACGGCAGTATGCAGCTCGCTCGGGCAGGCGTCAATCTGGGACCGCCGGCCCGAAACGCTGCGTCACACCCTTGCAGCGCCCATGGTGCCTCACTATCGTCACGCCCATGCAACGGTACGAGCATTGGTGGTCGGCGAGCCGCTGAGCCTGCGCGCCCGCTCGTTGTCATACGCCGGTGGCCGCAGGCCCCGGCGTTTCTTCATGCCAGAGCGACATGGCACCGTCTCCACGATCAGATGATGAACCCCACAGCGACTGGAAGGTGAGAGTGAGCACACGACAGACGGTCTTCTCGGGCCTGCAACCCACGGGCAACATCCACCTGGGCAATTACCTGGGTGCGCTGAAGAACTGGGTGCGGCTCCAGGACGACTACGACACGGTGTACTGCGTCGTCGATCTCCACGCCATCACGGTGCCCTATGACCCGGAGCAGTTCGAACGCGACCGCATCGAGGCCGCCAAGGTGCTCATCGCGGTCGGCATCGACCCCCACCGGTCGCTGTTCTACTTCCAGTCGCAGGTGCCCCAGCACTCCGAGCTGGCCTGGATCCTGGGCACGATGACGCCGACCGGAGTGCTCAATCGCATGACCCAGTTCAAGGACAAGGTGGACCAGGGGTTGCCTGCCAATCTCGGTCTGTACTCCTACCCGGTGCTCATGGCGGCCGACATCCTGCTGTATCGGGCCACCCTCGTGCCCGTGGGGGACGACCAGAAGCAGCACCTGGAGATGACGCGGGACCTGGCGGAGCGGTTCAACAACCGCTTCGGCGAGACGTTCCCCGTACCGGAGGCGCTCATTCCCGAGCACACCGCGCGCATCATGTCGCTCACGGCTCCGTTGGCCAAGATGTCCAAGTCGGATCCGAATGAGCGCAGTCGCGTCCTGTTGCTCGATCCACCCGACGACATCCGCAAGAAGATCAAGGGTGCCGTCACCGATTCCGATCCGGAAGTCCGCTTCGATTGGGAGGCCAAGCCGGGGATCTCCAACCTGCTCGAGATCATGTCAGGGTGTACGGGGCGTTCCGCGGAGGACCTCGCCGCCGAGTACCAGACCGCCGGCTATGGCGCGTTCAAGGAGGCGGTCGCCGAGGCGGTGATCGCCGAGCTGGCGCCGGCACGTTCCGCATACAAGGCCTTGGAGGACCGGGAGGTGGCCCGGCTCATGCAGAAGGGGGC
>JBFGCM010000082.1:0-15802 GCA_041581135.1 Acidimicrobiia bacterium
CGAGGACGAACACCACGAAAGCGCCCAGCAGGCGACGAGCTGCTTCCCAGCCCAGTGGCCACTCGGGCCACCCGTCACTCGGCGTGGTGACCTCGGACGCAGCCGGAGCCTCCGGGAGGTGCGTCTTGGTCGTAGTCGTATGGGTAGTGGTCATGGTTTCCCTGCCTCCTGCAGATCCTCAGTGCACCGACTCGGCGGCGACGCGAGGCGCGACGTGGGCGACCTCGTCGAGCGGTTCGCCGAGCTTCATGAAGCGGCCTCCGAAGGCAACGGCTGCCACCACGAAACATGCCCACCCGACGGCGAGACCGGCGATGACGTCGGTGAGCCAGTGGACGCCGAGGAGGGCGCGAGTGGCGCCGACGGCGGCGGCGATGAAGAACGCACCGCCGGCGTAGACGGCGCGCATGCGTCGCGACGCACCGAGACTCAGCACCAGGGCGACGGCGGCGTACACCCCGGCGGCGGCAGCCGAATGTCCGGAGGGAAACGACGAACCGGCCCAGCCCGCCAGCTGCGAGATGTCGGGACGGGAGCGGTCGACGATCAGCTTGAGACCGTTGTTCACCAATGCCTGACCGGCGGCCACCGAGATGACGAAGAGGGCAACGTGCCAGTTGCGATAGCGCCACCACCCCCATGCGGCGACAGCGGCGGTGAGCACGACGATGAACGTCGTGCCGCCCAGGTCGGTGATGAAGTTGAGCACCGTCGTGCTCATGTCGGTGGCGTTCTGGGCGCCCCACTGCGCAACCGACTCGTCGAATTCTGCGAAGCCACTGGCATTGTCGACCATGTCGAAGACCGCGCCGGCCACCAACGCCAGCACGAACACGATGACGAAACCGACCGTCAGCAGCAGGCCGCCCGCCGTGGTGCGGTCGAGGCGCTCGGAGATGAATCGAGCAAGCCGCGGCCGGTGGGCCAGCTTGTCGACGAGCCAGTGCTTCTCGACCTCGGGGTCGATGGGGTCGCGATGGGATCGTGACAAGGAGAGCCAGGTAGCGAATGCGGCGACGGCAAGGCCTATGGCGAGGATCACGAGCGTCGTCATTGCGGCTTCTCCTGTCGTGTATGTGCGTGTCGGGTTGTGCCGGGTCTACCCGGCGTCCGGCGATCGCAAACGTCGCAGCCGACTCGTCGATCTTTTGCCGAATTCGATGATTCGACGTGCCCGCACCTGGGTAGGTCTGACCGAGTCGCAACAGGAGCAGACCCCGTGCCGGACACCCTCACCCCAGCAACGTCGGAAGCCGAGTCGGGCTCCGGCCCTGCTGCGCGATCGACGCTCGCCACCATTCGAGACATCACCATCGGCGTCGGCCTCATCGGGCTGGGACTGCTCGGACTCGTCCTCCCGGTCCTCCCCGGCTGGCTCCTCGTCGGTGCCGGGGTCATCGTCCTCGCCGGCAGGGTGCCGCAGTTGCGTCGGGCCATCGGCAGCTTCCTGTCGTCCACGATCGGGCGGCGCGCCGTCACACGCCTCAGCAACGCCGAGCGAGGCCGTCAGGCGTTGGTCCGGCTTCTCCGTTACCCGCCCATTCGCCGCGCCCTCGACACACCGGTCAGGTGGGGTGTCGTCCGCCGGCTCCTGAAGTCGGCCCGAAGAGATCCAGAACACGTCACGGAGGAGCGGAAATGACACAGACGACGACTCGGGTCCGGGAGGAGAACGAGGAGAGAGCCGCGGGGTCGGAGGGACGATTCGCACAGAGATTCGTCGATCTCCGTTTCGCCCTCATGGGCGGCGCAGTAGCCGCGCTGGTGATGTTCGCCGGCGTGGCCGCCGCCGGGCGGGTCACTCCCTTCGTCGGTCGGAAGCTCCTCCAATCCGTGCTGCCGACGATCCGATTCCTCGCTTCGTCCGGCCTCGCCGCCGGCGCCACGGTGATGGCACTGATGCTCACGTTGCTCGGCCTGACGTTGACTTCGAAGTGGGAGTTCCGAGAACAGCACTTCCGGCGCATCCGCCAGATCTCGCTGCTGGCGACCGGCGCGCTGCTGCTGTCGGTCATCATGTTGCTCTTCCTCGGCCTGCCGGTGGAGGAGGCCGAACAACTGCAGACCTACTACGACGTCGTGTACTACTCGATGCTGGTGGCCGCCTCGCTGCTCGGAGGACTGCTCATCGCCATCGCCCTGATGCTGCACCGCACCATCAGTGGGCTGGTCGCCATAGGTCATCCCGACGGCGAAAGTGACCTTGTCCACGACGACACCGAGAGGCGCTCATGAGACCTACACTCCCCGCATGGATTGGTACGTAGACAGCTCCGATGTCGAGCGCGTCTCGGACCTGCGCCGGGAGTTTGCCGCGTACATCAAGCGGCACGGCGCACCGGGCGAGGATGTGGCGGGCGCCGAGCTGGCGTTCTCGGAGTTGATCACCAACGCTGCGCAACACGCGACAGGCCCGATGTGGGTCAGCGTCGACTGGACCGCGCTGACACCGATCGTCTCGGTCTATGACTTGGGGCCGAGCTTCGTGCTCGACCCCGAGGCGATCCCCACTGCAGCGGGCGGGCGAGGGCTGGCGATCGCTGCGAGCCTCGCCGAGAGTCTCGCCATCGAAGCCAGGGAGTCCGGCGGATCCCGCGTCGAGGCCAGGCTGGACATCGAGCGCGCCAATCCGATCAGTCACGATCCGCCACGCCAGTCGATCGGTGTCCTACCCGCACTCGATGAGGCGGGACCGATCGGTTTCCAGCGCGAGTCGTTTCTTCGTGCACTCGTGGTGCAACTCGCGCAGAGCGTCGAAGCGGTACATGGACCCGCCCTCGCCGAGGAGCTGGTGGCGCAAGTCGGTATCGACGTCGGTAGTCAGATGGAGACCGAGTATCGGTTGGCCAAGAACCTCGACATCAGCCCGCTCACTCCCGAACAGCTCTCCGACTGCTTTGTGCGGCTCAAGCACGCCATCGATGGCGATTTCTACCCGCTCGAGATCACACCGGAGCGCATCGTGCTCGCCAACCGCAAGTGCCCATTCGGGCCCGCAGTGCAGAAAGCCCCGGCGCTGTGCCGGATGACCTCGAGCGTGTTCGGCGGTATCGCCGCTAGAAATGTCGGGGAGGCCACAGTGCTTCTCGAGGAGCGCATCGCCGTCGGCGATCATCAGTGCAAGGTGGTGGTCCATCTCACACCGGTCGACGACGACGAGCCGGGCCACCGCTACCGCGCTCCGTCAGCGGGCGACTAGGTCGAAGGCACCGGCTCCACTTCAGAGGTGCAGTGAGCACATCGGACGGCGTCACAGTCGATGTGCGACTTGCAGAACGGACAGGCGCGGGTCGTAGGCGCGGGAGTCGTGTCTGAACGCCGCAGCTGGTTCGCCCAACGCACGAGCAGGAACAGCACCGCCGCCACGATGACGAACGAGATGACCTCGTTGAACAACCGGCCGTAGCCGAGCACCACCGCTCCTGCTTCCTCCGCCTGGGCGATCGTCGGATAGGGCCCGGCGGGCTCGCCCTGACTGAGCACGATGAAGCGATTCGTGAAGTCGAGGTCGCCCGTGATCACACCGAGCAGCGGCGTGAAGATGTCTCCGACCACCGAGTTGACGATGGCGGTGAATGCAGCACCGATGATGATGCCAACCGCCATGTCCACCACGTTGCCTTTGATGGCGAACTCACGGAACTGCCTCAGCATGGATCCTCCTCGGACGCGACGAAGGGGCCGGGAGGGATACGCCGGCCCCTTCGATGTTGACACGTGCTCAGGTGAGACTGCGTGACCTCACGTTGCGGTAGACCACAAGGGCGATCACCGCACCGATGACGGACCCGATGATCCCGGCGGCCGAGATCTCGAAGTCACCACCAAAGATGAGGTTGCCCAAGAAACCACCGACCAGCGAGCCGACCAGGCCCAAGACGAGCGTTCCGAACACGCCCATCGGATCGGGACCTGGAACCAGGGCCCTGGCGATGAAGCCGGCCAGCAGACCGATGATCAACCAGACGATGATGCTCATTGGAATGTCCTCCTCAGTTTGTGAGCTGACCCGATGTACCCGGTCCAGGTGCGGCGTAAACATCGTTCCGTAGCAGCATCACGCCGGCACCGATCGGCACGATCTGGCCGAGGCCGAGGATCGCGGCGATCAGCACGAGCAGCACCCTGGCGTCCGCTGCCTGCCGCATCAGCTCGGTCTGGGTCTCGGCGACCAGTTCGGCAGCACCGCCGGTGGTGGCCCGGTAGTCGTCCAAGAGCGTGTCGGTCTCGTCGAGCGTCTGGACGATGCCCTCCAGGTTGCCGGTGATCGAGCCGACGTCGCCGCCGACCGTGTCGAAGTCATCACCGATCTGCGCCAGCCCGGCGCTCGCGGCGCGCAGCTTGGCGGCCACTTCGGCGAGCCCGTCGTCGACCTCGCTGAGTGACTCCTGAGGGGGAGGCTGCGGCGCGAAATCGATACCGGCGAACGAGAGAGCACCCAGGGCACCGTCGATCAGTTCGGCGCTGCGGATGAGGGCGGGCATCGTTTCTCGAACCGCGTCGATGCCGTTCGGGATGTCGGTTCCCACCAGCTCGGCGGTGTCGGCCATGACGGTGGAGGCGGTTCGGATCGTCTCGTCGGTACCGGCGAGGGCGTCTTGGATGGTCCCGAGGCCGGCGGCGGCCTGATCTACGGCAATGTCTGCCACCGAGATCGTGTCGTCGACTGTCTCGACCAGGGAGGCACTGATCTCCAGCGTGTCACCCACCGAGTCGGCGGCGCTCCCGATGAGCCGCCACCCCAGCACCACCGCCAATACGGAGGCGACGACCACGGCGGTGCCCACCGCGACCGCGATGAGACCGATCGTGCGTCTCGAGACCGGGGGCCGAGCCAAGGGTACGTCGTGCGCACCGTCGGAGGCGCGCTCAGAAACGGGCGATGTGGTCGTCTGCTGCATGGCGATGTCCTACCCGAGGCCCACCGTGATGAAACCGGCCCGGGTTTGGTACTGCCCGGCGGGGGTAGGAGGGGACAGACACACGCCTCGCCGGGCGTCACCAGAAAGGAAACCCCGGTGCCGAACCCACCCACCCAAGCAGAAAGCACGGCAAGCCCTGCACCCGATCCCGTGATCTACGCCGCCGGGCTGTCCCGCGTCTTCGACTCAGGCGATGGGGTGCACGCCCTCGATCTCGACATCCCGGCCGGCGCCATCTTCGGCTTCATCGGACCGAGCGGTTCGGGTAAGACCACCGCGGTGCGGCTGTGCACCGGCGTGCTGGATCCGACGGATGGTGAGGTGCGAGTGCTGGGCACCGCACCGACCGAGTTCGACGTCGCCATGCGGAGTCGCATCGGCTACCTGCCGCAGCTGTCGGTCCTGTACGAGGACCTGAGCGTCCTGCAGAACCTCGACTTCTTCGCCTCGCTGTACGGCCCTTCTGCAGCCACCGACACTCGAATGGCCGAACTCTTGGACTTCGTCGAGCTCGGCGAACACACCTCCAAGCGGGTGGCCGACATCTCCGGCGGCATGCGGCGTCGACTGAGCCTGGCGGCGACGCTGGTCCATCGACCCGACGTGATATTCCTCGACGAGCCCACTGCCGGCATCGATCCGGTGCTGCGCCGCAAGTTCTGGGATCGGTTTCGTGATCTGAGCGACGACGGTGCCACCTTGTTCGTGACCACGCAGTACGTCGGCGAGGCGGCGTACTGCGACTATGTAGGTGTCCTCGCAGATGGTCACCTGCTCACGGTCAACACCCCGGATGGGTTGCGGCGCGAGGCGTTCGGGGGGGACGTCATCCACGTGGACTTCACCAACGTGGTCGACGAGCGAGTCGTCACGGAGATGGCGCGAGAGATCGGAGCCCTCGACGTTGACATTCTCGACCTGCATCGGGTGCGGCTCACCGTCGACGAGGCGGCGGTATCACTTCCGCAACTGAGCGGATGGCTCAGCGACCGCGACGTTGCGATCGACCAGGCCGAGGAGTTCCTGCCTCCGTTCGACGATGTCTTCGTCGAGATCGTCAACCGCGATCGAGACGGCGCGCCGGTAGGTCGGCTCGAATCCGACCGGGTAGCGCCCGACGCCCAACTCTCGGTGTCGAGGTACGCGAGATGACCCGGGCGGCGATGTGGCTCAGCGGCGTGCTCGCCTTCTTCAAGAAGGACCTCGCCTCGATCATCAGGCAACCGCGACTCGTGCTGACGCTGGTACTGGGCCCGTTCGTCATCCTGGCCCTCTTCGGCGTGGGCTACAAGCAACAGATCGACCCGTTGCGCGCGGTCTTCGTGGTCACCGATGATGGCGAGTACGTGGATGAGCTCGAGGCGAGAGCCGAGGAGTTCTCCGAGGACTTCCGGTTCGTCGGCCGGGTGGACAACGAGGCGGCGGCAAGGGCGGCGCTCCGTAGCGGCCGGGCCGACGTCGCCATCGTCGTGCCCCCCGATCCTGCCGGCACCATTCTGGAGGGCGAACGAGCGGTCTTCACCGTGCTCCACGACCGGCTGGATCCCTTCGAGCAGGCCACCATCTCCTTGCTGGCGCGTAGCACGGTGAACGGTCTCAACGAGCGCGTTCTGAACGAGCTTGTGGCGGCCGGCCAGCAGGAGGCGGACGACATCGAGGCCCTGTTGCCGGCGACGCGTCAGAGCCTGACCGCCATGCGGGCCGCCATGGAGGCCGGCAACCGCCCTGAAGCGATCCGCCGACGCGCCGAGCTGGTGGCGGCGATCGAAGAGCTCCAGGCACAGACCGTCGCCGCCGACGCAGTGGTCGACAGCGTGGATGGAGCTGACGGTGAGGCATCGGTGTCGGGCGACCTCGCCACGCTTCGGCAGCGTGCCCTGGATCTAGACCTGGACGGTGCCGACGGCTCCCTCGACGACGAACTCGCCGCCATCGGAGAGATGGAGCGAGAGGTGGCCGCCTTGGAGTCTGCAATGAGCGACTTCCGCCGCATCCCCGCCGAGGTGCTGGTACGTCCCTTCGGAGCCGATACGGACGTGGTCGCTGCCGTCGATCTGCAGGTGGTCGACTTCTACGCTCCGGGCGTCATCGCCCTGCTGCTGCAGCATCTCGGCATCGTGTTCGGCGGCCTGTCGTTGGTCCGCGAGCGTGCACGCGGCACCACCGAGGTGTTTCGGGTTGCACCGCTGCAACCCCTTCAGATCCTGCTCGGGAAGTATGCCGCCTACCTGGTGGCCTCTGCCGTGGTGGCGGCTGCTCTCGGGCTCCTCATGCTGTACGTCTTCGGCATTCCGCTGGTCGGTTCCGTCGGCAGTTTCATTGCGGTCATAGTGCTGCTCAGCCTCGCCTCACTGGGGATCGGCTTCGTGCTGTCCTCGCTGGTGCAGACCGACATGCAGGCGGTCAACGGGGCGTTGATCATTCTTCTGCTGGGCACGTTCTTCAGCGGGTTCTTCCTCAGCCTGGATCGACTGACTCCGCCCGTGCGAGTGGTGTCATGGGCCCTGCCGATCACCCATGCCATCGACTCGCTCCGC
This sequence comes from Acidimicrobiia bacterium, assembly GCA_041581135.1. Classification (GTDB taxonomy): domain Bacteria; phylum Actinomycetota; class Acidimicrobiia; order Spongiisociales; family UBA5794; genus JBFGCM01. The sequence continues at coordinate 7,460 of JBFGCM010000082.1, forward strand.
GACGTGATGTTCCGAGGCGTCGGCGTCGACCTCCGCACGTGGGTCGCCCTGGGCGGTGGAAGCGTGCTGCTGTTCCTAGTCGCCCTCGCGCTACTGCATCGCGGGCTTCGAACCGACTGAAGCCTGCAGCGCCGCATCGACCCACTCCCCGGCCAACGCCGCTTCTCGAGGCAAGCAGTCGAGCAGCGTTGCGAGGATCGTACGGGGATGAGGGGCGTCGGCGGTGTCGGCGCGGCGTCGTTGCCACGCCACCTGGTGGGAGAGTATCGAAGGGTCGTCACAGAGCAACCCGGCCAGGAGGCTGCGGAACATCCACGCTGCCGCGTTCACGAGGTGGTGATCGCCAGGCGATCCGTCGACGAGCCGCTCGGCGAGGCAATCGGTGACATCGGAGCGCGTTGCTTCGAGGAACGTGTACTCGGCCTGCGCCTCGGAGTCGGCCGCTTGGAACTCGACACTTGCTGTTCGCAGCGAGTCGACAAGCGACCTGGCCGCCGCTGCGTTGGGAGCCCACGCGGTGGCGCCGAGCAGCCGTGCCCGAGTGTCGTCGGCACCAAATGCCGTGCCGCCCGCTATCACCGGAGTGCCGGTGTCGAGCGCGGCCACGACCATCTTTCGGGCGCCGACGAGATTCGCCGGCAGCGAGCAGCTGACCGCCACCGCGTGGTAGCCGTCGTCGTGCACCAAGCTGGCGAGCTGGGCGGCGTGGGTCGACGCCGGAGCCAGAGAGGTGCGCACGCCGCGGCTCGCCAGGCCGCTCGCCACCGTCTCGGCGGCCAACCCGTGCCACTCCCCGTCCGCACAGGTGACCAGCACCTTGAGGCCCGACATCGGCTCGGTGCGGAACCTCGCAGCCGCAGACCGCACGAGCGCCGCCGCCGCTTTGGTTGCGGCATGCTCGGCGGCAACCGTGATCTCGTTCGCTTCCCACCTGCGGCCTACTTCCCGTTGTCCCCGGGGCACGAGGACATCGATGACGTCGTCGAGCGACTCGGGATGGGCGTCTTCTGCCGGTACCGGCGCCATCGAGAGGTATCGAGTCAGCTCGGGCCACTCACTCATTGGAGTCCACCGCCTTCACCACTGCGACCAAGACGTCATCCAGCGGATCACCCGAGGTCCAGGTGTCGACCGCGGCGCCGACATCCTCGGCCATGCCGGACGCCGGACCGGACCATGCGCCGAGAAGCGTCTGGCCCAGCCGTTCGATGCCGAAGAACGCCCTACCGAACCGACCCTCGGTGACTCCGTCGGAGTAGAGCACGATTGCGGCTCCGGGCTCGAGATGGACTTCGGTGACGTCGAAGCGAGGTTCCGGCGTCACGCCGAGCATCGTGCCGCTGGCATCGAGCTCGTGCCACTCCCCGTGGCCGACGTGAATCGCCGGTGGGTGACCCGCTGAAGCCACGACGACCCGAGTTCCCGAGGGTCCCGGTTCACAGCGCAACAGCGCTGCCGTGAGCATCGGACGGGAGTCCTCCCCCAGTAGCACCCGGTTCAGTACCTCGAGGGTGCGTTTCGGATCTTCCGCCGAGAGCGCAGCCGCCCGGAGGGCAGATCGGCACAACTCGGCGTGACCCGCAGCGACCACCCCCTTCCCGCAGACGTCACCCACCGCCACCATCCACGTACCGTCGGCCAGGCGGAAGACGTCGTAGAGGTCGCCACTGAGCCGCACGAGGTCGGTGGCCGGTCGGTAGTGAATGGCGATGTCGAGGCCGGGCACCTCGGGGGTCGGCCTCGTCTCCCGGGTCTGGAACATCGAGATGAAGCGCGAGCGGTCTGCGTAGAGCTCGGCGTGGGCGAGGGCTACCGCTCCTCGCTTCGAGATCGCCTCCAGCAACTCCGGAGTGGTCGATCGCTCCGGATCGTCCCGGAGCAACGCGACGACGTTGCCGATCCGCGTGCCGTGGGACATGAGGGGCACGGCAACCAGGTTGGCGTCTGCGAGCTCCAGCGCCGGCACGCCTGGGATGTCGGTGCGCAGCCAGACATCGGGGTTCGCCGCCACAGCCGTCGCTCCGGTCGACATGGCCAGGCGATCGGCGGATGCGAGCAGCTGGTGCGTGCTGCCGACCTCGATCCGGGGCGCGTCGTCTTCCTCGCGCTTCACACACGTGAGGACCCAACCTGCCGGATCGTCGAGGCGCACATCCACGATGCAGGCTGCGGCGACCCGCGGCGCGATGAGGTCGGCGAGACGCTCGGCGACGCGCTCGGTGTTCAAGGTTCCGGTGAGCCGATCACCCGCATCGATGAGGAAGTGCAGCTCCTCTCTCGAGGCGAGCTCCTTCGCCATGAGTTCGGACCGCTCCAGCTCGTTCATGTAGCGGTCGGTGATGTCATACACGATGCCGAAGCCGGCCACGGGCGAGCCTTCGTCACCCAGCAAGATCCTCCCCTGTCCTTCCAGCCATCTGGTCTCACCACTCGGCAGGATTGCGCGGTGCCGGATCGAGTAATCGCCACCCTGTTCGGCCACCTTCTGGATCACCGCCAGCGCCTCGTCCCGGTCCTCGGGGTGAATGCGTTCCACGAACGCATCGAACGTCCCCTCGAAGACGCCTGCTTCGAGTCCGTAGACCCGCTCGGTGGTTTCGTCCCACGTGACGGCGCCCGCAGCGGGGTGCCATTGCCAGGTGCCCACACCGATGTTGCCCAACAGCTCCATCGGAGTCCGGGAACCGAAGGGGACTTGGTCGCCTGCGGAGTCGGCGTCGTTGACGGCGTCGGCCACCGACGAACGTTAGGCGTCTGGCCCGGCAATCGCACCGAGAGAGCGAGGTCCCCACACGCGAGGAACGGCCCCGAGGGGTGGGGCCGTTGCTCGCCGGGGAAGCGGACGTTGGTCAGATCGCGCTGGTTCGCTGCTCCTCGACCACGGTATGGCCGTCATCGCTCACTTGACGCGTACGCTGCGTCGTGAAGCTGGTGAAGCCGGTGGTGAAGATGGCGAAGATCAAGCCAATCGTTCCCACCACCATGAGGATCACGCCGATCGCCGACAGGTCCAGGCCTTCCACGGCCGCAGACACCGCAAACGTCAGAATGGCTCCGATGGCGATGAGGATCAGGCTGAATGCACCCATTGCGTGTTGTTCCTTTCTCGATGTGCTCAGATGTGATGTGGTCAGATGTGATGTGGTCGGTCGACTGCTGGTTGCCCCTCACACCGTGTCGGCCGAGGCGCCGGAGGACGTGCCGAGCCATCTCGAGGCAAGGAGTCCGGCCGCAATGAGCGCAGTGGCGACCAACGTCGATACGCCCATACCCCGCAGTCCTTTGAAGGCGGCTAAGAGATGCACGGTCGTTCCTTTCGTTCTGCTCGACGACATCCGAGGCCGTCGCTGCGGAGGACGTACCCCGGTCACCGGCGGGACAAACATCCTTCACAGTCAGCTGGAACACGAAGGTCCGGGTCGGCAGCAGATGCTGAACGCGGGCCGGGTCGGCAGCAGATGTTTCACGCCGACTTGCAGCGGGAATGTCAGTTGCAGGCTCACCGCATCAGATCCCAGCACATCGAAGTCGAGGAGGGTCACGTGAAGAAGTTCGTCGAGCTGGCCACCGGCGTGACGGTTGCCGCTGCGATCGTGATCGGGGCACTGCGGCGACCCACTACGGCGACGGTGTCGCCCACCGGCACCAGTCCTCGCCTCCGACCGCCGGCCGCCGCGCCCATACCGCGCCCCGAGCGCACTTCGCCGGAGGGCGCGCCGACGCTGGTAACGACCGCCAAGTCGTTGCTCGCCGCGATCAAGGCAGACCGGCTTCCCCTGATGGCCGCCGCCGCGGCGTTCTACGCCTTCCTGGCGCTCGTACCCGCCATCCTGGCCGTGGTCACCGTGTACGGGCTCGTCGCGGATCCCTCTCAGGTCGCTGCTCAGGTCGCCGGCCTGAGTGCGGCCGTACCCACCCCTGTCGTCGAGTTTCTGGAGCACCAGCTGACCTCGATCGCGGGGGCCGACAACAGCGGCCTGGGGATCGGGCTGGCGCTGTCCATCGCCGGACTCCTGTGGAGCACGTCCAAGGCCGCACAGGTACTCCTGAAGGCCCAGAACGCCGTCTACGGGGTGGAGGAAGGCCGGGGCTTTGCCAAGCAGCGGCTGGTGGCGATCGCCGTGACCCTGGGCGCGCTGATCCTCGTCGTAGCCGTGCTCTTGGCCTCCGCCCTCGTGCCCCAGCTCGCAAGCGACCTCTCCGACTCGGTGCGATCCCTCGTCACGGTCGGGCAATGGTTCGGACTCGGTCTGATCACCGCGGGTGCGCTCGCCGCTCTCTACCGATGGGGCCCCAACCGATCGACCGCAGAGCGGCGGTTCGTGTTGACAGGGGCGCTCGTGGCCACCGTCATGTGGCTCGGCTCGTCACTTGGCCTTGCCTTCTACGTGTCGCAGTTCGGCTCCTACAACGAGACCTACGGCACCCTCGGCAGCATCATCGTGGTGCAGACGTGGCTCTTCGTGAGTGCCCTGGCGGTGCTCGCAGGTGCCGAGCTGGACGCGGTGCTGACGGAAGAGACCGTCAGGACGGACTGATGGGCGCGATGCTGGTAGACCTCCGTCTCGCACCCACGGCCGATGCCCCGGCGACGGCACGTCGCGCCCTCTCCGACGCGCTCGAGGAGTACGCCACCACTACACCGCTCGAGGACGCGGCGCTGGTGGTCAGCGAGATGGTCTCCAACGCAGTGCGCTACGGACCCGACGAATCCAGCGTGACGCTCGATGTCGTCGCCACCGCCGGCACGCTGCAGATCTCGGTCACCGATCTCGGAGCGGGCTTCGAACCGGCGCGAGCGATCGCTGGAGCCGGCTATGGGCTGTCCGTGATCGAGGCCCTCACCAGAGATTGGGGGGTCGTGTCGACCGGCGACTACTGCCGAGTGTGGTGCGATCTCGACTTCGCGGTATCAACGCAGCAGCTCGAGGCTGTGTCGTAGCAGTCGCGAGACGTGCATCTGAGAAACGCCCACTCGCTCGGCGATCTCGGACTGGGTGAGATCTTCGAAGAACCGAAGGTAGATGATCGTCTTCTCCCTCTCGGGGAGCTTGTCGAGGCGGTCCCTCACATCGGCCCATGGTCCTGCCCATTCGAACTCCGGATCCTCGCCGCCGAGGAAGTCACCGATGGTCCCGGGCGAATCCGATTCTCCGCCGGCAGGGGCGTCGAGTGACGCTGCCGAGTAGGCCGAGCCGGCGTCGAGCGCCTCCAAGACCTCCTCTTCGTCCGCATCGATCGCTCGCGCGATCTGCGCGATCGTCGGCGACCGGCCCAGTTGGTGCTGTAAGTCCTCGATCGCACGCGAGACCTCGAGCCACCGCTCCTGCAAGGAGCGGGGGACCCGCACCGACCACGACTTGTCGCGGAGGTGACGCTTGAGTTCACCGACGATCGTACGGGTGGCGTAGGTGGAGAACTGAACCCCGAAGTCGAGATCGAATCGATCGATCGCCTTCAGCAGACCGAGGCGTGCGACCTGTTCGAGGTCGTCGATGGACTCCCCGCGTCCCTTGTACCGCCCCGCCAGGTAGGTCGCCAGCGAATCGAAGTGGCCGGCCAGCTCTGCTCGCGCCGCCTTCTCCTCGCGCCGAGAGAAGAGGGCATCGAGATCGACGTCGGTGGTCACGCCGTGGGCTCGAGGCCAAACGTGATGGTCACCGCGTCGGCGACCACGGACACGTCCGAGAAGACCGCATGCACCACGTCGAGAGGAGCCACGCTCGGCGTGGCAGGTGACCGCGACGGAACCCCCAGTGGTCCCACCGAGAGCGTCATCGGATGTCCGGGCGTGATGGTGATGACGATGGGGGCGTCGTTGCCGTTGAGGATGGCGAGCGACACCAGCTCCGAGGTGGCGAGCTTGAGATCTTCAACCGTCGTGTCCTGGACCTCGAACACGCGAGCCACGGTCGCGGCGAACAAACGTGCAGTGGCGACGAACTCGGCTCGCGGGGGAATCGTGAGGCGGTAGGGCGTGGCGTCAGGCATCCGCGACGGCTGCATCACGGGACTCCCTCAGGAGCAGGAGGTCGTCCACACCGGTGATCGAGAACAGCTTGGTGACCGGACCATCCTCGGCGATGATCACCAACCTGCCACCGGCGGTCGTTGCCTCCTCGTGGGCAGACAGCAACACTCGCAGCCCGGTGGAATCGATGAAGCTGACGCCGCTCAGGTCGAGGATCGTCGTGCTTCCGTGGTCGCCGTCGCTCAGGTGAGCCGCGAGCGTAGGCGCCGTGGCGAGATCGATCTCGCCACGTACGTCGATCACGGGGAAGTCGCCGTGCTGGGTGTCTTCGATCGTGAGGTTGTTGGCCATGGGGCTCGAGTCCGATTGCAGCAGGGCGATAGTATACGGCCACGGTGACTGCTCCCCCCGAGATGACGCTCGACGTTCCTGCGGATCCACGCAGTGGGAGAGTGCTGCGGTCGGTCGCCCGATCGGCGGGAAGCCATGCCGACTTCGGCTACGACCGCATCGAGGACCTCGGCCTCGCCATCGACGAAGCCTTCGCATTCCTCCTCGAGTGGACCCCGCTCGCCGTGAGGTGCTCCCTCGTTCAGGATGGCGATTCGGTCGAAGTCACGATGACGACCGACGACGAGGGCGGCACGACGCCCACCTCATCCTGGGACACCTCCCTGCACCGAGTGATTCTGGAATCCGTAGCCACCGACGTCGCCCAGCAGGGTCGGCGCGTGGCGTTCCGCATCCGGGCGTAGCCCGGCAGCGGTCCTCAGCCCTCGAACCGGTTGATGCTCATGGGCTCGAGTTCGGTCAGCGTGGCTTCTGCGACGTCTGCCAGGTCTGTGTCGTTGGTGTGGACGCCCACCGCGAAGTTGCCGCTCTGCACCACCTGGTAGGTCTGACGCCACGCCTCCGAGTCACCGGCCGTGGCCACGCCACCCAGCACCCCACCGGCGGTGGCGCCGCCCAGGGCCCACAACCCGGCCGCCACCGCTGGTCCGATCCCCGGAACGGCGACGCCGACCAGGGCACCGGCCGCACCGGCTCCCACAGCGCCCGCCGTCGCACCTTCCGCTGCAGATCGTCCCATTCCCGCTGACGGTCCGGGCTCGTCCGTGTCCGGAACCGGCTCCGGCTGCGCACCGAGCAAGGCGATCTCCTCACCGGGAACGCCGGATCGCTCCAATGCGAGGATGGCTTCCCGGGCCCGATCGATTCCTGCAACGGCGGCAACGATGTTGTGATCCGCTCGCACCTCGTCGAGAGAGGTCAGGGGTTCTGGTCTATCGCCACTCATGAGTGTCCTTTCCGTCGATGCTCTCGACTCCGGCGGCGCTCTCGAGTCCGGCGGCGCTCTCGGCCGGCCGGGCTCGCGGGGGCCGCAAGGTCGCTGGGGTACGTCACCACTCCCGCGTCGAGCGCGCGTCGGGTCGCCTCGACATCCCGCAGAAACACCCGTACCTCGGCATACAGCCGTTCGACCTGGATCCGTATGGCATCCGGCAGTGGGCCGTCGAGGGCTCTCGCCGCCGACCGCAGCAACCGATGGTCCCCACGGGTGCACTCATCGAGGAGGGCGGCATCGCCGGCTTCACCAAGCGAGGCGATCAGCGCCCGGTGGAGGCGGCCCGCAATGTCGATGCGGGGAGGCGCGTCCAGCGCGGCCTCCTGCAGTTCGAGCCGAAGCCGGCTCGCATCATGATCTCGACCGTGCGCCTGGTCGAGCAGCCACAGCCCGAGCCCGGGATCGTCCATGCGCCGTGCGGCGCGTCGCAACCCATCCCGGCTCTGGGAGAGGCGGAGCTGCAGACGCGTCATCAGCCGCTGCACACGCCGATGGAGGCGCGTCGACAGCGCCCCAGGCACGAGCAGGTCCCGTCGCATCATTGCAGTGGATCCGATGTGGCAGCGATCGCTGCCGCCTCCAGCTCCGAACCCACCTCGGCGGTGGGAAGGGTGCCGGACGTGTTCACCAGATGGGCGCGAACAAACCACTGGTACAACTCCAGCTTCCCGGTCTGGGCGGTGAGGAGGTCGGCGGTGACGGGATCGTGCTGATCGGCCGTCGCTATCGCCTTGCGATGATCCTGGAGGACTCCGTCATAGACCTTGTCGAGCGCACCGAGGTGTGCGGCGACGACGGCGCGCCCCACCGCGTAGTCGTCCCAGGTGCGCCCCTCAACGAGGGCCCCGGGCAGACCGCTGGGGATGCCGCCGAGGGTGGCGATGCGCTCGGCCACCTCGTCGGCCATCACGCGCACCGCGGCCTCGTGCTCATCGAGCATCTCGTGCACCGCGATGAAGCCCGGCCCGACCACGTTCCAGTGGATGTGTTTCAGCGTCATGGCCAGGTCGAGCAAGCCGCGCAAGCG
>JBFGCM010000083.1:0-15645 GCA_041581135.1 Acidimicrobiia bacterium
GCGTTCGTGTGCGTGAACGGTGGCCTCCTTCCGGGCCGTGGCGAGATCCCACACATCGAGAGAAGTCCTCCCCAAGCTGCCGGCGACGGCCATCGTATGGTCGGCTGCGAGTACCAGCCGTGTGCCACCGGGCGCCTCATGTTCACCCGGACCTACGACGGTGGCCGCCAGGAGGCGCCTGGTGGCGAGGTCCCAGACCTCCATGCCCCTCAGACTCAGTGTGATCAGGCGTAGGTCGGCGGTGATCGCCAACGCCGAGGTCCCGTGGACATGAGCGGTTTCCAACCGGCCTACCTCTCGGCCCCTGGACAGGTCCCAGAGGTACACATGAGGATCGAAGTCCGCTCCGGCGGCAAGCAGGTTCCCGTGGGGAGCGATGGCGAGGGCGCTGATCGCGCGGGACAGCTCCGAGGGTCGCTCTTCGGAGTCGGCAAGGAGCGTCGCGCTCGATCTGCCGGAGGCGACGTCCCAGACTTGGATCGAGCGGTCGGCGGCGCCGGTCACCACCAATGCCTGGTCGGGAGTTGCCACGAGGTGGGCCACGGAGCCCGAATGGCCATGGGCCTCGTCAGATCCGACAACGGTGAGGTCCCAGATCCGGATGCTGCCGTCGGTGTGGCCGGTGGCCGCCTTGGTCATGTCGGCAGTACACGCCACTGCTTCGCTCTCCGCCGCGCCCCTGGCCCTGCGGCGCTCACCGGTGGCCAGGTCACAGACCACGAGCACCTCGGGCGAATGGCCCACTACCACCGCATACCGGCCACCGCGTGCGATCGTGATCGCCGATGCGGCCAGGTCGCCCAACTTGGCCGAGCTGGCCCAGTTGCCATCCTCCCATTCATGGAGCTTGAGCTCCACTGAGAATTCGAAGGCCTGCCGGCCATCGGGGGTGAGTGCCATCGGTGGTTCGAGCCAGTAGCACCTACCTTGGCTGATGGTGCTGCCGCTTTCGACATCCCATACCCGGGCGTCGGTGCCCTCCCCGGGCTCATGCGCGGGCACCGTCACTGCCAGGACACGACGGTCGTCCGCCCAGCGGTAGATCCGAACTCCTCGCCTGTGAACTCCTCGCCTGGTGCCGGCCGGGCCTTGGTCGGACCCTCCGATGTCGATGGTCGAGATCAGCCTGCCGGTCGCCAGGTCCCACGTTCGAACGGTGTCATCGTCGCCTGCAGAGATGACCTGGTTGCCATCGCTGTTGATCGCGACCTGAGCGACACCGCCGCTTCCATCGGGGTACCCGCCATGGCCTTCGAGCACCAGTCTGGTCGCTCCGGATGGCATATCCCAGACCCGGATCGTCTTGTCAGTCGAGCCAGAGACGACCGTCCTGCCGTCAGGGGTGATGGCCACATCTTGCACCCAGTCCGTATGTCCGCTGAGGGTCGCTTCGAGGACTCCGGAGCTCACGTCCCAGACCCGCACGGACGCGTCGTAGGAGCCCGACACCAGGCGACTTCCATCGCCGGTGAACATGACCGTGCGCACCGACCCCGCATGGCCCGACAGGATCTGCCGAACGGCGCCGCCCGGCCGGGTCAGACTCGCCGTGATCGGCGTCAGCTCGCCCCGACCGGCGAGCTGCGCATGAGTGATGAGTCGTCGAACAGCCGGATCGGTTTCCTCGAGGAGGCGGCCGCAGACCTGGCTGGACAGCTGCGTCGGATCACTCGCCAGGCAATGGGCGGAGAGGGCGATCGCATCCCTCATCAACTCGAAGGAGGCCCGTAGCTCGGGAGTTGGCCGCACGCCACGCTTCCTCGCTGGCTGCTCGGGACGCAATCAGATGCGTTCCCGAGCTTTCTCCTGAAGGTACCAAGCTCTTCCGTCGCCGCTAGGGACCAAAGTCAGGCATTCACACGTGGATGCTGGTCCGGCCCCTCTCGGACGCCACCGGCAGCACCGACGACTCGGCGCATCTACGGAACACTGCGACTGGTGAGGACCTCCGCAACCTGCGTGGCCACGTGGATGGTGAGACAGTCGTGTGCAACCCCGATGGCACGACAACCCTCACCGCCTCGAGCGGACAGTTCGGGCTGACGTGGGTGGTGACCTAACGTGGCGGGATGCATCCGTCACACCGCGTGGTGATCGTCTCGACGACGGTCCTGCTGCTCGCCGCCCTAGCTGCGCCAGCTGGAGCTACGGCGCCGTTCGAGCCGGCTGCAGAGGCGGCTCGGCGCTGCGTCACGCACTCCGATCTCGGTGCGGCCGACGCCACTCCCTCGGCGTCGCTGCGAGCCGCGGTCGACACCGCATTGGCCGACGAGCGTCTGACGGGTGTGGGGCTGGGCCTTTCCTTGTGGGTCGAAGGGTTTGGTGAGATCGAGGCGGTGAATCCGGAGCTGCGGCTGCGGCCTGCGTCGAATCAGAAGCTTCTCACTGCGATGGGGGCGCTCGAGGTGCTGGGTCCCGACCACGTCTTCACGACCAAAGTGCGCGTCGTGGGGCCGGTCGATGACGGCGTGTTGGACGGAGACCTCTACCTCGTCGGGGGTGGTGACCCGAGCCTGGCCTTCACGGGCCCGGGCTCGCTCGAGACCCTGGCAGCGTCGGTGCGGGCGGCTGGAATCACGGACGTACGCGGCACCGTGTACGCCGACGAGAGCCGTTACGACGACCTGCGGCGCGCCAACGGCTGGTCGTCCTCCGTTGCTCCGGCGTGGGTCGGTTCCTTGTCCGCTCTCACGGTTGACGAGAACCGATACCGTGCCGATGCTCCGTTTCTCGCCGATCCGGCCCGCTACAACGCCGCTCAGTTCGTGGAGCTGTTGGGCGCGGCGGGAGTCGGCGTAAACGGAGGCGTGGCCGCGGCGAAAGTCCCGCCTGGTGCAACGATCATCGCTCAGATCGAGTCACCCCCGCTCCGCTCACTGCTCGTCGAGGTGCTCCGAGAGAGCAACAACACCTACGCCGAGCTGCTGGTGAAGGAGATCGGTCGCGCCCGGCACGCCCAGGGAACGACGGCGACCGGACTGGCCGTGATCGCCGACGCGCTCGCCATGTTCTGTCTTCCGGAGACGATCTTGCAGCAGGATGGCTCCGGGCTCAGCCACGGCAATGCCCGGTCGGCACGCAGCTGGCGTCAGTTCCTCCAGGCGGCCCAGGCCCGGCCGTGGTGGAGTCACTTCGTCGCGGCACTGCCGGTGGCGGCGGAATCCGGGACGATCGAGAACCGGTTCGTGGAAACCGAGGCCGCGGGGAATCTCCGCGCCAAGACCGGGACCATCACCGGCCTGCGGTCGTTGTCGGGCCTGCTCACCACCGCAGGGGGACGACGGGTCTTCTTCTCGGCAGTCGTCGACGACGACAACCCGCGTCCTGCGATGGCGGCGATCGACGCCCTCCTCGTCTCGGTCGCCGCCGACGAGTCCTAGACGCGCCGCAGCCGTCTCCCGTGACGTGGTGAACCACGCAGACCGACGGCCCGAGCCGGGGTCCGGCTCGAGGGCAGTACCGGTCAGTCGGAGAGATGCCTCCGGGCCTGCTCGGTGTCGTCCACTGCCAGCGCAAACCGGAGCTGCCCGTTGATCGTCCCGAGCAGATAGATGCCATCGATGTTGACACCGGTCGCCGCCAGCGCTTCGGCCATGTCGGCAAGCGCGCCGGGCTGATCGTCGAGAACGGCGGTGACCACTCGGTGTTCGTTGAAGGCGACACCGGCGTCATTGAGGACGCCGCGAGCAGCCTCCTCGCGGTCGACCACCATCTTGACGATTCCTTCGGGTCCCATCGTGACTGCGGCAAGCGACTGGATGTTCACGTTGGCTTTGCCGAGCTCACGAGTCAGCGTGGCGAGTTGGCCGGGCCGGTTGGCGAGGCTTACTGAGAACTCAATCACAGCTACAGCTTAGGTTGTCCGACGGGTGTGGGTCCACCCGGTGAATTGTGGTTCGGAACGCTACGTTGGCGCCTCATGACCCTCCGCGACCTGGCCGGACTGCGGGACCAGATCCTGTTGGAGCGCCTCGATCTGATCGTGCCCCGCGTGATGCATCGAACCGGCATCGACTGCTGGATCGTGGCGGCGCGGGAGTACAACGAAGACCCGGTACTCACCACCATGCTCCCGTCGGACTGGTTCAATGCCAGGCGCCGCACCGTCCTCGTGTTCACCGACTACGGACGAGAACGGGCCGCCATCGCTCGCTACGACGTCGGCGACGCGTTTCGGGGTGTCTGGGACGGCACCGGTGACCAGTGGCTGGCGGTGGCGCACCACGTGGCTGCGGCGGGGCCGGACCGCATCGCCGTCAACGAGTCGTCGACCTTCCCGCTGGCCGACGGGCTCTCGTCGTCGGAGGCGGCGGCACTGCGTGCTGCTCTGGGTGCCGAATCGGGGCAACGCATCGTGTCGGCGAACGACCTCGCCGTCGGCTGGCTGGAGACCCGGTCCCCGACCGAGATGGCCCACTACCCCGCCCTGTGCCGGCAGGCCCATGAGCTGCTGGCGCGGGCGCTCTCCCCGGCAGTGGTGATCCCCGGCATCACTTCCACCGAGGACGTCGCCTGGTGGCTCCGCGAGGAATCGACCAATCAGGGATTCCGATGCTGGTTCCACCCCACCGTCTCCGTGCAGCGCCCCGAAGGTCGAGAACGTCGCTCGTTTACCGCCGCTCCCCCTGACGTCATCATCGAGCGCGGAGATCTGCTCCACATCGACTTCGGCATCGAGCACCTCGGACTCCACACCGATCAGCAGCAACACGCCTACGTGCTGCGGCCCGGCGAGTCGGCGCCTCCATCCGGGCTGCGCACCGGCCTCGCCGCCGCCAACCGGGCACAGGACCATCTCCTGGCACAGTTCGCCACCGGCCGCACCGGCAACCAGATCTTGGGCGCCGCTCTGGCCGCGGCGCGCACCGACGGCATCGACGCGATGGTCTACTCCCACCCCATCGGCCTCCACGGACACGCCGCAGGACCCACCATCGGCTTGTGGGACGCCCAGGTGGACGTGCCTGGCGCCGGAGACCACGCTGTCTGGCCGGACACGGCCTACTCGATCGAGCTGTCGGCTACCGTCCCGATACCGGAGTGGGACGGCCGGCACGTCCGCATCATGCTGGAGGAGGACGCCTACTTCGATGGAGATCGCATCGAGTACTTGGACGGCCGCCAGACCGAGTTCTGGACGATCTGACCCGATGGCGGCCGGTACGCTCCGGTGGCGACCAAGGAGGGCTGCATGAGCGTCATGGTGACGTACACCGTCAAGGAGGACCGCGTCGAGGAGAACGAGGCGCTGGTGCGCGCCGTGTACGAAGAGCTGGCATCGATCGGCGATGCAGGGATCCACTACGCCACCTTCCGCAAGGACGATGGGCGTACCTTCGTCCACGTCGCCTTCTTCGACGGTCCGGAGAGCCGCGAGGCATTGGGGAAGACGGCCGCCTTCCAAGCCTTCCAGTCCGGCATCGAGGAGCGCTGCGAGGTGCCGCCGAACCCCGAGCCGCTGCACCGCATCGGCTCGTGGAACCTGGGCTTGCCCGGAACGAGCTGACCTCAGAAGAACAGCATGCGCACGGCGGCAGCCACCGCCGCGACCACCAGTATCCACCGCACCCACCCGGCGCCGCGTCGCATGGCAAGGCGGCTGGAGATGAAGGCACCGGTCGAGTTCCCGGCTGCCAGGGTCAACCCCAGTGCCACATCGACCTGGCTGGCTCCGGCGAAGATCGTCAAGGCGACCGTGCTGTAGACGGCGATGATCACCACCTTGGCAGCGTTGCCGGTGACGAGGTCGAGCCCTCCCCCCAACACGAGGCCGGCGAGCAGCAGGAAGCCGACGCCGGCCTGAACGAACCCGCCGTAGAACCCGATGGCGATGAAGGCCACCGTCGTCCACGGTTGGCGGAGCACCGCCTGGCGCTCCTCCACCCAGCGGCTGGGGCGGAGCACCACCGACACCGCCACGAAGAGAATCACGACCGCGAACACCCTTCGCATGACATCCGCCTCGATCTGGGTGGCCACCCATGCTCCACCGGCGGCGCCCAGGGTCGCCGGCAGCACCAGTACCCGGACGACCCGCCACGGCACGGCTCCCCCCCTGGCGAAGTTGAGCGATGCCACCACGTTGGCGAGCAGAATCGCCACCCGATTCGTGCCGTTGGCAACGGTCGCTCCGACCATCTCGACGAGGATGGGGATCGTGATGGCGGAACCACCGCCGGCGACCGTGTTGACGAACCCGGCAGCGACTCCGGCGAGGAAGAGCACGAGACCGGCGCCTAACGACATGGCGCCGGATGCTAGAGAGACCCTGTGCCGCTCAGTGGAGTTCCGAGCCGGGCAGCTCGGGGTGGATCGCACGCTCCAGGTGGACGTGCCGGCCGGCCACGGGCCGATGAGCCGGGTCGTCCACGAAGAGCCGATCGCCCTCGAACGTGAGAATCCTCGGCCCGTACGCTGCTGCCAGGTTGTCGGCGTTGATCACGTCTTGCGGCGCCCCGGCCGCCACCACACGACCAGACATGAGCACGACCAGATCCGCTGCTTCGGCTTCCCCCAGATCATGCGTCGTCACCACGACGGTCTTCCCGGCGTCTCGCTCGCTGCGGATGACGCCTTCGATGGTGAGGGCCGATACGAGGTCGAGACCGGTGGTGGGCTCGTCGAGCAACAGGAGCTCGTGAGCCTGGGCTAGTCCCTGCGCCACGAACACCCGCTGGCGTTGGCCGCCTGACAGCTCGCCGATGTGCGCGGTCGCGAGATCGTGGATGTCGAGGCGATCGAGTGAAGCATCGATTCGCTCCTGATCCCGATCGCCCATCGGACGCCATGAGCCGGTGCTGGCGTACCGGCCCATGGACACGATCTCGCGCACAGTGACCGGCATCGCCTCGTTGACCTTTCTCGCCTGCAACACGTAGCTCACCTGGTTGCGTACCTTGGAGGGCTCGTCGCCCAACACGCTGATCCGTCCGGCCACCGGCGCCTTGAGACCGGCTATTGCGTTGAGGAAGGTCGACTTTCCCGACCCGTTTGGACCGATGATGGCGGTCACCTGCCCCCGGGGCAGGGTCACCGAGGACGTATCCAGTGCGACCTGGTCTCCGTAGGCGAGGACGAGATCCTCGGCGGCCACGGCCGGCCCGGGATGGACTCTCCTACGTGACCGCTTCATGTGCGCACTCCGGGCATTGACCCTCGATCTCGAGAGTGTGACCGGTCAGGGAGAACCCCGCAGAGCGACTCACGATCGAGACGACGTCCTCGAGGTGATCTTCGCCCGAGGGATCGAGCTCCACGTCCACCACCTTGCCGCATTCGATGCACACCAGGTGATGGTGGTGGCCTGAGAGCCATTCAGCCAGCTCGTACCGGGTCACTCCCCGCGTGCCCAGGTGTGGGGCGAGGATGCCCGAGGCCTCCAGTACAGCCAAGCTGCGATACAGCGACGACAGCGGGACGATGCCCTTGAGCCGGTTGTGCAGCTCGGCGGCGGACTGCGGGCCATCCCCCATCCCGATGGCCTTGATCACGGCTTGCCGGGCCCGCGTGTACCGCACGCCGCGCTCGCGGAGGTGGTCCCTCACCAGCTGGTCGATCTGTCCCGTCGTCGCAGTGTTAGTCTGCATGGTGCCAGTATAGGAATGATTCTCAACCTCGGCCAGAGGGGGCTACCGGGTGGATGTACAGAGGTCACGCCGGCCGATGCTTGGTCCTGTGCTGGTCGTGCTCGCCCTGCTGGGCGGGGCTTGCAGCGGAGGCGACGATGCCGCCGACGGCATCGAGATCGTGGCCACCACCACGATCGTCGGTGACATCGTGCGCAACGTCGTGGGGGACAACGCTGACATCGAGATCTTGCTCCCGCCCGGTGCCGATCCGCACGACTACTCCGCATCGCCGCAACAGGTGGCCGCTCTCCAGCAGGCAGACCTGGTGGTCGCAAATGGACTCGGCCTGGAAGAAGGGCTCGTGGACGTCCTCGGTGCCGCTGCCGCCGACGGTGTCGAGGTGCTGGAGCTCGCACCGGCGGTGGACCCGATTCTCTCCGAGGACCGCATGCCGGATCCGCACTTCTGGCTGGATCCCACCCGCACCGTTCGTGCCGTCGAGCTGCTGGCGAAGACGCTGACGGAGATCGATGCGTCGATCGATTGGGTATCGGCGGCTGCGACCTACGGCGCCGACATCACAACCGCGGACGCGGCCATCGAGACCTTGCTCGCCACCATTCCCCCCGATCGGCGCATCCTGGTCACCAATCACGACTCGCTGGCCTACTTCGCCGACCGGTACGGCTTCGAGGTCGTGGGGACTGTGATCCCCGGTACGACCACCCGCGCTGCGCCCAACGCCGAGGACCTGGCGGCACTGGTGGCGATCATCGAAGCGCGAGGGGTCAGCGCGATCTTCGGTGAGACCACGCGTCCATCCGACGTCGCCGAGGCGGTCGCCGCCGAAGTGGGGCGCCCGGTGGCGGTGGTGGAGTTGTTCACCGGATCGCTCGGCGAGCCGGGCACCGGAGCGGATTCCTACATCGGCGTCATCCGTACCAACGCCGAGCGCATCGCTGAGGCACTGAGGTCGTGATGGATTGGCTCGTCGAACCTTTCCAGTTGGCGTTCATGCAGCGGGCGCTCGCCGCCGGCCTCCTGTCCGTGCTGGCCACCTCCGTCGTCGGCACCTGGGTGATACTGCGCGGGATGAGTTTCATGGGCGATGCACTGGTTCACGGCGTGGTCCCCGGTATCGCCCTCGCCGTGTTGCTGGACTTCTCCCCGACGCTCGGCGCCGCGTTGGCGGCCATCGTGATGATCGGTGGCATCAACTTGGTGCACCGCCAGACGAGCTTCCCCGAGGACACGGGCATCGGGCTCTTGTTCGTGGGGATGCTGGCGCTCGGGGTGATCATCATCTCCAAGACGAGCTCGTACACGGGCAGCCTCACCGGCATCTTGTTCGGTGACGCGCTCGGGGTCACGACCGGCGACATCGTCACGATTGCGATCATCGCCGTCATCACGGTGATCGTGTCGCTCGTCTTCTATCGATCGTTCCTCGTGCTCTCGTTCAACGAGGAGAAGGCCGAGCTCCTCGGGCTCCGTCCTCGCCTCAGCCACTTCGCCATGTTGTCGCTCATCACCTTGGCCATCGTCGGTTCTTTCCAGAGCGTCGGGACGCTGCTCGTGTTCGGCCTCCTCGTGGCACCTCCGGCTACGGCCGCGCTGTTGGTGCGGCGGGTCCCGGCGATGATGGTGACCAGCGCCGTGGTCGGGATGCTCTCGGTCGCCGGCGGCCTCGTCATCAGCTTCCATTTCGGCACTGCCGGCTCGGCGACCATGGCCATCGTGCCGGTTGTGGTGTTCTTCGTCACCCTCTTCGCCCGCAGCGTCATGAATGTCGCCCGGGCGCGCCGGGTGCGCAACCGGCCGTCGGACCCGGCCGGCACCATCGCCTCTCGCTGACCTCCGCCACCCCGAGCGTCGGAGGTCTAGCGTCGAAGGCATGATTCGTGTGACATCGGAAGTCGAGGTGCGCCGGCCGGCCGCCACCGTGTTCGGCATCGTCTCCGACTTCAGGCGCAATCCCGAGTGGCAGCGGGGAATGGTCCGGTGCACGTTCACCACCGAACCTCCGCTGCGAGTGGGCTCCCGATACGAGCAGGAGGCGCGGTTCCTGGCCAAGCCGGTGGTCTCGACGTTCGAGGTCGTGGAGTACGAGGTCGACCGCATGGTCAAGGCGACCACCGTCGCCGGCACCTTCCCGATCACGTTCACCCGCACGGTGAGGCCGAAGTCGGAGGACTCCTGTGTGGTCTCGGCCGTGGTGGAAGGAGATGCCTCCGGCGTGTTCCGCGTCGCCGCACCGCTGTTGCGCCTCATGGTGCAGCGATCGGTGCGGAGCGACTACCGCCGACTCAAAGCGCTCCTCGAAGAGACGCCATGACACCCGCCGGTGGACCCGCAGGGTATTCGGGCACACCGTTACCGAAGAAGCTCGGCATCCGCGAGGGAATGACCGTCTCGTTCATCGGGGCACCGGACCACTTCACTGACCTCCTGGAACCGATGCCCCTGGACGTCGCCATCCGTCACGACGCCCGGGCCCTGGTCGATGTCGCCGTGTTCTTCACGGTGCGGCGCTCGCTCCTCGAGCGGCGCATCGGCACCCTGGAGCGGATCGTCTTCCCCGACGGCTCGCTGTGGGTGGCGTGGCCGAAGCGGGCCTCAGGTGTGCCAACCGACATGACCGAAGACGCGGTTCGTGACGTGGTGCTACCGCGAGGCCTGGTGGACATCAAGGTCGCCGCCATCGACGACGTGTGGTCTGGGCTCCGGGTGGTGCACAGGCGGGTGCACCGTTGAGCCGCGTCAGGCCATCAATGTGGGCGCCGCCAGTGCATGGACGGTTCGGGCGTAGGCCAGCAGCTTGTCGGATCCCTCGGGATCCCCGGCGAGCTGGTCGTAGTACAAGATCGATCCCTCCCACCCCTCCGTGTGCCACTGCGCGCCCGAGGGAAGCTCATGCGTGGTGAGGGTGTCGACATCGAACGGCCACGGGTTGGAATAGAAGTACGGCCGACCCCCCGGATACAGGCCCAGGTTGATCTGGGACGGGTGGGTGGTGGTCTCCCCGCCCTCTTCATGGGTCACCACCCGGGTGCCGAACCACTCGAACGCGAGGTCGAACCCATGGGGCCACAGCTGCACGGGCCCCACCGGTCCCTCCAGCGATGCTCGGTGCCGCGCGAACACGGAAGTGGCGTTGACGGCCGCGGTGAAGAAGGTCCGGGCCGCTGCGGCCTCGTAGGGGCGAGGCTCGTCGTTCTCGTACTTGTCCCGCTGGTAGTCCGCTTGGAGCCCTCGGGCCGAGACGATCTCGATGATCCGATCGCCCATCTCGGTGCCGGTCAGCCCGTCGGCCATGGACAGCCGCTGCGAGGCGCCATCGCTGCTCTCCACCACCACCTCGCCGGCAATGAGGTCCATGCGCAGGGCAAGCGATCCTCCGCCGGGCAACGGTATCGGATCCGTCGTCAGGCCGGTGGGACGGACCTCGAGGCTGATGTGCCACCACTTGGGATGTGCGACCGCGGCGGCGCGAGGCACGGCTCCGACCGCGTGGGCGTACGCATGGAGCGTCGCACGCGTGG
The DNA here is from genome assembly GCA_041581135.1 of Acidimicrobiia bacterium. Taxonomy (GTDB): domain Bacteria; phylum Actinomycetota; class Acidimicrobiia; order Spongiisociales; family UBA5794; genus JBFGCM01. The sequence goes on from JBFGCM010000083.1 coordinate 11,111, forward strand.
CCTCCCAGTCTTCGGGCAAGTGCGGAAAGAACGCAGCTCCGGCCATGCTGTCGGCTCCTCTCGTGGTTCATTAACGCCCAACCTCCCGATCGCGGTGCATGTTCCCGGGCAGGGCGGAAGACTGAAGGCCTGCTGACGGTTGCGAGCAACGAGGTTGTCGAGCGAAGGGAGATGCGATGACCACGGCATTCGACATGGCGATGCTCGTGCTACGGGTGGTGCTGGGGATCGTCTTCCTGGCCCACGGTGTCAAGCACGCCCGGGGACGTGAGAAGACGAGCAATTGGTTCGGCAGCATCGGGTTCAAACAGCCGCAGCTGCAGTGGCTTGCCTCAACAGCGACCGAGATCGGCGTGGGCGTGTTGCTGATCTTGGGACTGCTCACGAGCTTTGCCGCGGCCGGCGTCATCGGCATCATGGTGGTTGCTTTCTGGACGGTGCACCGCACCGTCGGGTTCTTCGTCACGACCAGACCAACGGAAGGTTGGGAGTACGTGTTCGTGCTGGCGTTTGTGGCGTTCGCGCTCGCGATTGCCGGACCAGGTTCGATCTCCATCGATGACGCACTCGGCATCGCCGACGACCTCGACGGTTGGGTCGGCCTGATCATCGCCCTCGGCGGTGAGCTGGCTGCTGCCGCCCAGATCGCCCTCTTCTGGCGCCCGTCCACGGTCGCCGGCGACTGAGGCGCGATCACTCGACCGAGAAGCGGTACTCGGTGCGACTCCGGTACTGCTCGCCGGGCCGCAGCACCGCAGAGGGGAAGGTGGCGTGATTGGGCGCATCGGGAAACCCATGGGCCTCCAGGCAGACGGCGCTGTGATCGGGGAACGGGCCGGCGTCATTGGCGGTGTACACCACCAAGGCAGGCTGATCGGTGACCACATCGATGCGCCGTCCCGTGGTCGGACATGCCAGGGTCGCAATCACATCCGCAGGGGTCCCGGCGGGGTCGAGGACGAAGCAGCGATCGATGCCGCCGGTCGCGGCGATCGCCGGACCGAGCTCCCGAGGTGAGGTGAGATCGAGCCCCGTCCCTGCCACCGGGCAGAGCGCTCCCGTGGGTATGTGATCGGCATCGACATCGAGCACGGCCTCGGCCGCCACTTGTAGCCGATGCCGCGCCAGAGGACCTCCAAGGCTCCAGTAGGCGTGGTTGGTCATGCTCAGCACGGTCGGCGCATCCGTGGTCGCTTCATGAGTGATCACCAGGCTCGTTCGCTCCCAGGCGTACGTGGTCGTAGCCGCCACGGTTCCGGGAAACCCGCACTCGCCTGCCGGCGAGACACATGTGAGTCGAAGCCCCGCAGTGTCAGGTTCGATCACGGGCTCGACCTGCCACTGCTTCGTGTGGAACCCCGCCGCACCCCCATGCAGCTGATTGGGCCCCTCGTTGGCTTCGAGCCGGTACACCACGCCGTCGAGCTCGAAGCGGGCGTCGCCGATCCGGTTGGCGAAGCGGCCGATGGTCGAACCGAAGTACCGCTCGGCATGGGTGCGATACGACTCGGTGTCGGTGAACCCGAGCACGACGTTGGCGGCAGCACCGTTTCGATCGGGCACGTGGACACCAACGAGGTGGGCGCCGTGCGGGATGACCATGAACGAGTGGCCCGGCATCCCGGTCACGACGTAGGCGACATCGTTGCTCCCGAACGAGCAGGTCTCCACGTGCATGTCCACATGATGGCGGACGCAGGCAGGTGGCAGAACAGCTGAGCGGCGCCGCCCCTCGGCTACTCGCCGACCACTCTGAGGTTCGGCTTGGTGTCGATGTCGCGGGGTCGGCCCGCCACGGCCCGCAGCAGAGTGTTGATCGTCGCCACGTCCATGGGCTCGGCGAGATAGAAGCCCTGCGCCACCTCGCATCCGATGTCAGAGAGCCATTGCGCTTGGTCGGCGTGCTCGATGCCCTCGACGATGGTCTGGAGCCCGAGGGTGGCCCCCAGCCCGATGACCGCACGAGCAAGTGGGGAGTCGTTGCCTCCCTCGAGCCTGTCGACGAACGACTTGTCCACTTTGATGATGTCGATCGGGAGCCGATCCAGATAGCTGAGCGACGAGTAACCGGTCCCGAAGTCGTCGATGGCGATGCGCACCCCGAGCTGCTTGAGCCGCTCGAGCGTCTCCACGTAGGCGTCCTGCAGCAACACCGATTCCGTGATCTCCAGCACCAGTCGATTGGGCTCCAGCCCGTGCTCCTCCAGCGTCCGGTTCACCTTGCGCACGAGGTCCGACCCGACCAGCTGCCGGGGTGAGAGATTCACCGAGATCGAGAGGTGGTCGGGGGCCAACAGTTGCGAGTCGATCCATTCGCGTGCTTGGCGACACGCCTGGGTCAGCACCCACTCGCCGAGCCGCACGATCAATCCGTTCTCTTCGGCCAACGGAATGAACTCCGCGGGTGGAACCGGTCCCCGCTCGGGATGATTCCAACGCGTCAACGCCTCGAAACCGACGATTTCGCCACTGTCGAGGGCCACGATCGGCTGGTAGTAGATCTTGAGGGCCTCGGCATTCACCGCTTGTTGCAGATCGGCCTGAAGCTCCAGACGACGAATCATCTCCTGATGCATGCGGTCCTCGAACACCTGGTAGCGACCCTTGCCCTGTCTCTTGGCGGCATACATGGCGGCGTCGGCGTTGCGCAACAGCTGTTCGGACACGTCATCACCGGTGCCGTAAGCGATACCGACACTCGCCCGTGCCGACATGGCGCGGCCTTCGAGGACGAACGGCTCGGCGAGTCGCTCGATGATGCGCGATGCCACTTCCGTGGCGTCGCTGGGCCGGCGCAGTTCTCGTAGCAACAAGGCGAACTCGTCCCCGCCCAGGCGGGCGACCGAATCCGAGGGACGACAACACAACCGAAGCCGTTCTGCGACCGCGATCAACAGCTGATCGCCGGCGGCATGACCCAAGCTGTCGTTGACGGTCTTGAAGTCGTCGACGTCCAGGAACACGACGGCGAGCGACGGTGTGGTGAGGCTTCCGGTGAGTACGGCCGATCGCACGTGCTCCGCGAACAACGTGCGGTTGGCCAGACCGGTCAACGCGTCGTGACTGGCCTGGTGCCGCAGCTTCTCCTTCAGCTCGGACAGCTGAGCCAGTGAGTCCTCCAGTCGACCGTTCTCGAGCGACACGCTGACCTGGCTGGCCATGGTGTCGAGCAGCTTGAGGTCCTGGGGTTGAAACGTGCTGATGTCCCCCAGCCGGTTGGCCACGAAGACCATCCCGATGACTTCACCGCCCCCGCGTAGCGGCGCCACGATGGCGTCCTCGACCGTGTACTCGTGAGTACCCGGCACCTGCGCCGAATGGTCGTTGACGCTCGAGAACAACAGCGACTTCCCGGGTTCCAACAGCCCGAGCCACAGAGCTTGATCTTCTCGGCCGTCGAAGGGCGCCATCACCTCCTGGCGCTCACCGGGTCCTACCGCCGTCCGGTAGGCGTACTGGGAGCCCGACGGGAAGAGCTTGATCTCCACAAACTCGGCATCGAACATGTCGCGAGCCCTGGAGGCCGCGGCCACCAAGGCGGTCTCGATCTGCGGCGATTCGTGAAGATCGCGGGTGGCTTCATATAGCGACTCCAACCGTGCACGCTCCTCTCGCTGCGACACGTAGGCGCGATAGGCGAGGAAGAGAGCCAGCGGCGGCACCAATGCCAACCAGGCCGAGTCTGGTGATCGCCAGATGACCGTGATACCGACGAGCACCAGCGCGGTGTTGAGCACGGCGGCGAGCGACCCCATCATGAGGACGTCACGAATCTCCCCCGGAGCGAGGCGACCTCCGGTCAGCCGGATGGCAGCGTTGACCAGCACGTTGGCCGCCATGAGCGCGAGCTGGGTGGCGACCACGGCACCGATCCACCCCGGCGGTCCGAGCGGGTTCCCGAAGGAGACGGCGGCACGAAACACCACGAGTGCGATGGCCGTCTGCATGGTGAACTGGACCAGATTGAACGTGAACTTCAGAAGCGGCTGGCGGCGGTTGACGCTGAGCACGAACGCGTTGCCGACCAGCTGCGCTGCGATGAGCCCGAGCGGCGACACGAGAAACAGCCCCGCCACCAAGGGGATCTCAGACATCGAGAAGCTGTGGGCGTCCCTCCGGAATCTGAGGTGAACGACTGCGAGCTCGCCGAGGTACACCAGGGGTGCGAACACCCACCACGGGACGTCGACCGGACCGTCGAGCGGGGGGAGGTCCTTGAGGAACCACACGAGCCCGGCTGCGAACAGGCCGACGGCGATGTTCAGCATCCACACCCTGTCTGTGCCCGACAACGAGCGCCGCGTATCGGTGTGTTGCATGGACCCTATCCCTTCGAGGCGGCCGTCATCCACCTCATCCGAAAAAGAAGCTGGACCAGGAGTCACCCGACCAGGAGTTACCCGACCACGAGTTACCCGACCACGAGTTACCCGACCACGAGTTACCCGACCACGAGTTACCCGACCACGAGTTACCCGACCACGAGTTACCCGACCACGAGTTACCCGACCACGAGTTACCCGACCACGAGTTAC
>JBFGCM010000084.1:0-15638 GCA_041581135.1 Acidimicrobiia bacterium
GCGCGGCGGCGCGGGTAAACCCCGGCGCCGCCTCAGTCGCTTGCCTGTTTCTGCCTCGTGATCAGCCGCCGGTGATCAGATCGATCAGGTCGGCACGAGTGGCCGAGAACACGACGTTTTCGCCAACGGCGTCCGCGTCGCCCTCATGCTCGACCACCGAGATGCGCTGTGCGCCACAGTCGCCGAACTCGTCACACGTGATGAGTCCGATGATGCCAGGGAAGTCGGCCGTGCTGTTCAGCTCGTTCCGCAGTGCCTCACGGTCGATGAAGAGGGTGCCGTCGGCCCCTTCCACCGCCACGTTGTCGATGGCCGTGAGCAGGAGAATGGTGGCGTCGGAGGAGTGCGCCCAGAAGGCCGCGCTCGGCGCCTCACCGAACTCCGACTCGTAGCGCTCGAGGAACGTATCCGCATCAACGCCGGTGGAGCTGGTGTTGGCGCCGAACTGAAGGTCCGGACCCGAGAAGTACATCCCGCTGGTCTCCGGAAGTGCCAGGAAGTCGGACACCAACAGGCCATCGGCGCCGATCAGCGTGACGTCTTCGAGGCCGGGCACGCCGCCGATCTGCTGGACGATGAAGTCACCCTCCGGCTGGAAGATCGGGAAGTAGATGGCCTCGGGCCCGAAGCCGGCGATCTCGCTGAGGATGCCGGTCATGTCGGTGTCGCCCTTGTTGACGCCGCCGAAGAACACCACTTCACCACCGAGCGCCTGGAAGGCATTCGAGAATGCCGTCGCCAGGCCGTTGGTATACGGGTCGCCGTCGTGGATGGCGGCCACCGTGGTGAGACCGAGCTGGTCGAACACGAACTTGGCCACGCCGGCGCCCTGGAACAGGTCGTTGTGTGCCGTGCGGTAGTACCCCGGCGAGTAGTCCGTGCCCGCATTGCCCTGCAGGTCGGACGTCAGCGCCGGTGACGTGTTCGACGGGGAGATCATCACCATGCCGGCCTCGGAGATGAGCGGGGCAGCTGCCACCGCCGCACCCGAGCACGACGTACCGATGACTCCGACGACGCGCTCGTCGGCAACGATGGTCTGCGCCGATGCCTGGCCGCCGTCGGGACCGCACAGGTCATCGAGTGGCGTACCCAGGCTGACGTTGTGGCCCTTGATGGGGCCGTAGTCGTCGATGGCGAACTGGGTGGCGTTCTGGTTGGGGATACCGAGGAACGCAACCGGGCCGCTGATGGCCTGGAGGCTGCGAATCTGGATGTCCTCACCAGGTGCCACTTCCACCGCGCCGAGCGCGCCCGGCGTGAACTCGTCGCCCGGTGCCGCCGTGGTCGCCGGTGCCGCCGTGGTGGCCGGTGCCGCCGTGGTGGCCGGTGCTTCGGTCGTCGCCAGTGGTTCGGTAGTGCCAGGTGCTTCCGTGTCGGTGGTGTCGCCGTCGCCGCCGCATGCGGCTGCGAAGAGCATCAACACCGCCAGCAGCGCCAGCAGTTTGATTGATAGTCGTTTCATCAAGAGAACCCTCCTCTGATGGAAGATCAGGCCGGATGCGCACCGGCCTGAGCAAGGAGTGTATACAGGGGTCGCAGGTGAGGGGGGAGTTGGGCGGCTGGAATTGGAAGTCTCGGTGTGCTTGCTCGCGGCTGCAGAACAGTGGCTCGGGCCCGGGAAGGAGGTCGTGGACACGCGACACGTGCCTCGGCGCACCTCTACGCTGAGGCGATGAGCTGGTGGGAACGTGTCAAGCAGGTCCTGAAGCGTGAAGCCGCCGACGTCAAGGACATGGCCAAGAGCGGCTTCGAATCCTTGGATGCGGAGCTGGCCCGCAAGGAGCGCGAGCTCGAGGCCAGCCCGGCTGAGCGGGTCGACATGCTGCTGGAACAGACCGCGGCCGAAGACGAGCGACTCGCCGCCCTCGAAGACAAGGTCCGTCGGCGCGTCTCGCAGGCCGACGGAACCGAGGAGATCTCCCAAGTCGTCGAGCCGGAACACGCGGTTAGAGAAGACCCGCCCGACCCACCCGACCCTGAACTCGCCGGGTCCACCCCGCCGCCTGATGTTGCGACGACCGAGAAGGCGCCACCGGAAGCCGAGTCATGGCCCATCGACCAGGCCCGACCCTGGGTTTCGGTGCGGGACACCACCTCGGACGATGGTATGCCAGAGGTGTTCAACCATGCCGTCGCCATCGCCGACCAGGCAGGGTCGGTGCTCGGAGCCGATGGCATCGCCGCCGTGGTCGACGACGTCGACTTCCACCCGCTCGTGCTCGAGGTCCAGGAGAACGGCGGCCTGTGGTACGTGCGGGCGCCGACCCTCGCAACCTCGGAGGTCAACGAGCTGTTCCTGGACGCTATCGTCGCCCGGCTACCGCCACCTGCGTGAGCGAGCACCGGAGGACTCAGCCAATGGCCGGAACCAAGACCGCCATCGTCACCGCCGCCGGCCAGGGGATGGGAGCCGCCATCGCCCGGGAGCTGTCCGGACGGGGGTACGACCTCGCATTGCTGTCGAGCTCGGGCGGAGCGGAGAAGCTCGCAGTCGAACTCGGCGGCCTCGGCATGACCGGGTCGGTCACCAAGGAGGCCGACTTGGCCGAGCTCGTCGCCCGCACCCTCGATGAGTACGGCCGCATCGATGCGGTGGTCAACAACACCGGTCACCCTCCGAAGGGACCGCTCCTCGAACTGACCCCTGAGCAGTGGCACGCCGGCCTCGACATGGTGCTGCTCAACGTGGTGCGCATGGCACGGCTGGTGACCCGGATCATGGAGCAGCAAGGTGGCGGAGCCATCGTCAACATCTCCACCTTCGCCGCATTCGAGCCCGACCCGGGGTTTCCCATCTCTTCGGCGCTGCGCGCCGCGCTCGGCAGCTTCACCAAGCTCTATGCCGACCAGTACGCGTCGGCCGGGATCCGGATGAACAATGTCCTTCCCGGTTTCATCGACAGCTACCCGGAGTCGGACGCCAACCTCGGCCGGATTCCGGCCGGCCGATACGGCACCGTCGGCGAGATCGGGAAGACCGTCGCATTCCTGCTGTCGGACGATGCGTCCTACATCACTGGCCAGAACCTCCGGGTCGACGGCGGCATCACCCGTTCGGTCTGATGGCCGAGCTCCCCGCCGCCGCTGACGCCATCGTCATCGGTGGGGGCATCATGGGCTGTTCCACGCTGTATCACCTGGCGACGCTGGGCATCACCAACACGGTGCTGATCGAGCGGGACACGCTCGGGGCCGGTTCTACGAGCCGCAGTGCGGGCGGCTTTCGCGCCCAGTTCTCCGATGAGCTGAACATCAAGATGGCCGTGGAGAACATCCGCCGGCTGGGGGCTTTCGACGAAGAAGTGGGCGGCGACATCGACTTCCGCCAGTGGGGCTACCTGTTTCTGCTCGACGAGACCCACCTGCCGCGGTTTGCGGCGGCGGTGGAGCTGCAGAATCGCTTGGGCGTTCCTTCCGAGGTGATCGGTCACGATGCGATTCTCGAGATCGTGCCGGGTCTCGACCTGGACGGGATCTCCGGTGCCACGTGGTGCCCCATCGACGGCTACTGCACGCCGGAGGCCGTTGGTCAGGGGTATGCCCGGGCGGCGAGTCGCCTGGGTGCCGCCATCTCGCAAGGAGTGGCGGTGACCTCCATCGACGTCGCAGACGGACGGGTGGTAGGTGTCACGACCTCCAGGGGATCGGTCTCGTCCCCGGTGGTCGTCCTCGCCACCGGGGCGTGGGCGCCGGAGCTGGCGGTCACGGCCGGTCTCGAGCTGCCGGTCACTCCGGTGAAGCGACACGTCGTCTTCACCATCGGTGATGGCGGTCTGCCCCGCGAGATCCCCAACACCATCGACTTCGCCTCCGGCTTCTACTTCCATCGAGAAGGAACAGGGCTCCTGTTGGGAGGGAGGGAGCAGACCATGGAGGGCCTGGCCACCGTGGCGTTGGACCGATTGCCGTTGTTGGAGCACCTGGAGCTGCGCCCGGGTTGGTGGGGCTACTACGAGATGAGCCCCGACGGGAACGGCATCGTGGGAGCGTGCGACGAGCCCTCGGGCATGCTCTACGCCACCGGCTTCAGCGGTCACGGCTTCCAGCAAGGCCCGGTCATCGGCGAGCATCTGGCGGAGTTGGTGGCCGGCGTCGAGCCGACGTTCGATCTGTCGGCCATGTCGTTGGAGCGCTTCGCCACGGGCGCCTTCGTACCGGAGCAGAATCTGGTTTGAGGGACGGCACCGCACGGCGCTTGTCGACATTGCACCGGATGGCCTACCGCGCCACCGGCGGCAGGGTCGGCCGCCGCCTGGTGGACAACGACATGCTGCTCCTCACCACCACCGGTCGCCGCACCGGGTCCCGGCACACGGTGCCGCTGCTGTACCTGCGCGACGCCGACGGGGCGCCACTGGTCATTGCGTCGTGGGGTGGGCGGGATCGTCACCCCGAGTGGTACCTCAACCTCGTCGACGACCCGCGGGTCCGGGTGCAGATCGACACTGACCGCTTCGAGGCGGTGGCGGTTCCGCTGGGTGAGCCGGAGCGCTCGGAATGGTGGCGGTGCGCCGTAGCCGCCTACGACGGTTATGCCGACTACCAGGCCAAGACCGACCGCGTGATACCCGTCGTGCGGTTGCGTCGGGTCTGAAACCCTCACCCCGCCCTAGGGAGGTCCCATCCGGCCTGGTCGGATACCCAGTCCCACAGCTTCTCGCGACGGCGCGGAGTGTCGGTGCGTCGGGTTGACGGGAGCTTGTGGATCGACCGGATGCGCCGGTCGTGCCAGAACCCACCGTTGGTGGCCAGCGGCTCCTGGTCGTCGGCGCTGAGCCACACGAGGGTGTCCGCGCCTTCGAGAGGAGATCGCAGCAGGGGTCCGACCACCTTGCGGAATCCGGGCAGCGCCGCCTCGACGCCGGGCGTGTCTGCCCAGCCGGGGTGCAACGCGTGGAACCGCACTCCGGAGCCTTCGGTTCTCTCCGCCCAGATCTCGTTGAGGGTCACCTGGGCCCGCTTGGCCCGGGCGTACTGCTCGGTGCCGCGGTAGGACTCCTCGTCCATCTGCAGCTTCTCGACGGTGAGCCCCGCGGTGTACATCCCGCCCGAGCTCATCGTGAGCACGCGTGAGCTCGGTGTCGCCACCAGCGAGTCCCACAGCAGACCCGTCAGCAGGAAGGGCGCCACCACCTGGACTGCGGTGGTGAGCTCGAGCCCGTTTGGAGCCTCGCGCCGCTCGTTGAACAAGGCGCCGGCGTTGTGGATGAGCACGTCGAGTCGGTCGTTGGCGTCGACGATCTCAGTGGCGGCTCGCCGCACCTCGTCGAAGTCGCCGAGGTCGGCCAACGCGTGCGTGATGGAGGCACCCTCCGATTCGAGCTCGGCCTGAACCCGCTCGGTCTTCTCCGCGTCGCGGGCGATGAGAATCAACGAGGCACCCATGCGGGCGAGCTGCCGAGCCGCCGCCAGGCCGAGGCCCGAGGTGGGTCCGGTGATGGCGACCACCCGGCCACCGAGGTCGTACGACTCGAGCTCGCGCCAGTCGTCGACCCGGCTCCGTACCGCGTGACCGAGCCTGGTGAATGACGGAACGATCGGCGCTTCGACGACGGCGTCGATGACGTCGGAGAGCCGGCTCATCGGTGGCTCGGGTGATTGCTCATGTCGCCAGCGTCCCGCCGAACACCTGCCACGCCAGGGCGGACTTCGCCAACAGGCTCAACACGATGTAGGCCCGCTCGCCGTAGAGGTAGTCGCGCCACTTGCCCACCTGTCGATACTGGAGCCACTGGTTGATGGCGAACGAGTTGAAGAACACGAACAACGAGATGAAGATCCCGTAGACGAATCCAGGCGGGCTGGCGTCGGTCGTCGGCGAGAAGAGATACACGCCGATAGCGATCCACGGAACGATGCCGGCCAGGGATCCCAGCCAGAAGGGCACCAGCGATCCGCCCGGTTCCTCGTACTTCTCTTGCACGGCTCCGAAAAAGATCATCGAGGCGTTGACGCCGAAAAGTGCGATGAGGGCGGCGATGTCGCCGATGCCCGTGAGCATGGCGATGAGGACGATCATCACCGATGCCGAGAGCGAGTACTCCACCCACCGGAAATGGTTGCGGTGCTGCTCGAGGCCGCGTTGGTACCGCGAGTAGAACGGCGGGCTGATGATGAGCCAGTGGAAGAACGCTGACAGGAACAAGAACAGGGCCACGCCCCACGCCACCCGCACCTCGAAGAGCGTGTCGAGGGACGTGGCGCCGGCGCCCGGGGGGCCCTCCAGGAAGGTCGCCGTCGCCGGCAGCGCGAAGTCGTTGGCCAGCACCAGTACCAGTACGCCTTGCACGGCGTGCACGAATCCCATCACGAGGTTGAAGCGTTTCACGGAGGCCCTTCTGCTTGCAGTTCCATGATCATTACGGCTCCTGAGCCGAGCGCGGATGTCAAAATACCCGTCCACGGGTAGGTCGCGCCCCGTACGAGAGGTGATCTGATGAACATCGTTGTCTTCGGTGCCAGTGGGTACGTTGGCGGCCGGTTGATTCCGGCACTCCTGGCGCGCGGCCATCGGGTGCGCGCGGTCACCCGCAGCCCCGCCTCGCTCGATGACCATCCGTGGCGTGATGAAGTCGAAGTGATGTCGGCCGATCTGCTGGATGTCGAGACGCTGCCGGCGGTCGTGGACGGCATGGATGCCGCGTACTACATGGTTCACTCGATGGAGCGGGACGACTTCGAAGAGATCGATCGCAGCGCGGCCGAGAACTTCGTTGCGGCCGCATCCGGCTCGACACTGCAGCGGGTCATCTACCTGGGCGGGCTGGGTCGCGGTGACCTGTCACCGCATCTCGCCAGCCGCCAGCAGGTCGGTGAAATCCTGGCGTCGGGGTCGGTGCCGGTCACCGAGTTCCGGGCCGCCGTCATCATCGGCTCCGGGTCGCTGTCCTTCGAGATGACCCGGTACCTGACCGAGGTGCTCCCGGTGATGGTGACGCCGCGGTGGGTGCAGACCAAGTGCCAGCCCATCGCCATCGCCGACGTGCTCGAGTATCTCGCCGCCGCGCTGGAGCATCCGGACACGACGGGTCAAGTGATCGAGATCGGCGGACCCGACGTGCTCACGTACGAGCAGATGATGCGGCGCTATGCCGCGGTGGCCGGCCTCAAGCGGCGACTGATCATCCGGGTGCCGGTGCTCTCTCTCGGGCTCTCTGCGCGGTGGGTCGGTCTCGTCACTCCGATCTCCAACGACGTGGCCGTACACCTCGTCGACAGCTTGAAGCACGAGGTCGTGGTCACCGATGACAAAGCCGATCGGCTGATGCCGAAGCCGACCATCGGCTACGACGATGCGGTCCGGCGCGCCATCGAACGTACCCACGGTGAGAGTGTCCCCACACGGTGGGCACGTGGGTCGTGGCAGCCGGCCGACCCCCTGCCATCGGACCCCGACCACGCCTACGGCACCATCCTGCGTGACCGCCGAGTCGTTCGCAGCAGTGCTCCGGCTCCGGCGGTGGCGGCGGCATTCATTGGGGTCGGCGGAGCTCGGGGGTACTACACCTCGGATTGGGCGTGGCGCCTCCGTGGGCTCATCGACCAGGTGTTCGGCGGCATCGGGCTGCGGCGTGGTCGCCGCGACCCCGATCGGGTGAGCGTGGGCGAGCCGCTCGACTTCTGGCGCGTCGTGCGCGTCGAGCCGGGCAGCTCGCTCGACCTCAAGGCCGAGATGCTGCTGCCCGGTGAGGCGTGGCTGGGTTGGAAGGTGGAGTCTGCGGGCGGCGGCAGCACGCTCACACAGACCGCGTGGTTCGTGCCGCGCGGCCTGTTGGGCAGGGTGTATTGGTTCGTGCTGTGGCCGTTCCACGCCGTCATCTTTCCCCGAATGGCCAAGGGGATCGTGGCCGCAGCCGAGTCCGGTGAGGTCGAGGCGGCGACCTACGACGACGTGCCCGAGGGCTGAGCCTGCCGCAGGCCCTGATCATTGTGCTGGCACCGGCGGCGGGCCGCAGGAGTTCCGCCTTTTGGCCCTAGGCCCCCGGCGGGCGGTTCGATAGGACGGTGCTGAGGGACCACCGAGCGACAGACCGATGCGCGACAACCTGAGAGCCTGGATCGTTGACGTGATCTTCGGCGGCGCCGTGGGTGTTGTCATCGGCGCGATCACCGCCCTCAACATCATGATCTTCTTCGGGACCGACGCCGGGTACGAGGCCGGACTGGATGAGTTGTTCGAGCAACGGCCCGCGGTCGCGGTGATCGTGGTGGCCCTGCTCGTGGTAGGCCCCGTGCTCGGTGTGTCTCTCGCTCGACGCGTTCGAGGAGGCCGGAACAGTTGATGAAGGACTGCGCCCGCTACGTGCCGTGAGCCGGCGCCCCACATCCTCCCCGGCCATCTGATACCGGCAGACGCCCCTCCTCAGCTGGAGCCGTCGTCACCCGACCGCATGCGCCGACGCTCCGACACGTAGCCGGCCAGTCCACCGAGTACTGCAGCCACAGGTATGGCCCACGCCAGCCCGGTTCCCCAGATGAGCGCCGGCGCCGCTCCAAGCAAGGCACCGGCGAGCGCGCCCACCCGCAGACCGTTGAGAGCGTCATACGGTTGACGCCCGGCGGCGTATTTGGTCTGTCTCATACCAGCTCCAGTGCTCGGGTCTGGGCGAGCGACTTCACCGTTGCGTCGGCGGGAGCCTGGAACAGTCGCAGGTCGAATTGATCCACGGCTGCCAGCACATGCCCGATGATCTCACCCTGGATCGACTCGTACCGCCTCCAGTTCGTACCCAGCGCGAACACGTAGATCTCCACGGGAAGTCCTTGCGGTCCGGGCGGCAGCTGCCGCACCAGGCACGGCATCGTGCTCGTGGCCAGGCCGGGGTGGCGCTCGAGATAGGCGACGACGTATCTCTGAAACGCATCGAGGTTCGTGAGCTTCCGTGGCCCCCTGAGTGCCGTGTCGGCGTCGATGTGGTCGAGGCGGACACGGTGTGGGTCGTGGGTGCGAAGTCGGACCGCTTCTACCTCGGTGAGGAATCGAATGCTCGAGAGGTCCAGGTTGATCGAGCGTTTGATCCGCCAGCAACCGGCTTCTTTGATGCCGCGCCAGTTCTTGAACGACTCGCTGGTGAGTCGGTGCGTGGGGATGGTGGTGATCGTCTTGTCCCAGTTCTCCACCTTGACCGTGGCCAAGGCCATGTCGACGACGGTGCCGTCGGCGTTGTACTGAGGCATCTCTATCCAGTCACCCACGCGAATCATGTCATTCTGGGCCAGCTGCATGGAGGCGATGAGTGACAGCACGCTGTCGCGATACAGAATCAAGAGCACCGCGGCCGCCGCCCCGAGTCCGCTCAAGAAGAACCACGGTGACTGGCCCACCAGGACGGCGAGTGCCCAGAGGTCGGCGAAGAGGTAGATGACGACTTGGGCCACCTGCAGGTATCCCTTGATGGGGCGAACCCGCGACACGTGCAGTGTCTCGTAGGCCCGATTGAAGGCCATGAGGAGTGAGGCGAGCGCCAGCGCCCCCAAGGAGATTGCGGCCACGGCGGTGACCCGAAGCAAGGCCTCGGTCCAGAACGGGCTCAGGCCGGGTATGGACGTGACGGACAGGTGAAACACGATGGCGGGCACGAACAGCGCCAGCCACCGCTGAACCTTGGGCCCGGCCAACACATCGTCCCAACGGAACGAGGTCTTGCGGACGCTGCGGCCGATGAGAGGCAACACTACGACGCGCACCGTGACGAACAGAGCTGCCGACACGCCCAAGAGGAGCGCAATGACGGCAACGGCGGCTGTCCAGTCGGTTCCCAGCCACTCTTCGAAAGGATTCATCGTTGTACTCGCCTGAGATCGGCTCGACCTCCGCCCCACCAGCGTGACCCGGCGGGAGGTGTGATGGCTAGAGCCGTACGCCCTTTGGTGGAGGCGGCGCCGCCCCCCGACTGGGGCCGACGATTGGGACCTTTTCCCCCGCCACACGGGCCGAAGGGATGGGAACAATGGAGACTGACAGCGATCGGAGGGAGATGCACCATCGATTGACGATCGCGCTGTGTGTGCTGCTGCTCCTGATCGGGGCCTGTGGTGACTCAGGAGAGGACGCCGGCGATGCCGACGTGACGGTCCTCCCCGAGACCACGGTCGTGGCTTCCGAGCCGGTTTCCGACGACGGGGGTGGAGGCGAGGCCTCGCCCGAGCACTGCCCCGAGCTCGTGATGGCTATCAGCAGTGCCGCGAATGCGGCCGCAGCGCAGGTGGCGGGCGGCGCCCCCATGGACCTCCCGGCAGCGAACATGCGAGCGATTGCCGACCGGGTGCCCGAGATCCGGGACGACTTGCTGACCCTCGCCGACGCGTATGACACGTTCATGCAGACGCTGGACGAGGTCGGCGTTGATTTCAGCGATCCTGCGTCGATGGCCAACCTCGACGAGGAGGCGATGGAGGAGCTCGATGCCGCCGGCGAGGCGCTCGATTCAGAACCGGTGAGGGACGCCCAAGACAGGATCCAGGCGTTCTTCGACCGCGAGTGCTCCTGAGCGCGGCAGCGGATGGTCGGCCTGGCGTTCAGCTCGGGCCGGCCACCGTCACGGTGAGCGTGCCGGCGGTATCCGAGGCGACCACGGTGGTCCCGTCGTTCATGAACCAGTGCGCCGCGCTGATCCCGGCGGCCTCCTGGAGCGTGAACGGGTCACCGAGCACATTCGTGTAGTGCGCCAACACCTCCTCCCATGGTGCACTCGAGGTGAACGTCACCTGGTAGCCGATCCCGACGTCGATCGTTTGGATGTCGGTGACCCCAGGCGGTACGAAGTCAGGATTGAAGTTCTCCGGTAGATCGCCCGACACGAGGTCCGGAGGCAGGGTGGCACCTGGGGGCATCGTGTCGGGAGGCAGCCCGAAACCGCCGTCCACGCCGGGCTCGGGTTCGATGCCGCAGTACTCGTTGATGGCCATGTTGGCTGCCGCGTACTCAGCCGAGTCGAGGTTCTGCACCCTGGGATCTGCCAGGAAAGCCTCCATGTTGGCAAAGGGGTTGTAGTCCACGTCCTCCATCGCCGCCGCGAGATCTTGGAAGCCGTTGATCAGCACCTGTACGTCGTCCTCGATCTCGTTGGGCGCGGCATCGAGCACATCGTCTGCTGCGGCGAGGGCCATGTTCAGTGACTCCTCCAAGGTCTCCGGCGACAAGTCGAACGCTCCGACCTGAGTCTCGACCACCGGCTCGAACATCGTGCAGAAGTCGTCGCCGGCACCCGGAGCGGCCGCGCCGTTGCCGTCGCCGTTGCCGTCGCCGTTGTCGTCGCCGCCACTCGCCGGAGCGGGCGCGGTGGTGGCCGGCTCGCCATCAGCGGCGGTCGTCGCCGTCGTGTCGTCGTCACCCCCACACGCAACGAACACGAGCATCAGCGCGAGCAGCGCTGCCAGTTTGCGGATCATTCGAACCCCTCATGTCGCGACGATTCCCCACGAGCACTCTACGTGGCCCCGGCGACGCGTGGAGAGCCCCTCATGCGCGTCGAGGGCGCCCGGACGACGGAAGAGATACGGACCCATCGCCCGCCGCCGCGGGACCGATGGCCTCTACCGGCTTCCGCTGCCGAGTCGTATCGATGGGGGTGCATGGCCCCTTCTGGTCGTGCAGAGAGGAGGTCGTCGTGATCGGACGCGACCTTGGTCTGACTTCACGCGCGACAGGACCGCGGCGGCGCGTCGGTACGGCCGGATGGAACGTGTGGCGCGGGTTCATTGGGCTGGCCTACCTGGCGGCTGCAGTGTTCAACATCGTCTACACGCTGCCGCGCCAGGACGAGGTGGTGGCGAACTACGGGGGTGATGCCTGGTTCGGCTTCCTGGCCGAGTTCATGAACGAGATCTGGGCTCCCAACGCGGAGCTGTTCATGGTGCTCGTCATCGCCTTCGAGGTCATCGTCGGGCTCCTGCTACTCAGCTGGGGCCGCTTCGTCGATGTCGGCGTCGGGGCATCTCTGATCTGGGTGCTGGCGGTGTTGCCGTTCCTGGCGTGGCCCTACCTGTTGACCAACGTGGCGTTGCTCGCCATGCAGGGAGTCATCGCTGTCCGGCGGTACGACGCGACGATCTGGGAGTTGGTCGGGCATGCCATGTCTGGCGCGTGGCGCCGGCCGCAACCTCACTAGGGAGCGCCTGTCATGGACGTGACGCTACTCACGTGGGTGATAGCCGTCGGCGGGTTGGTGCTGATCGCGCTCTTGGCCGGTTTACAGTTCGTCGCCGTGGTACGGCCGCGAGCCGAATGGACCATCGCCAATGTCTACGGCGGTGAACCTGGAGACACCGATCCCAAGGCGTATTTTGCGTTCAATCAAGGCTTCGCGTGGGCGGATGTGTTCTTATGGGCACCACTGCAGGTAGCGGGTTCCGTTGGGATGCTCCTGGGGGAGCGCTGGGGGTTCCTGCTGGCGCTGGCAGCCTCGGTGCCTTTCGTCTACACGGCGATCCAGTTCTTCATCTGGGATCGGGATCTTGACTTTCGCAAGAACACCCTCGTGTACTGGGTGGTGATCTGGGCCATGTGGCCGGTGTTCGGGCTGCTCGAGGGGGTCTACTGCTTCGTCCGGCTGCTGGAGTGACCTCGTAGCCGCGGGCGCTCAGTCGGCGGCGAAGACGAGGACGGGGTCGCTGCTGAGGCTGAGCGGCGGCGGCCACACCCCGATTCGCAGATCCGGCGTGTCGATGACCTCGAACGGGACCCGGGCCGCCATGGCGTCGAAGTCGGCCCGAACCCAATTGACGCCGTCCGGGGACTCCCACAGAGCGGGCAGGCCATCGTCGGCGCGCCTGGCGTCGAAGTCCCGGCCCGCCGCCCAGATCGAACCGCCGGCGATGGTCACCGTCTGAGCCGTCATCTGGGCGACCGCAGGATCGGTTTCCTCAGGTGGATGCGGCGAACGGTTCCACACCACACCGTCCGGCGAGGTCCATGCCGTCATCAGGCCGGTCTTGAAGAAGTCCCCGCCGACGGCGACGAAGCCGGTGCCGATGGCCATGACGTCGGTCATGATCTTGTCGTCGTAATCGGCGTTGCTTGGTGTCGCTCGGGCCCAGTTCAGACCGTCCATGGAGGTGAATACTGCGGCGGTGGGCACGAACTCACCGCCCGGCGATGCGCCCACGGCGATGAGGCCGGGGCCGCCCGGGATGACGGCGGATACATCGGAGCTGTCGAACAGCGCCGCGGAATCCGCCGGTCCGAGCGACCAGGTTTCGCCGTCGGTCGTAGTGACCAGGGTGGCGATGCGGCTCTCGGCTTCGGCGGCCCTCGAATAGAGCAAGGTGACCCGGTCGCCGGCCGGAGAGACGAAGATGGCGAACACGACGCCGAGCTGGCCGGGCTCCTCGAATCCGAAGTCATCGGCCAGTTCGAGCAGCTCCCACGTGACCCCGTCTGTCGATTGGAACTGGTTCTGCGCGCCAAGGCCTGTGGCGAAGAAGCCGAAGGGCGTGGCCTCGACTTGCGTGAGGCAACCGACGTCGCCGGGGCCGTCGGCTCGTTGCCAGTTGCCGGCATCGTCGGACCACCAAGCCGGATAGGCACCGCTGTCGGACCGTTCGCAGCCGACGAGGACAAATCGGCCGTCGGTCCCGGCGTCGCCGTCGGTGATGGTCACGTCTCCGAAGACGGCCGAGTCGACGTCGAGGCGCCCCCACGCTTCCAATGGCTCGGGCAATGGAGTGGTGGTGGTCGTCGGCGCGACGGTGGTTGTCGGAGGCGCGGTGGTCGAAGGTACGGTGGTCGGCGCAGCTGTGGTCACGGGTGCGGTGGTCTGGGTCGCCGGGGGCATCGTCGTGGTCGTTTCCGAAGACGGAGTGTCCTCTCCGCAGGAAGCGATCAACACCACGACCGCCAGAGCGACGACGAAACGTTCCATGACTTCATCGTCCCGGCCGTCCAGGGGAGGCGGAAGAGTCGTAGGTCACACCGTCCGGTTGGCCGGCGACCGATCTATCCGGATCTGCGGATGACGATGAGTTGATCTGCGGCCGATTCGCCGCCCCACACTTCGCCGGGGCGCCCGAGGATTTGACGGACGTTGCCCGGGCGGGACGGAAGCTCGAACGTGTCGAATGTTTCGGTGGTCGGGTCGAAGCGGTGCATGGCGTTGCCGCCGAAGTCGCTCACCCAGACGGTGTCGGTCTCGTCGACGTAAACGGCATATGCCTGCGGTGCGGCGCCGGGGAGCGGCCACGTGGTCCACGCCTCGGTTTCCGGCACGTAACGGCTGAGCTGGCCACTGTTCCACTCGCTCACCCAGATCGATCCGGCCGAGTCGGACCACACCCGCCGGGCGCCCTGGTCGGGGGTGGGCGGCTCCAGCACCGTGACGGCACCGTCGGCGCCGATGAGACCGACGTAGCTCCCGGCGAGCGAAGCGAAGTAGATCGTGCCGAGCGGCGTGGCCGCGATGCCATATGGGCCACGACCGAGGGGAGCGTCGAACACATCCATGTCGCCGGTTGCCGGATCGAGGACTCCGTAGATGCCGTTCTGGCCGGTGAACCACAGGCGGCCAAATCCGTCGAAGGCCGCGGTGTTGAGGTTGGCGTCGGGCCGGTCAGCGGGGAGCGGATAGACGGTGACCTCGTCGGTTGCTGGGTCGACGGCGACGATGGCGTTGAGCCCGCCGTCGGTGACCCAGGCGGTGCCGGCGTCGTCGACGATGACGCCGTGGGGCCGGGAACCGGATCCGAGTGCAATGTGGCGCGTGTCGCTGGTGGTGGGGTCGAGCCAGCCCAACTCGCCGGACCCCTGCGCGGTATACCACACCCCGCCGTCAGCGGCCGGGGCGACGTCGTGGGGTCGGGATCCTGCGGGGACCGGAAAGGCAACCAGTTCGAGCTGCTCGACCGGAATGGGCTCGGGCAGGGTCGTGGTGGTCGTAGCTGGAACCGTGGTGGTGGTCGTCGGCGCGGTCGACGGTGTCGTGCCGGCGACGGTTGTGGTGGGGGCAGGCAGCGTGGTGGTCGTAGCGGCCGGCGCGCTGGTAGTCGTGTCGGGCGTAGGGGCGGCAGTCGTGCAGGCGGTCAGCACGAGGAGCAGTGTGGCGGGGGCGTTGCGTGCGATGGGCCCAAACCTAGGTCGGTTCGGTGGCGATGATTGTCGCTTGCGGACCCCGCGGGCCACGGCCCTTTCAGCCGCCGGTCCGCATGCGGGCGATGGCTCGGTAGAGATCTTCGGCGATGGTGTCCAGCCTGCTGCCGTGCATGGGGGCGAGCCCGACGCGAACCTTGCGCCCGGAATCGTCGGTGACGTAGAGGGCTCGTCCGCTCGAGTACAGCTTCCCGTCCTCGAAGCCGGCCGAGGCGCGCATCGGCCCCACGAGCTGGTCCTTTTCGTCGATGATGCGGACGGTATTCAACGGCACCTCGTGCCGCGCCAAGTAGTTCACGACGACGACACTGGCGCGAGTCACGGACAGCTTCATCTGCCGCAGTCGAAGTACCGAAGCGACAGACGTTGCCGCAACGACGAGCAACGCCGCCATGTTGCCGTACGGGGCGGCCACGGCCAGCACGAACACGGTGATGACGGCGACCGCCACGAGCATCGAGCGATCCGGCCTCGCGACGACGATCTCCTCCATGGGAGAAGTCTTCCACATCGGTCCGGCTACGGGACATCCGCTTCCGTACTGCACGTGGCC
>JBFGCM010000085.1:0-15573 GCA_041581135.1 Acidimicrobiia bacterium
CTCGTGGGGATCGCCGTCGTGGCGGCGATGGAGCAGCGCAGCCTCTCCCGCGCAGTACCCGCCGGTGTGGCGATCGCCGTGGTGGCTTGGCGGCCGGCCCCGGCCTTCGGTGCCGTCCTCGTCGTTGCTCCGATAGTCGGCTTCGTCGCTGCGATGCGATCGATGGCCCGTCGCCACGCCCGACGGGTTCGGATCGAACACGACGTCACATTGCTCGGCGAGCTGGTGGGTCTCGGCCTGGGTGCCGGCCTCACCTTCGCCGCAGCCCTACGGCGCGCCGCCGCCGAGGTCGGGCCCGCGTTGCAGAGCGAAGTCACCCAGCTCCTGCGCCGAGCGAACGAGGTCGGCCTGTCGTCGGCACTGGTGACGGCGCAGGGTCACGCCAGAGCGCTCTATTCGCTGGCAGGTCGCGCCGTCGCCACCGGAGCACCACTCGCCGCGGCGGTCGCGTCGTTCGTGTCCGAGCGTCGTCGCGCCGAACGGGCCCGGGCCCTCGTCGAGGCGCGCAAGCTGCCAGTCCGCTTGTTGTTCCCGCTGGCGCTCCTCATCCTCCCCGGGTTCGTCGTGTTGACGCTGGGGCCGGCGTTGCTTGGTGCCGTCGAACGACTGCAGTTCTCGCTTCCCTCCGTCGTCGGCCGGTTGCCGACATGAGCGCCGCCCGCAGGCTGGCGTAGGAAAGGAGCGAACGATGATCCGAACGATCCATCAGGCAGAGCACGGTCAGGCGACCGCCGAGTACGCCTTGGTGCTGGTGGCTGCCGCTGCGGTGGCACTGGCGCTCATTGTGTGGGCGACCACCTCCGGGGCGCTGCCGGCGTTCTTCAACCTCGTCATGGACAAGGTCAGTGCGGTGGCCTCCGGGTGAGCCGGGAGCGGGGTAGCGCCGCTGTGGAGTTCGCCTTGGTGCTGCCGCTGGTGCTCCTCGTGCTGCTCGCCGTCGTCGAAGTCGCCGTGGTGGCGCGAACCCAGCTCGAACTGGTCAACGCGGCGCGGGAAGGGGCCAGACAGGCGGCCACGCACACCGATCCATCTCTGGCGGTGGGCGCGGTGCAGGCAGCTCTCGGCGACGGCCTCGCCGCCCGCACCCGGGTCGCCGTCACCAGGCCACCCGCGGTGGGGGAGGCGGCCGAAGTCAGACTCACCCTATCCCACGCTGTCGCCACGCCGGTCTTCGGCGGGTTCACCGTCGACTTGACGGCACGGGCCTCGATGCGAGTCGAACGGTGAACCAGCGCGGCTCCGCCTCCGTGGTGATGCTCGGAGTCGTCGGCCTCCTCCTGCTGCTCGCCGTGGCGGTCGCCGACGTCGGCATGCTGTTGGGAGCCCGGCTGCAGGCTGCGGCTGCTGCCGATGCGGCGGCCCTCGCCGCTGCGCCGGTGACGTTTGCCCCGTTCGGCGCCACGGCCGGGCCCCGGGAGGAGGCGGCTCGGTTTGCTTCCGCCAACGGCTCCACGCTGGTCTCGTGCCACTGCCCGGTCGATCGAACGTGGAACACGCGACAGGTCGAGGTCACGGTGGAGCGCTCCGTCCGCCTCCTCATGATGGGCAACCGCACCGTGGCGGCGTCGTCCCGGGCCGAATTCGTTCCGGTGGCCCTGCTGGAGTGACGAGCGGTCCACCGACCGCCCACGGAACGGCGTGAGAGCACGACGAGGCCGCGCGATCTCGCTCGGTCTCCGACGCAGCCCATACCCGACGCAATGCGACTGAGTAGGTTCGTTTGGCAGACGAGCGACGGGAGGACTCAGCGATGGCCAAGGAGACAGCACCGGACCCGCTCGATCGGCTGTTGGACGGAACGGAACGCCTGCTGGTCGGATTCGCCGATCGGACGGCATCGTTCGGACCAGACGACGGTTTCAACGTGGGGGGCCTCGTCAGCAGAGTGATCAATGCGTCGTTTCAGTTGGTCCGCAAAGCGATCGGGGCCGGGCTGGCCGGGGTCGGAGCCATCGGGGACGAGGTCGAGGAGATCCTCGACGCCTTGGGCGCCGACGAGCTGGTCGAGACGCTCAACAAGGCCCTGAAAGAGGCGACCACGCCGGCAGACGTAGCGGCGGTGGGGACGCTGCTTCCGCTCGTGAAGAAGACATTGCGGTTCATCGTCGAGACGTTCAAGGTCCAACTCTCGTTCGACCTCGACAAGGTGCTGGAGTTCATCGACGAGTTGGCGACGACGGCGATGGATCAGGTGTCGCCCAAGGGGGCCGAGGCCATGCACCGCTCGGAAGTGCGGTTCTTGGAGGCGCAGTACCACCTCGACCGGCTCGCTGCCGTCAAGGAGATGCCGGGGGCGGGGAACGGTCGGTGACCCGCGGCGCGGCCACGGTCCAGGCGGAACGGTGTCCTGTCGCCTCGAATCTCGCGGCTTCAGTCGGAATGCGCCTCGTCGATGGGGTCGCCGGCGTCAGCCGATTCCACGGCATCGCCGGTGCGGCGAGCATCCTCCGCCTTCTTGCGCAAGGTTTCGCCCAGCTCACTGAAGGTATCGCCGATGGCCTCCATGAACGACGCGCCGGCACTCTTGGCGTCGGAGCGCACCTGCTCGTCCTTCGCCGCGTCCCCCAGCGAATCAAAGGCCGCCTTCAACGAGTCGATGAGGTTGTCGGAGCCGGTTTGCTGTGACCTCTTGAAGTGGCTCTTGAAGCTTGCACCGAGAGTCGAGAACTCGTCGCCGACGCGGCGCCACGGGTCATCACTCGGTTCTGTCTGCTCGTCGGCCGGCTCCGCCGGCAGGTGCTCTTCCATCACGCCTCCTATGGGGTTCCGAACCCGAACGATTCGTGTGCTTCTACATAATCCTGCCACGTGTTGATGTCCTGCGGCCTGAGCTGGGGGACCATCACCATGCGCACGTCGTCCGAGTGGTCGCTGAGGAACCGGAACAGGGCCTTGTCTCCGGACAGCTCTTGGAGCAGCGGGAACACCGCCCGTGACAGCACGTACGGGTGGCCCACGCCGTCGTGGTACTCGGCGACGGCCGCCCAGGGGTGAAGGCGCCGCCAGTCGTCGACGAGGGTGTCGATGATGGGCGGATCGATCTCTGGAGAATCCCCCAGGAGCACTACCACCGCATCGACATCTCCCAGTGCCTCGATCCCGGTACGGAGTGACGTGATGGTCCCCTCGGCGTGGTCTGGATTGTGAACGAGCTTGGCCCGCTGCAGCTCGAGATCCTCCAGCTCGTGGGCGCCGGTGACCACGACCACGTCATCGAGTGATGAGGATTCGGCGTTGCGGACCGTCCACCCGACCACGGTGGTGTCGCCGAACCGAAGGTTCTGCTTGGCGCGGCCCATACGGGTGGCGGCCCCGGCGGCGAGCACGACGCCTCCGATGCGGCCCTCACTCATGCTTGGGGTGGATCGACTCGGAACGGTCACGGAGGTAGCCGGCCGGCCGGTCGCCGCGCACTGCGAGGATCTCGGCCAGGATCGCCCACGCGATCTCCTGGGGTCCGTCCGCACCGATGTCCAGGCCGGCAGGGCCGAACATCACTGCCAGGTCGGTGTCGGTGGGTTCGACGCCGTTGCCCCGGACGTACTCGAGCAGCTTGTGCGATCGCTCCTTGGGGCCCAGCAACCCGATGTAGCGCACCGGGGTGCCGCACAGGGCGGCCAGGTAGTCACCGTCGCGCAAGAAGTTGTGGGACATCAGAACGGCGTAGGTGTCACGCCCTGGCTGGACGGCTCCGGCGATGGTTGCCGGCGGCCCCACGAGGAACCCGGTCGCGGTGGGGAAGCGCTCATGGGTCGGTGCTCCTGGACGCTCATCGGCCACGAACACGTCGAACCCGAGTGCAGCAGCCTGGGCGACCAGCGGCTGGGCGTCGCGTCCGGTGCCGCAGACGATGAGCCGCGGCGCCGGACGCACCGCCTCGATGAACAGGTCGACGACCGTGTCACCATCGCTCACGCTCGTTTGGCGCGTCGTACCGGACTCCACCGCCTCTGACCCCAGACGCGCCGCCTCGCGGTCGACACGGGCGCCGCCCACAGAGCCTTCGACGATCTCGCCCGGACGCACCACCATCCGCTGCGCAGTGACGACATCGGTCACCAGGGCGGCCGGAGCGGTGCCGTCGAGCGTGGCTCCGATGGCGGCTGCGGCTTCCCTAGCCGTGGCGGCGGGCTCGAACAGCACCGTCGTGATGCCGTTGCAGCCGAGACCCCAGCCCCACACCATGTCGTCGTCGGCGGTGAGGTCATACACCCGGACCTCGGGGCGGCCTGCGCTGATGACATCTCTGGCCGCCGATTCCACTTCGCCTTCCAGGCACCCGCCGCTCACCGTGCCGACGCTGGTGCCGGCGGCCGGGACCAGCTGGCGGGCTCCTGGCAGTCGGTAGGTCGAGCCCTCGACGGCGATGATCGTGGCGAGCGCGTACTCCACGGCGGCCTCGTCGAGCTGCTGCATTGCAGCGATGACGTCGCGGAGCTCACGAACGGCGTTCATGAGCCGATACTACGGGTGGGCCTGACCGGTCTGCCCGGACGGCGTAGCCTTCGGGCTACCTATGTCACGTGTTCGCTCGATCTGTGCCGTCTGCGCCGTCCTGCTCCTGGTCGTGGCTGCGTGCTCGACAGAATCCACGAGGCGGCCGTTGGACGTGGCCGAGGCCTGGCGAGACGCCAATCGCCGGCTGGACGTCGACGCCATGATGCAGCTCTACGCGGCCGATCGGGTCGAGTTCATCGATCCGCACAGCCCCGACCCGGTGCTCGGCAAGGCGGACATCAGGGAAGCGTACGAGAGTCTGTTCGGGCTGCCGGACGTCCTCATCAACACCGGGATCCCGGCAGTGGCCGGCAGGCGCGTCACCATCGAGTGGCTGTGGCGGGGCACCGATCCCGCATCCGGCGAGGAGTACTCCATCCGCGGCGTCTCGGTGCTGACCATCGAGGACGGTCTCATCGTTCGGGAGGCGGCGTACTACGACACGACGCACTCCCCGTTCGCCCCCATGACGAGCGGCTAGTCGCTCAGGCCGATGATGTCCTGGGGACGCACCGGGGCCCTGTAGAGGTCCCTGCCGACGGCATCACGAATGGCCGCGACCACCGCCGGAGTGGACGAGATCGTCGGCGGTTCGCCAACGCCCTTGGCGCCGAAGGGACCCCACGCCGACGGTTCCTCGATGAGCACCGCCTCGACGTCGGGCGCGTCGAGGAAGGTGGGCAACAGGTAGTCGGTGAAGTTGGCGTTGCGGATCACCCCTCGGTCGATGACCAGTTCCTCCATGATCGCCAGTCCGACTCCCTGGAGGATCCCGCCTTCGATCTGCCCCATGATCGACTGCGGGTTCAGTGCCTTGCCGACGTCCTGTGCCGTGTCGACGCGCACCACACGCACCAGGCCCAGTTCCGGGTCGACATCGACCACGGCACGGTGCGCCGCGAGGGCGAAATCGGCATGCAAGGTGCCCTGACCGTTCTCGTCGGCCTCGAACGTCGGTGGGTGGCGGAAACGCACCAGCTTCTCGATGGGTCCGTCGGCGCACACCTGGGCCAGCGTCGCCACCACCGCGCCGTCCCGCCAGACGCCGTCGTCGGTGAGGTCGTCTCCGTTGTGGGCGTCGAGCACCGCCCGTCGCACGTCGAGCGCGGCTTCCAACACTGCGTTGCCGGTCATCTGGGTCTGGCGTGACGCCGAGGTGGAACCCGCCGAGCCGATCGCTGAGGTGTCATCGAAGAGGACGGCGACATGGCTGATGCCCAACGCGGTGCGGGCGATCTGCTGACATACTGTCACCAAACCCTGGCCCACCTCGATGGCGGCCGTGTGTACCTCGGCGCCGACCTCGGTGAGAACGACCCTCGCCTCCGCGTAGTCGTCGAACCCCTCCGAGAACGCCAGGTTCTTGATGCTGAGCCCGTACCCGACGCCACGTTGCACCGCGGCGCGTGGTGTGGTGAGCCCGGTGCCACCCGGTAGGTGGCGGGGGTCGTCCGAGTCGTTCTCTGGCGGAAGCGGAATCGACGCGAGCGTATCGATGAGCTCCTTCGTGGGCAGGGACGTCTCGACGATCTGCCCCGTCGTCGGCATGGGGTCACCCGGCTCCATTGCGTTGTGGCGGCGGAGTGCAAGCGGATCCATGCCCAGCTCGGCGGCGAGCTTGTCCATCTGGCTTTCGTGGGCGAAGCACGCCTGAACGGCGCCGAAGCCGCGCATCGCGCCGCAGGGTGGGTTGTTGGTGCGCACGCCGATGCCGTCGACGGTGACGTTGTCCACCTTGTAGGGGCCGACGGCGAAGTAGGCGGCGTTGCCGATGACGGCGGCGGTGGTCGAGGCGTAGGCGCCCCCGTCCAGGAGGATCTTGGCGTCGACCCGCACCAGGGTCCCGTCCGGCTCCGCCTCGTGTCGGTACCACATGCGGGCGGGATGACGATGGACGTGCCCGGTGAAGCTTTCGGCCCGGTCGTACACGATCTTCACCGGTCGGCCGGTACGCAAAGCGAGCAGGCACACGTGGATGTGCAGACTCATGTCCTCTCGCGAGCCGAAGGCGCCCCCGATGCCGGCCGGGTGGGAGCGCACCTCGTGAGGTTCCACGCCGAGACTCGCCACGATCTGCTCGTGATCGGCGTGCACCCACTGGGACGTCACATACAGATCCAGGCCTCCGTCGCCGTCCGGCAGGGCGAAGCCGGCCTCGGGCCCGAGCGGCGCCTGGTCCTGGGTGCCGGTTTCGTAGTAGCCCTCGACCACGACCGAGCCGTGGGCAGCGGGGTCCCCGCGGCGGACCTTGACGTGTCGGATCAGACTGCCGGTGCGCTCCGCCTCCTCGGGATCGATGAGCGGTTCGAGCTCCTCATACTCCACGACGATCGCCGCGATCGCCCGACGGGCTGTCAGCATCGAATCGGCGGCGACGATGGCCACCGGCTCACCCCAGTAGCGGGTCTCTCCATCGGCCAGCACCGGTTGGTCGGCGTGCTCCAAGCCGAATGTGGGCTTCCCCGGCACGTCTTCCTGGGTGAGGGCGGCGGCGACGCCGGGTATGGCCAGTGCCGGAGACACGTCGAGGTGCGTGATGCGGGCGCGCGCGTGCGGGCTGCGCAACGTGGCGCCCCAGAGCATGCCGTCAGCCGTGAGATCCGATGCGTAGGCGAAGTTGCCCCGCACCTTGGGGTCGCCGTCGGGTCGGTGGGTCGACTCGCCGATGCCGCCCGCCACGCGGTGCCGGATGTCGGCGACGGTCATCGGTCGAATTCCCCGACAGCCAGAGCCTCGAGCGCGCGGAGGATGGCTCCGTAGCCCGTGCAACGGCAGATGTTGCCCGACAGCTCCTCGCGTATCTCATCACTGGTCGGTACCGGATCGAGGTCGAAAAGCGCGGCGGCGGCGACGGCGAAGCCCGGGGTGCAGAATCCGCACTGGACGCCGCCGGCGTCGATCAGCGCCTGTTGGACGCGGTGGAGCTCTCCTTCTGCGGCCAGGCCCTCCACCGTGACGACAGTCGAGCCGGCGCAATCCGCCGCCATCACCAGGCACGAGCACACCAACTCACCGTCGAGGATCACCGAGCACGAGCCGCATTCGCCCTGCTCGCACGCGTTCTTGGACCCGGGGAGGCCCAACTCGTCGCGGAGAGCGGTGAGCAGGCTCTCCGGCCCGGCGTACTCGAGGCGGCGCTGCTCGCCGTTGACCGTGATCTCGATGCTCACAGGCACCGCTCCAGCAGTCTTCGGGCCAGCACGCCTGAGGCGTGACGGCGGTACTCGGCGGTCGAGCGGTGATCGGTGATCGGCCGCACCTCCTCGGACACCAAGCGGGCGAATTCGGCGAGATCGGACGCGATGGGGGCGGCGACCGCGGAGATCATCTCCTCGGCGCGTCTGGCGCGGATCGGAGTGGGGCCCACCGAGCCCAGCGCCACCGTCGTGGCGCCGTCATCCGCCCGGAACACACACGCCGACACCATGGAGATCACCATGGCGTTGCGCACGCCGATCTTGCCGAAGGCCTGGCGCTCGGGAATGTGCTCGGGGAGCAGCGCGGCGATGATCAGCTCGTCCGGCTGGATGGCGGTCGACTTCACCCCGGTGATGAACTCGTCCCACCTCATCGTGCGGGTGCCGCGACTCGATCGCAGCTCGATGTCGGCGTCAAGCGCGGCGAGGAACGGCAAGGCGTCACCGGCCGGACTGGCGGTGCCCAGATTGCCGCCGATGGTGCCGGCGTTGCGGATCTGCGGCGAGCCGATGGTGCGCGACAGCTGAGCCAGTGCCGGGTGTGGACCTTCCTCCAGGCGCCGGTACGTGACCCCGGCACCGATGCGGCGCTCGTCCCACGTGGCGAGCTCCCCGACGCGGCGGAGGGCGATGACGAAATCGGGGCGCAGGTGCTGGAAGTTGACCTCCACCATGAGATCGGTGCCCCCGGCGAGCAAGGTGGCCCCTGGTGACTCTGCCAGGCTCGCCACCGCCTCGTCGATCGATGTCGGATACGCGATCTCCACAGCACGGCCCAAGCTAGCCGGGCTGTTCCACGGCGGCGCGTCTCCCACCGCCTCGCTCCGACCGCCGCGATCCCGGCCTGCTATTCCTCCGGGTCGAAGATGTCCTCGATCCGTTCGCCGAACAAGCGAGCGATGGTGAAGGCGAGCGGCAGGCTGGGGGCGTACTTCCCCGTCTCGATGGCGTTGACGGTTTGGCGGGACACTCCGAGTCGCTCGGCCAGCGCACCCTGGGACCACTGCCGCTCGGCTCTCAGCACGCGGAGCCGATTCTTCACCGGTAGCGCCAAGTGGCGTACAGCTGGCCGAATGACCATCCCACGGCCAGGACCAAGACCGAGTCGCCCAGTGACACCGTCGGCGCGCCGGCATCCTCGAAGAGTGGATACCCCACCAGGAACAGCACCGCTGCCGCGAAGCCGATGGCCAGCCCCTCCAGCTGAATGCGACGGATCAGCTCGTCCGTTTGGCGCAGGTAGTGCAGGTAGGCGATCACGGTGACCACACCGAGGATCATCGGCCCGGAGGCGATCGCCCATGCCGCCGGCCCGGCCGGAGGCGTATCACTTCGCAGCCACTGGGCGGCGGCGACGAAGGTCACCATCCACAGTGCCAGCCAGCCGAGAAACCGGAACTGGTTGCGCCGGTCTGCCTCCGTACCCAGCTGATGCCGGAGGCACGCCCACCCCGACCGTCGCGTGCTCGCCTCTTCCATGTGTCCCCTCCTGATGTCAAGGTTCCTTGACAGTAGGGCGGGCCGCCTCCGGTGTCAAGGGAGCTTGACAGGGGCGAAGTTGGTGCACGGGGGCGGCAGTAATCTTCTGACATGCTGATACGCCGGATCCGACCTGAAGACGGAGCGCTGCTCCGCCATGTGCGGCTGCGCGCCTTGGATGAGTCGCCCGAGGCCTTTGCCGGCACCTACGAGGACGAGAGCAGGCGCCCGGCGAGCGAGTGGGCCGAACAAGCAGCGGCGGCCTCACGGGGGCACGAGCGCGTCACGTTCTTCGCGTTCGACGGCGACAACTGCATCGGCATGATCGGCGGCTACCGGCCCGAAGAACGTCCCAGCGAACGGCAGCTCGTGTCGCTGTGGGTGGCTCCCGAGGTCCGGGGCGAGGGGCTCGGCTCCGAACTCACTCGCTGCATCGTCGACTGGGCGCGAGCCGGCGGCGCCGACACCGTTGCCCTGTGGGTGGTGGAGACCAACGAGGCCGCCCACCGCTCCTACTTGGATCTGGGATTCATCCCCACGGACAAGACGCAGGCACTGCCGTCGGATCTCTGCGCCACCGAGCGGTACATGGAGCTGTCGCTGCGCGGCGAGTCAGCTCCGCTGTGACCAGATCACCCGGTTGACCGCGTTCTCCAGCTGCTCCTGACGGCCGCTGACCGGCTCGGGATCGATCGCTCCCGTCGCCACCCGTGCCTCCAGTGACACCAGCGACTCCGTTCCCTCGAGGATCCCCGTGCCCAGACCGGTCTCCCATCCGGCGTAGCGAGCCTCCCGGTGTGCCGACAGCGTCTCCTGCTCCATCAGGTCGGCGGCCACGAGCAGCGCTCGGGCGAGGGTGTCGATGCCTCCGATGTGGCCGTGGAACAGATCGGTGCGATCCATGCTTTGACGGCGCAGTTTGGTGTCGAAATTGAAGCCGCCCGTGGTGAATCCGCCTCCACGCAGGATCTCGTAGACCGCCAGCGACAGCTCGTCCACGGAGTTGGGGAACTGGTCGGTGTCCCAGCCGTTCTGGTAGTCGCCGCGATTGGCGTCGACGCTGCCGAATATGCCGTTGGCCACTGCATAAGCCACCTCGTGGTGGAAGCTGTGCCCGGCGAGGGTGGCGTGGTTCACCTCGATGTTGACCTTGTACTCGTCTACCAGTCCGTGGCGATCCAAGAAACCGTGCACCGACTGGCAGTCGTAGTCGTACTGGTGCTTGGTGGGTTCCTGCGGTTTGGGCTCGATGAGCAGCGTCCCTTCGAATCCGATGGCGTGCTTGTGCTCGGCGACCATGGCCAGAAACCGGCCAAGCTGGTCGCTCTCGCGTCGCAGATCGGTGTTGAGAAGCGTCTCGTACCCCTCGCGTCCGCCCCAGAGCACATAGTTGGCGCCGCCCAACCGATGGGTGGCCTCCAGGGCGTGCTTCACCTGGGCGGCGGCGTAGGCGAACACCTCGGGGTCCGGGTTGGTAGCGGCTCCGGCGGCGAAGCGGGGGTGGCTGAACAGGTTGGCCGTACCCCACAGCAGCCTGATGCCGGTTTCGGCCATCTTCTTCTCGGCGTGGTCGACCATGGTGTCCAGGTTCCGGGCCGATTCGGCGAACGTGGCCCCGGGTGGGGCGACGTCGACGTCGTGGAAGCAGAAGAACGGTACGCCCAGCTTCGACACGAACTCGAAGGCGGCGTCCATTTTCTGGTGGGCGGCTACCAGGGGATCGACGTGCGCTGCCAGCCAAGGTCGGTCGAACGTGCCGACGCCGAAGACGTCCGAGCCCGGCCAGTTGAACGAGTGCCAGTAGCAGACGGCGATGCGGAGGTGGTCCTCCATGCGCGTGCCAAGGACCTCACGATCCGGCTCGTACACCTTGTAGGTGAGTGGATCCGTGGAGTCCACTCCGCCGAATGCAATCGGGGCCGTCACATCGGTGAAGAACTCGGATGCCATTGCACATACCTCCGGAGGACGTCATCTCCTTGATTATCGACCGTCGGCGCGGGTTCGGCACGCCTGCGGCCGGCACCCGGCTCCGCTGGTAGACATGGGGCCACGGCGATCATCGGAGGCCCGGCATATGGAGTTTGCCCTGCAGACCAGCGGTGGGTACCAGCAGGTCGTGGCGCTGGCCCGCTGGGCAGAGGATCACCAGGTGGCGGCGTTCGCATTGCCGGACCACTACGTGGCATCGGCAAACCGTCAGGAGCCGGGGCCCCCGGCGCCGGACTGCTTCGCGCAGCTGGCGGGTCTGGCGCGGGACACGACGACGATTCCCCTGCTGGTGCTCGTGAGCCCGATCACGTTTCGGCACCCTGCAGTGGTGGCGAAGATGGCGGCCACGATTCAGGAGATGGCGGCCGGCCGATTCTCCCTCGGTGTCGGGGCGGGATGGCTCGAGCTGGAGCACCAGGTGTTCGGGCTCGAGTTTCCGGAGGCGAAGGAACGCTTCGAGATGCTGGAGGAAGCGCTCGGGTACCTGCGGGCTGCGTTCGGTCCGGACGACGTGGGATACGACGGGAGCCGGTATCGCCTGGAGCCGTATCCGATCCGCCCGGCCACTGCGGTGCCGTTGGTGATCGGTGGCACGGGGCGGCGTCACACGCCGCGGCTCGCCGGAACCTACGCCGACGAGTTCAATGTCTATCCGGCAGAGCCGGAGGTGTTCCGCACCAAGATCCGCCGCTTCCGCGAAGCGGCGGTGGCGGCGGGTCGCGACCCTGACGCCATCCGGCTGTCGAGCGCCGGCGCCGTGCTCGTTGCTCCGACCAACGCCGAGTATCAGGAGAAGTTCGCCACGGCCGCCGCTGAGGCGGGCATGTCGGAGGAGGAGCTCGAGGCCCACTTCGCCCACCGCAACACCCCCCGCGGCTCGGCTGACCAGGTGCAGTCGGCACTCGCCGACATGGAGGCCGCCGGTGTCACCCGGTTCTACGTCCAGACCTGGAGCGAGAACGCCGTCGATGAGATCGCCGAGGTCCTCAGGTTGATCGGCGCCTGAGGTCTCAGGAGAAGGCGTCCACCTCGGCCAGGAACGCCCCCCGCGCCGCCTCGGAGAGGAACGACGCTTCGAAGCTGTTCCGGGCGATCTGGCGGATCTGCTCTCGACTCAGGTCCAAGGCCGCCGCTGTGGCTGCGTAGTTGTCCGCCACATACCCTCCGAAGTACGCAGGGTCGTCGGAGTTGATCGTCACCTTGGCTCCCGCTTCGAGCAAGCGCCGCAGGTTGTGGTCCTCGAGGCGATCGAAGACGCGCAGCTTCACGTTGGAGAGGGGACACATGGTGAGTGGGGTGCGGGCGGCGACGATTCGGGCCAGCAGCTCAGGATCGTCCTCGACCCGGACGCCGTGATCGATGCGCTCCACATGGAGCCGGTCGAGCGCGCCGCGGACGTACTCGGACGGGCCCTCCTCGCCGGCGTGGGCCACTGCCCGCAGGCCGAGCGACCGTGCCTTCGCAAAGACCCGCTCGAACTTCTCCGGCGGGTGGCCCACCTCGCTCGAATCGAGTCCGACGGCGGTGACCTGGTCGAGGAAGGGCTCGGCGGTCTCCAGCGTGGCCATCGCCTCCTCCTCGGGCAGATGGCGTAAGAAGCACATTATGAGTTCGGTGGAGATGCCGAGTCGCTCGCCTGTGTCCTCGCGGGCCTGAGCGAAGCCGCTCATGAACACGTCGAAATCGACGCCGCGCCCGGTGTGGGTCTGGGGATCGAAGAAGATCTCGGCATGGCGTACGTTGTCGGCGGCCGCTCGCTCGAGGTAGGCGGACAAGAGGTCGGCGAAATCGCGCTTCGTGCGCAACGCTCCGGTACCGCGGTAGTAGATGTCGAGGAATGACTGGAGGTCGGTGAATTCGTACGCCGTCTTCACTTCGTCGACCGTCTCGTACGGCAGGAACACGTCGTTGCGTGCCGCCGCTTCGAACATGAGCTCAGGTTCGAGGGTCCCCTCGATGTGAAGGTGCAGCTCGGCTTTGGGGATGCCGCGTGCGAACGCTTCGCGCCGGTCGGTGTCTGCCATCCGTCGATTCAAGCACCCAAACCACGACTCCGGCGTATGATCCGACCCGACAGGCGGAGCACAGACGGAGGGCCTTCATGGCGTCATTGCGGAACACACTGTCGTTGCTGGCGGTGTTGCTGGCATTTGCACTGGTTGCGGCTGCGTGCGGCGGCGACGACGACGGGGCGTCGACAACCACCACGGCGGCCGACACCACGCCGGACACGACCGAACCCGTGGACGATCAGATGGAGCCGCTCACGTTCGGCATGATCCTGGTCGGCCCGGAGAACGACCAGGGCTGGTCCCAGGCGCACTTCGAGGCAGGCGAGTACGTCGAAGAGCAGCTCGGCGCAGAGATGATCTCCATCGACAAGGTCAATCCTGCCGATCGCCCCGAGACCTCGGTCGAGCAAGTGGTCGATGACATGATCGAGCAGGGAGCGCAGCTCATCTTCGCCACGTCGGACGACATGAAGGACGGCATCGAGGCCGCTGCGGCCAACCACCCGGACGTCCCGATGATCTGGTCGTCGGGGGACAGCGCATGGGCCGAAGGTGATGCCTACCGCGCCGATCTGTCCAACCTCGGCAACGTGATGGGTCGGATGGAATTCGGCAAGATGATCGCCGGTTGCGCCGCTGCTCTCACCACCCAGACCGGCAACATCTCCTACCTGGGCCCGCTCATCAACGACGAGACGCGGCGGTTGGCCAGTTCGGCCTATCTCGGAGCGCGGTACTGCTACGAGAACTTCCGCGGCGAAGACCCGGCGTCGCTTGGATTCGAGGTCAATTGGATCGGCTTCTGGTTCAACATTCCGGGCGTGACACTGGATCCGACTGAGGTGACGAATGCCTTCCTCGATGGTGGCTCGGACGTTGTGATCTCCGGCATCGACACCACCGAAGCACTGGTTCGTACCGGCCAGCGGGCGGACGCGGGCGAAGCCGTGTGGGCTGTCCCGTACGACTTCGAGGGCGCCTGTGACGGTTCCCCCGAGATCTGCTTGGGCGTGCCGTACTTCAACTGGGGCCCGTCGTACAAGGAGATCGCCGAGTCGGTGGCGGACGGCACCTACTCGGCCACCTGGCAGTGGGTCGGGCCGGACTGGTCGGACATCAACAACCCCGACACCAGCGCCATCGGCTGGATCAACGGTGAGGGCCTGTCGGCAGACGCGGCTTCGCAGCTCGACGAGTTCATCGCCGGCCTGGCCGACGGCTCGATCAACCTGTTCACGGGACCGCTCAACTTCCAGGACGGATCAGTGTTCCTGGCCGACGGCGAGGTCGCGACGGACAACCAGATCTGGTACATGAAGCAGCTTCTCGAAGGCATGGAGGGTCCGAGCTCGTAGCCGAGCGACCCTCTGAAAAGAACCGGGGGAGGCCGTTCGCGGCCTCCCCCGACTACGTGGAACTGGTCACACGTGGACGACCAGGTTGCCCTTGGCGACGCGTTCCGCAGTGTCCATCCCGGTCCAGTTGCTCGAGAAGAGCAGGGTTCCGTTCTTGTCGTACAGCGTCCAGCCGATGGTGTCGGAGTCGTTGGGCTCACCGAAGTCGGACATACGCATCTGGAAAGTCAAGTTGCCGCCGATGTCGACCGAGTTGTCCTCTTCGGTGACGTCCACGAGATTGGCCTTCGCCTCGAACTCGATGACGTCGGCGGTGAGCGTTTCGTCGAAGGCGCCAGATGAGGCACCGAGGTCCGCAGTGACCTCGAGCTGCAGGTTGGAGATCGTCAGGAAATCCGCTCCGAACGGGGCGTTGAGCGTGCCGTCAAGGGCGAAGGTAGCCGTAACCGTGGCGCCGGCATAGGCCGCCGGATCGAACTGGATCGCGGCGACGAACGTGTTGGTGGCGCCGCCGAAGTCAGTCGACACCTGGTGGTCGAAGGAGATCTTCGGGGCACCTCCGTCGAGCACCAGCCCGACGGTCGTGCTGCTTGCTGTCATCCATTGCGGCAGATTCGTACCAGATACCGTGGCGGAGAGTGAGAGCGATGATTCGTCGGCATTGCCGTTGCCGAACAGCAAACCAGGAGATCCGGCCTCGCCTTCGATGACGATTGCAGAGGCATCGATGGAAAGCGATTGGAGGGCGTTGGCGAGCGCCTTCCACACCGACACGTCGAGTTCGCCCCTGAATGCGAGGTCGGTGCCAAGCTCATGTCCGTCGGCGTTGGCGGCGTAGAACGTGGTGGCACTTGGCGGTAGGTCGGCCAGTGTCAACGTGTGTGGCGTCGAAGCGATGGTCGCCCAGCCGATCGTGAAGCTGGGGAGCTCGCCCCCGATCGTGGTCCACGCGTCGTTGATGGTGTCGATGGAGAACCCGGCGAACTTGACGCCAATCGTCAGCGTCGGTGCGATGTCGGTGGCGGCGTCGTTCCAGTCCGC
>JBFGCM010000086.1:0-15555 GCA_041581135.1 Acidimicrobiia bacterium
GATCCGGCGACGTCGCCGTTGGCGGCGAATCATGTGTATGCCGACAACGGGGTGTACACGGTGACGGTGACGGTCACCGACGACGACCTCGGGACCGGTGCCGATACATTGACGGTGACGGTGGGGAACGTCGCCCCCACTGTCGATGCCGGTCCCGACGCAACCGTCGACGAGGGCGACACCTATGACTTGACCGGTTCCTTCAGCGATCCCGGCACGGGTGATACCCACACCGCCACCGTCGACTGGGGCGATGGGACTCCTCCTGAAGCCGCCACCGTCACAGCACCCACCGTGTCCGCAACCCACCTGTTCGCGGCCCTCGGCACTTACACGGTCACGGTGACGGTCACCGATGACGACGGGGCCGACCACAGCGATACGCTGGTGGTGACGGTCGCCAATCTCCCGCCGGTGCTCGACCCGATTCCGGCGGCGACGGTAGACGAGGCAACCGAACTCGCCTTCACGGCCACGGCAAGTGACGCTCCGCTTCCCGGCAACGCGCTGACGTTCTCCCTCGTGGGCGCCCCGGCCGCTGCCGTCATCGATCCGGCGTCGGGAGCTTTCACCTGGACTCCTGCCGAAGCCGATGGTCCCGGCAACTTCGTGTTCGACGTCGTCGTGAGCGACGCGCACGGCGGCAGCGACAGCGAGACGGTGACGGTCACGGTGGCCGAGGCCAACCAGCCGCCGGTGCTGAATCCGGTCGCCGACCAGCTCCGTGCCGAACTCGACACCGTGAACCTGGCGATCAGTGCCACCGATGCCGATCTTCCCGCCAACGGCCTGACCTATGCGGCGACCGGTCTGCCCGACACCCTCGCCAT
The DNA here is from genome assembly GCA_041581135.1 of Acidimicrobiia bacterium. Taxonomy (GTDB): domain Bacteria; phylum Actinomycetota; class Acidimicrobiia; order Spongiisociales; family UBA5794; genus JBFGCM01. The sequence continues at coordinate 831 of JBFGCM010000086.1, forward strand.
CGACGCCGCCTCCGGCCTCATCAGCGGCGATCTCGACCACTCGTCGGCCGGAACCTATCCCGTGCTCGTCACCGTCACGGACGACGGTTCGCCGCCATTGTCCGCGACGACCTCGTTCGTGCTGACCGTGACAAATGTCAATCGCCCACCGACGGTCGAGCCCTTGGAGCTGGCCGCCGCCGCTGGCAAGCCGACCACGTTCACCATGATCACGGCCGATGCCGACGGGGACCCGCTGACCTTCATCGTCGTCACCGCCCCGGCCCAGGGATCCCTCGCCGGTGTCGGGCCCGAGTTCGTCTACACACCGGGTCTCGACGGTTCGGGCACGGACACCTTCGAGATCGTGGTGAGTGACGGCACCGACCTCTCGGCTCCCGCCGTCGTCACGGTGCTGATCGCCGCGAACGGCGCTCCGGCAGCCGCCGGCGACTCGTTCACCGTCGATCAGGCCCGCAGCCTCGTCATTGCCGCTCCCGGCGTCTTGGTCAACGACGTCGACCCCGAGGGCAAACCGCTCTCGGCCACTCTGGTCGACGGGCCCGACCACGGAACGCTGGTGCTGAACGCCGACGGCGGCTTCACGTACGAACACGACGGCAACGGGACCGCTAGAGACTCGTTCACCTATCAGGCGTCGGACGGAGAACGTGCCTCGGCACCCGCCACCGTCACCATCACCATCAACCCGAACCGCGGGCCCGTGGTGACCGATGACACGGTGGTGCTCGACGAGGACGACTCGGTCGTGTTCTCCCCGATCGTCAACGATTTCGACCCGGACGGGGACGACATCACGATGGCATCGATCGGGGCGCCCGCCGCCGGGACCGTCTTCGAGGTCGGCGAAGACGTGTACCGGTACATTCCCGAGCCGGACTGGAACGGTTCATTCGACCTGGCATACGAGATCGTCGATGCCCGTGGTGGGCGCGCAGCAGGAGTCGTTGCCTTCGAGGTCCGACCGGTCAACGACGCCCCCGTCGCCGACGACCTCTCGCTCGAGTTGCCTGCGGAAGTGCTCGAGCTGGGTATCCCCATCACCGGCAAGTTCATGGACATCGACGGCGACGACATGACGGTCGACCTCGGCGCCCCCGAACACGGCTCGGCCGTCCTCGTGTCCTCGGGGCTGATTCGGTACATCCCCGACCCGGGGTTCCAAGGGACCGACACGTTCACGTACACGGTCATCGACGTAGCGGGTGCCACTGCCGTGGGCACCATCACGGTGAACGTCTCCACCATCGAGGGTGAAGACATCGCTATCGGGCTCGTGCAGTTCGACCGACCTGCGGCCGCCGGACGCCTGCTCGAGGAATCCGGCAGCGGCGTCATGTCCCTGCTCGGGATCCGGCTGGTGGTGGGGTCGGTGTTCGAGACGTTCTACGTGTTCAGGCTGCCGCTGCTGGTGCTGGCAGGAGCCTTCCTGGTGTCGTTGTTGCTCGGGCTCTCCAAGACGTTCGTACTCGGGGCGGGCCCGGTGTACCTGCCGCTGATACCGCCGAGCCTCTACAGCGTGGTATTGGTCGACGCAGCCGACGAGGTGTTGGTGCGTGCCGAGCCGGGCGAGAACAACGAGGTGATCCACGCGTTCGCTGCAGCGGAGCGGGACTTGCGCGGCACCGGACGACGCGCCCACACGGGCTCACAGTTGTGGATCGAGGTGGAATCGCCGGCAGGCGACGGCTGGGTGGACGCAACGGTGCTCACCCCCAATCGCACTGCCGGGGCCTTCGCCACCGATGAGGCGGTCCACGGTCTGGCGGAGGCCCTGCAGGCAACCCTGGCTGCAGGCGGCGACCTGAGCACGGTGACCGGCGGGCGCGGTCTCTACCTCGCCCACTTCGCGAATCCCGAACTCATCCCAGCAGAAGAGCTGGCCGGATTGCTCACCGATGGGTCGGTGTACGCATGGTGGAATCGCAGCGGGAGCATCCCAGAGCTGGACGGCACGGTCATGGAGATCGTCGGCGAGCCGCTGCTGGTGTCTATGCAGCGGTACGACGCCCGAGGCGACGGTGAGGCGTTCGAAGAGATCCCAGTGGAGTTCGTCAACTATCGACGCCTCACCTATGGCGACGAGCGAGTTCCAGGCAAGGACGCATGGCACGTGTTCTTCGATCACCTCGATGGGGAGCCCCGTATCGCTGCGATCTGGCGAGAGGGACTCGCCAATCCCAATGCAACCGGCAACGCCAGAAGCAGAAGGCTGCTGATCGCCGGATGACATGGCCGAATGCCCGGCACCGATGTGCCGTGGCCAGCGCTACGGTTACGACGCGGAGTCCGGGGAGTCAGGCATGGCCGGGAAACGAATCGCTGCGCTCGTCTACGACAGCGGCCCCGGGGCGTTGCTGGCTTGGCGCGGCAGCACCGTCCTCCATCACGTCGCTGCCAAGGCGGGAGGCTGGCCGGTGGAGCGCGTGCTGGTGGTGCTCGGTCCCGATGGCGAGGCCGCGCTGGAGGCTGGCGGATTCGGCGAGGCAGTGGTGGTGCTCGTGACCGAGAGCGAAGGCACGGCGAGCCTGCTTCGCGCCGGCCTCGACACGCTCGTGCGCGACGGTGGCGTTCACGCCGCCCTACTCGTGCCTGCGGACCACCCAGATGTGGACCCGGCCGTCGTCGCCGAGCTGGCGGAGTCCTCCCAGCGCTCCAGCGCAGGCCTCACGGTGCCGAAGTACCGCTACGCGGTCGGCCCCCCGGTCATCATCGGAGAACTGCTGTGGGGGGAGATGATGAACCAGGAGGGCGACGTCGACCTCGTGGCGTTCACCCGGTCACGTGCCGAGTCTGTCGATGAGGTCTGGTTCGATCAGCTCGCACCGATCGAAGTCGCCGATGCCTCTGATCTGGCGAGGCTCAGGGCCTGACGGGGGCTGGCACCGCAGAAGGAGCGCCAGGTATCCTCTGGCAGACTCGGATGCCACGGACCGAGGGAACCCCGGCTCTGGTCACCTGCAACTGACTGTCATCCGAAAGGAGCAGAGATGGCGTCCATCGATGCGATCGAGGGCATCGGTCCCAAGAATGCGACCAAACTGCGCAAGGCACGCATCCGAACCACCGAAGCGTTGCTGAAGAACGGTGCCACTCGGAAGGGTCGCAAGGGGGTCGCCTCCGCGACCGGCATCGGTGAGAAGACCATCCTGGAGTGGGTCAACCGTGCCGACCTGATGCGGGTGAAGGGCGTCGGTGAGGAGTACTCCGACTTGCTCGAGGCCGTTGGGGTGGACACGGTGAAGGAGCTCCGGAATCGGAACCCCGCCAATCTGCTCAAGTCGATGGTGGCGGTGAACTCCGAGAAGCGGTTGGTGCGTCGCCTCCCCACCGAATCGATGATCGAGCGATGGGTGGCTCACGCCAAAGAGCTCGATCCGGTCGTCAAGTACTGAACGCGAAACGGCGACCCGTCGAGCGGGTCGCCGTTCCACAGTCGTTGCTGCTCAGCTCTTGGCTGCAGCCTTCGTCGCGGCGGGCTTACGTGCCACCGGCTTCTTGGCCGCAGTCGATGCCGGCGCCTTCTTGGCTGCGGGCTTTTTGGCGGCGGCAGGCTTCTTGGCGGCCGCCTTCTTGGCCGGTGCCTTCTTGGCGGCGGCGGGCTTCTTGGCGGCGGCGGGCTTCTTGGCGGCCGGCTTCGTGGCCGTTGCCTTCTTGGCCGGTGCCTTCTTGGCGGCCGGCTTCGGTGCCGCTGGGCTGGGCTTCGCCTCCGGCATCGGCCGCGGGCTGAAGTTGTCCCTCCAGCTGGCCAGCACACCTTCGAGCTGATCGCGCAGCTTCACCACTCGATCCTGGATCTGGTCGAGATCGACGCGATGGGTCAGCTCCTCGGCCATCTTCTTGCCACGCAGCTCCGACACGGCCTTCTTCGACTCGGTGGTCCATTCGTCGGCGAGCTTCTCGCCTTCCTCGGCCCAGACGTCGAATCGGTCGGAGGCGGTGTCGGCGACCTTCGAGCCGAACTCGACGAGCCGCCGGCTGACAACCACCGGAGCCCCGATGGCCGCGTAGACCGCCTTCTGCGCCACGTCCTTGGATGCGGTCAGGTTCATGACCTTTACTCCTTCTCGCTGATGAAGCTCTGGTAGATCTCCAACAGCGCTTGTTTCTGTCTCTGGGTCAGCTCCGGCGCGTCGTCGATGGCCTCCACCACGGTCGCTCGAGGGCCGGTGCCCTCGATGAGTCCGGCTCGCTCGTACAGCGATTCGGCGCGGATCGACAGTGCTCGTGCGATCGATTTCATGATCTCGGCGGACGGCTTGCGCAATCCGCGCTCGATCTGGCTCAGATAGGGATTGGAGATCCCTGCCGCCTCGGCGAGCTTGCGCAGTGAGATAGCACTGCGTTCCCGCTGCTGACGGATGAACTGGCCCAGATCCGGAATCTGATCCTTCATTCCTGCTTGCATTATATCAACGCGGTGCTAACTATTGCAAGCGCTAGCTCTCAGCTATCGGCGTGGTACGGTGCCGCCCAATGGAGATCGTGCTCGTGGAGGTGCCAGGGCTCGGCGTGCCGTCGGAGATGGTGGCACTCGCCGACGAGATGGAAGAAGATCCACGTTGTCATCTCTCCGTGCTGGGCGGTGACCGTGTAGGCGCCGTGCTGTTCTCCGTGTGGGATGCCGAGGTCGCCACCGAGGTCGAAGACGGAGTACGGGATCAACTGGAGGGCGCGATGGTGCGGCGCCTGAGTCTTCCCGGCGGGGTTCTGCGCAATTGAGACCGGTCTAGAGTGCGGCGTCCCTACGTGGCGGGTTGCTCGATGTCCGACACATCCCCATCTGATGCGGCTGCGAGTGCCGACGGAGGAGACCAATCCATGATCATCGTCATGCGTCCCGATTCCACCGACGAGGACGCTGCGCACGTCATCGAGCGGCTCGAGGCCATCGGCGCGGAAGCGCATGTCTCCCAGGGACAATTCCGCACGGTGATCGGGGCGGTTGGTGACCGCGATGTCATCCAGCGGCTCCCATGGGAGGCATTTGCGGGTGTCGAACGGGCAGTTCCCGTACTGAAGCCCTTCAAGTTCGTGAGCCGTGAGTTTCAGGCAGAGGACTCGATCATCCAGGTCGGCTCGGTACCTGTGGGAGGCGGGCACTTCGCCGCCATTGCGGGGCCGTGTGCCGTGGAGACCCGTGACCAGCTGTTCGCGTCGGCCGAAGCGGTGAAGCGGGCCGGCGCCACCATCCTGCGAGGGGACGCCTTCAAGCCTCGCACCTCGCCGTACGCGTTCCAAGGCCACGGTGAGGACGGCCTGAAGCTGATGGCCGAGGCGAGGGAGGAGTTCGGCATGCCGTTCGTGGCCGAGGTGCTCGACCCGCGTGACGTGAACCTCGTGAGTTCGTACGCAGACCTCATCCGCGTCGGCACGCGGAACATGGCCAACTTCGGCCTCCTGTCGGAGCTCGGCAGGCAGCCGAAGCCCGTACTCCTCAAGCGAGGATTCACCGCCACCATCGAGGAGTGGCTGAATGCTGCGGAGTACATCTACAAAGAGGGCAACCATCACGTGATCCTGTGCGAACGGGGAATCCGGACGTTCGAGACGGCGACCCGCAACACACTCGACATCTCGGCCGTGCCCGTCATCAAGGGCCTGTCACACCTCCCCGTCGTGGTCGATCCATCACACAGTGGGGGGAGGCGTGAGCTCGTGGCGCCGTTGACCCGGGCCGCCGTCGCGATAGGTGCTGACGGCGTGATGGTGGACGTGCACCCGGCACCGGAGACGGCCCTGGTCGACGGCGCCCAGGCCATCCTCCCCGCAGAGTTCGCCGCGCTGATGGACGATGTGCGCGGCCTCGCCGAGGTCGTCGGTCTCGAGTTGTGAGGCGTCTCGGCCTCATCGGTACCGGTCTCATCGGAGCTTCGGTCGGGTTGGGGGCAAAGGCCGTCGGGTGGCAGGTCGCCGGATGGGATCCGAACGATCGGCACCTGGCGGAGGCGTTGCAGATCGGGGCTCTCGACACCGCCGTCGATCGCGCCGAAGTCGAAAACGCCGATCTCATCGTGCTGGCCGCACCGCCGGCTTCCATCGTGGCAGAGCTGAGCGCCATCGAGTCCGACCGGCTCGTCACCGACGTCGCCGGGGTCAAGACCGCCGTGGTCGAGGCGGGCCGCCATCTGCCCCGCTTCGTCGGGGGGCATCCCATGGCGGGACGGGAGTCCTCGGGGCCGGTTGGTGCCTCGCCGGCGCTGTTCCGCGGAGCGGCATGGGTGCTCACCACCGACGGCTGTGCATCCGAAGACCTCGCCCGCATGGAGGAGTTCGTGTACTCGCTGGGGGGACGGCCGCTTCGCATGACGGCACAGGAGCATGACGCAGCCGTGGCGGTGATCAGTCACCTTCCACAGATGCTCGCCGCGTCCCTCATCCACGTGGCCGCCGAGACCAAGGACTCTATGGCACTGGCTGCCGGCAGTTTCCGCGACCTCACCCGGGTGGCCGTGTCCGATCCCGAGGCCTGGTCGCAGTTGCTACACACGAATCGGCGCCACGTTGCCGACGCGGTGCGGGCGCTGAACGAGCGGCTGGGCGCATGGGCGGAGCTCGTGGACCACGACGGCGTCGAGGCCCTGCGAGAGCCGCTGCGACTGGCCCAGCAACGTCGCCGTGACCTGGCACCTCCCGTGGTGGGTGTCGCCGTGGTGCTCGCCGATCAACCCGGCGAGCTCGCCCGTGTCGGGAAGGCGCTGGAGTCGAGCAAGGTCGACATTCGCGACCTCCAGCTACGGCACGGCAGCCACGGCGGTGGCGGCGTGCTGACGTTGTCGGTGCGGCCAGGTGAGGCCGGTGCGTTGCGCGACGCCTTGGAGTCGGTGGGACTGCTGCTTATCGACTGACCGGGTCAGCGAGCCAGGTGTTCCATCAGCTGAACCAGCATCTCGGAGCCGACGATGATCCCGGTCTCGATGGCCCGCTCGTCGATGTCGAATGTGGCCGAATGCAGGTCCACCCTGCGATCCGGCAGCGAGGCGCCCAAGCGGATGAGCGCTCCCGGCATGTCTTCGAGGAACCAGGCGAAGTCCTCGGCGCCGAGGCTCTGATGGGTGTAGTGGGTCGCTTCGGCCCCGAGCGCGGCGTGGGCCGCCTCCTCCGCCACCGAGATGACAGCGGCATCGTTGTCGACCGGAGGCGAGCCGGGTCGGTAGTCGATGTGAGCCTTGGCGCCCAGCGGCGTGACGATGTCTTGCACCAGCTTCTCGATGAGCTGCGGCATGGAGTGCCACAGGTCGAGGTCGAAGAGCCGGAACGTCCCGCCCAGCTCGACCTCGGTGGGAATCACGTTGGCCGCCACCCCGCCGGCAACGCGTCCGAACACCACCAGGGCCGTCTGCCTGGGATCGATGGTGTGGCGCATCATCGCAGGGAGATCGGTGACGACGCGCGCTGCGGCGTAGATCAGGTCGACCGCTTGATGCGGGCGTGATGTGTGTCCACCGGGACCCGACAAACGGATGGTGACTCGGTCGGCGGCGCCGGTGATCGGGCCGGTGCGGAGTCCCACGCTTCCCGCCGGGATGGTGGGATCCACGTGGAACGCGATCATGGCGGCGACACCGTCCCCGACGCCCTCGCGTCGCATCACCATGGCGCCTCCCGGGACCATCTCTTCCGCGGGCTGGAACACCATGCGGGCACGACCGGGCAAGTCGAGCTCGTTGAGGACCAGGGCAATGCCCACACCGATGGCAGTGTGTGCGTCGTGGCCACAGGCGTGCATCAGGCCGGGGCGCTGCGAGACGTAGGGAGTCTCGTTGAGCTCCTGGATGGGCAGTGCGTCGAGATCGGCACGGAAGCCGACCATGGGGCCCGTGGAACCGATGTCGGCCACCAGACCCGTACCCTCGGACCGGGTCTCGGTCGGAATGCCGACGGCAGCCAAGGCCGTGGTGACGGCCTCGGTGGTCTCGAACTCTTGCCACCCGATCTCGGGTTGACGGTGCAGCGTGCGGCGTAGCTGCACAGCGTCTGGGGAGATCCGAGCCGCGAGTTCACGGATGCGTGTGATGCGGGCGGACATGCCGAAGGCGAGTGTAGCCCCTGTCCGTCCGGCCCCTTTGAGGTGCGGCATGTCGAACAGGTATGTTGGGCCGGCAGACCAGAGAGGGAACCGTGGCGATCATCGAACCGGCATTCACGGTTGGCATCGAAGAGGAGTACCTCCTCGTCGACCGGGAGACTCGCGATCTCGCCAAGGATCCTCCCAAGGCCATGATGCAGGAGTGCGAAGCACGGCTCGCCGGACAAGTGAGCCCCGAGTTCCTCAGATCGCAGATCGAGGTGGGGACACGGCCGGCTCCGGACATCGCCTCGGCGCGGGCCGACTTGGCGCATCTACGCGGTGTGGTGTCGGAGGTCGCTCAGAAGTACGACATGGCGATCATCTCGTCGTCCACCCACCCGTTCGCCGACCCTGACAAGCAGCTCCACACCGACAAGGAGCGGTACAACCTCCTGGCCCAGGACATGCAAGCGGTGGTCCGCAAGTTGGTGATCTGCGGCATGCACGTGCATGTCGGGATCGGGGACGACGACCTGCGGATCGATCTGATGAACCAGATGGTGTACTTCCTGCCCCACCTGCTCGCCCTCAGCACGTCGTCGCCGTTCTGGCGTGGGTCGGACACCGGTCTCAAGAGCTACCGCACGACGGTGTTCCGTACCATGCCGCGTACCGGGCTGCCGGAGCACTTCAACAGCTGGGCCGAGTACGAGCGGCACGTGTCGGTGCTGGTCGACGCCGGCATCATCGAAGATGCCACCAAGATCTGGTGGGACCTGCGGCCCAGCGCCCGCTATCCCACCCTCGAGATGCGGAGCTCAGACATCTGCACCCGACTCGACGACGCCATGACGGTCGCTGCCTTGTACCGCAGCATGTTGCGAATGCTCTTCTGCCGGCGCCGGGAGAACCAGCGCTGGCGGACCTACGCCAACACGCTGGTCGAGGAGAACGTCTGGCGGGCGCAGCGGTACGGCGCCACCGGCTCGCTCATGGACTTCGGCAAGGGCGAGCTGGTGCCATATGCCGATCTGGTCGACGAGCTCATCGAGCTGTTGGCCGAAGACGCCGAGGAGTTGGGCTGCTTCGCCGAGGTGGAGAATGCTCGCAGCATCGTCAAGCGGGGCACGTCGGCCCACCGTCAGGTCGCTACGTACGAGGAGTCCCTGGCGTCCGGCCGCAGTGACGAGGAGGCGCTGCAGGACGTGGTGGATTTCCTCATCACCGAGACACTGGAAGGCGTCTGACGCCCGGTTTCACCGGTCCCGGGCGAAATGAGCGTTGCTGCCGTCGCCCTAGGCTGAGCGGATGAAGACCCTGCGTGTGGCCGGCGCTCAGCTGAACCTTGTCGTGGGGGACATCGCCGGCAACCGCGATCAGATCCTGGCCGCGATGGAATGGGCCGAGAGCCTCGAGGCCGACGCGCTGCTCACGCCCGAGTTGGCCATCACGGGCTACCCCCCGGAGGATCTGTTGCACCGTCGAGCATTCGTCGACGCCAATTTGGCGGCACTCGACGAGATCGCCGCCGCTTCCGGGGACGTGATGACCGTGGTGGGCTACGTGGACCGCGTCGACGATGCGGTCCGGGTGGCCAACGGCCTCGATGACTCGGTCGACCGCTCGTTGGCGAATGCGGCTGCGCTCGTGAGGGGCGGTCGCCACGTGGGTACGTACCACAAGGTGCTACTCCCCAACTATGGCGTCTTCGATGAAGATCGCTACTTCGTGCGGGGGACGGCTCCCGGTGCGGTGTGGGATCTCGATGGCGTGCTCATCGGCGTGAGCGTGTGCGAGGACATCTGGCGTGCGGATGGGCCTCCCTGCCGGCAGGCCGGGGCCGGTGCCGCCGTGTTGCTCAACATCAACGCCTCGCCGTACCACGCCGACAAGGGCGATGAGCGCGCCGAGCTGATCGCAGGCGAGGCTCGGCGATCGGGCGTTCCCGTGGTGTACCTCAACCTTGTCGGCGGCCAGGACGAGTTGGTGTTCGACGGAGACTCGATGGTGTTCGCCGCGGATGGCTCGGCGTTGTATCGGGCCGCCCAGTTCGCCGTGGAGCGATTCGCGGTGGACGTGCCGGTGCTCGCCCCGGATGAGGCGGCGCCGGGCCCGCCGCGCCCGCTCCTCGAGCACGCCACTCCGGCGCCCCGCCTCGGGCCCGAGGCCGAAGTGTACGCGGCGCTGGTCACGGGGCTTCGCGACTACGTGGGGAAGAACGGGTTCACCGGGGCAGTGGTGGGATTGTCCGGCGGCATCGATTCGGCGCTCACCGCCGCCATCGCCGTCGACGCGCTCGGCCCCGAGGCGGTGTGGGGTATCACGATGCCCTCCCGTTACAGCTCGGTGGGCTCTGTCGAAGATTCGGCCGATCTGGCCTCCCGCCTCGGCTGTCGCTTCGATGTGCTCCCGATCGACGACATCTTCTCCGCCTACCTGGACACCCTCAAAGGCGTGTTCGCCGGGGCCGAGGAGGGAGTGGCCGAGGAGAACATCCAGGCCCGTATCCGTGGCGCCATGCTGATGGCGGTCTCCATCAAGTTCGGTGGCATCGTGCTGGCAACGGGCAACAAGTCGGAGATGGCGGTCGGCTACGCAACGCTCTACGGGGACATGGTGGGGGGCTACGCCGTGCTCAAAGACGTGTTCAAGACGCTGGTCTATCGCCTCGCCGAGTGGCGGAATCGCGAGCGCGAGGTGATTCCTCTGTCGATCCTCACCAAGGCGCCGTCGGCGGAGCTTCGGCCGGATCAGAAGGACAGCGACAGCTTGCCGCCGTACGACGTGCTCGACCGGATCCTGGAGCTGTACGTGGAGGATGACCTGTCGCCCGACGCAATCGTGGCGGCAGGGCTGCCGGCAGACCTGGTCTCCGAAGTCACCGCAATGGTCGATCGCAACGAGTACAAACGGCGGCAGGCGGCACCGGGGGTCAAGATCACCACCAAGGCGTTCGGAAAGGATCGCCGCCTCCCCATCACGAATCGTTTTCGAGGCTGAGTCCCGGCGGGGCGATACACCTAAGGTAACCGTTCAATGGCTCTCCCTGAGGTGCTCATCGACGGCCGGTTGTGGGCGGCGAACGAAGCTTCGATTTCGGTGTTCGACCTCTCCCTGCAGCGGGGCTTCGGCGCCTTCGAGTCGATGCATGCGTATCACGGTGTGCCGTTTCGGCTCGGCGCCCACCTCGACCGGCTGGAGGTCAGTTCCGGTGCTCTTGGGCTGGTCTTGCCGCCCCGAAGCAAAATCGAAGCATGGGTGCTGGATCGGGCCGAGGCCGGACGGGGTCTGGGTCCGAACGATGAGGCGGCGGTCCGCCTGTTCGTGACCGCGGGGACCGAGCGGCCCGGCCTCGACGGCCCGCGAACCATCGTCACCGTGGATCCGCCTCCCGAGCAGCCGGAGGAGTTCGCGGCCCTGCCCACCCCGGCGCCGTGGCACGCCGCCGGCACCGCCTCGGAGCTGACGGGAGCCAAGACGCTGTCATACGCACCGAACGTGGCCGCGACTCGCGCCGCCAAGGCCGCCGGATTCCACGATGCCGTGCTCGTGTCACGTGACGGCATCGTGCTGGAAGGGCCCACGTACTCCGTGGCGTGGTTCCGTGACGGACGGCTGGAGACGCCGGCATTGGACCTCGGCATCCTGCAGTCGATCACGCGGGCCGCGGTCATCGAGGTCGCCGCCGAGCTGGGGATTCGGGTGGACGAGGGTGCCTTCCCCCTGGCGCGAATGGAGAGCGCCGACGAAGCCTGCGCGTTCTCCACCTTCAAGGAGGTGCTCCCGGTGCGGCGACTTGGCAACGTCGAGTTCGGGGCCGGGCCGTTGACCATGAAGCTGCGCAGCGGGTTCCTGGAGTTGGTGGCACGTGAGACCGCCCGATGAGCCGGTATCTGTTCCTCGCACAGGCAATCGACGGGCTCTACGAGGCGGTGATCGACCAACCCGAGTCGTGGACCGAGGAGCGGTACTTCGACTGGATGACCGACGTGGGCGCCGACGGAGTCCCCCCCGGCGCCGCCAAACACCTGCGTGCCGCCGTCCGCGTGGCGCGAAAGCTCCAAGCCCACTACACCGGCCAGCCGAGGCCGGCGGGCGACTGGCACGCCGCAGTCGACGTCGCCGTCGGGATCCCGGCGTGGCGGCCGAGCCTGGCGCTGCTCGAGGCCGGCTGGGAAGAGTCGGCCGATCCGGAGCTCGCCGCCGTGCTCGCCGAGCGGTTCCGCATGGTGATGCAAGACGAGTGGTCCGGGAACCGCCCGTGACGACTGCGTCGTTACTCGCAGCAGGAGAGAAATCCGTTCGAGTTCCGATGACCGTTCTGTGCGCGGTTGGGTAAGGTGAACGACATGGGTAGGAGATGGCTGGTGTGGGTCGCCGGAGGGGCGATCCTCCTCTTCGGTGCCGCGTGCAACCGCGGTGCCGACACCGACAGCTCCACGACCACCAGTACGTCCGACACCGTCGCAACCACGCCCGTCACGGCGGGATCGTCCGCAACCACGTCCCCTCCGGTAGCGGCTCCCGAGTCGACGACCACCACGAGCGAAGCACCCGTCCTCGGTATCCCCGAGTACCGCATCGTGAGCCGCGTCGCCGGCGACGGTGGCGACATCGTGGTTGTGCTGCTCGACCCGACCAGCTACAACGAGCTCACCGACGTCGACCTCCAGAACGTGGTCGGTGACGTCGTCGAGCAGTTCCCGCCGATCCTCGAAGCCCATGTCGTCGACTCTGCCGACGCCGTCGAAGCGGTACTGGCCGAGAATCCCACACCGGAACAGCTCGCGCTGCTCGACGAGCACTACTTCGTCCGGTTCGAAGAGGGCTTCCGAATGGTCTTCGTGGGCCAGTTCGACGCGGTCGGTGACGTGATTCTCGGCTCCTGAGCTCCGTCCTGCCGGGTTGGTCGGACCTCTAAAGCGCCGTCACGACGGTGCCGATGTTGCCTTATGGACCGATCTGGGGTCTTGCCCCGCGTGCTCATTGTCGAGTCTGACCCGGCTGAGCTGGCTGCGCTCGAGCGCACGCTGGACGCCGACGGTCCTTTCGAGGTCGCCACCGCACGAGATGGTGACGAAGCGCTGCACGTCGCCTCGGCGATGGCCCCCGACGTGGCCGTCGTGGACGTTGCATCGCTGGGACCCGATGCGGCGGCGAAGGCACGGGAGCTTCGGGCGGTCACCAACTTCTCCGCCAAGATCGTGGCCGTCGCCGGTGAGAGCGACGCCGACAGGGTCGCCGAGCTGGTCGCTGCCGGAGCCCGCGCCTACGTCCTGAAGCAGAAGCGCGACGAGGTGGTCGGAGCGGTGCGCGCCGTGACCGCCGGATCGGGTCTGCTGTCCCCCGAGGTCACCCGCCCGGTCCTGGATGAGGTGGCTCGGCTCTACGAAAGAGAGAAGGTCCGCAACGACGAGCTGGAAGACCTGGTGCGCCAGCTACAGGACCTGTCGGTCACGGACTGGCTCACCGGTCTCAAGAACCACGGCTACTACTTCGAACGGCTGTCGGAGGAGATGGATCGCGGGCTGCGCCATCGGCGCTCGCTCTCGGTGGTGATTGCCGACATCGACGACTTCAAGATCATCAACGACACCCGGGGCCACGCCGCCGGCGACCGGGTGCTCCAGGAGGTGTCGGCCATCATGGCGGACACGATTCGATCCGCCGACATCGTCTGCCGAATCGGCGGCGAGGAGTTCGGCATGCTCCTGCCCGAAACCGATCCTCAGGGCGCTCAGCTCGTCGCCGAGCGCGTACGTGAGCAAGTGGCAGCCCTCACCATCTCCGGGGTGGGCAAGGTCACCGTGAGCCTGGGCATCGCTTCGGTGCCACAGCACGCCGTCGATCGCGACGAGCTCATGGAGGCGGCCGATCGGGCCCTCTATCTCGCCAAGCGTGAGGGCAAGAACCGTTCCCGAATCGCCGGCGAGGTGGTGACGCTCGGTCGCACGAACGCCGCCTCCAATCGGAACGGACGGATGCAGATCGTGGATCTCCTCGTCCGAGTGCTGCGACTGCGTGACCCCAGCATGGCCGACCACGCCGCCCATACCGCCGAGATCGCGGTGGCGATCGGCGCCCACCTGTCTCTCTCCACGTCGAAGCTCGAGCATCTGCGGGTAGCGGCCCTGCTCCAAGACGTCGGCAAGATCGGCGTGCCGGACCGCATCCTCCACAAGCGTGGTCCCCTGACCGAAGACGAGTGGGAGATCATCAAGGAGCATCCCAAGAAGGGCTTCGAGCTCGTTGGTGGTCTGGTGCACCCGGAGGCCGGAGAGGCAGTGCTCGCCAACCACGAGCGCTTCGACGGCAAGGGCTATCCCCGGAACCTCCAAGGCGACGAGATCCCACTGCTGGCGCGCATCCTGTTGGTCGCCGACGCCTTCACCGCCATGACCATGCCCCGACCGTTCCGTGACGCGATGGCGCGATCCGAGGCCTTGGACGAGCTCGAGTTGAACGCCGGCACGCAGTTCGATCCCATGGTGGTCGACGCAATCGGCGAACTCTTGTTGGACGCCGACAGCACGGCCGCCTGAGCTACAACAACAGTGCCGCCGTGAGCAGGTAGGCGCCGAAGCCGACCAGGTCCGTGAACATCGTCAAGAAGATGTTCGCCGCCAGTGCGGGATCCTGCCCGAGGCGCTCCAGTAGGAGCGGGATGCCGGAGCCGACCACGGACGCCACGATCATGCCTATGAACACGGCCAC